>NZ_JBEXMT010000024.1:0-161894 GCF_040610675.1 Nonomuraea sp. NPDC003804
CATGATATTTTCATGCACTGGCTTTTAACACACTGTTGAGTTCTCAAGAAACGGACGCGTTCACCGTCAACCACCCGGTCGCACTCGCTTCGTTCATTGTGTCTTAATTTTACCGTTTCGTCCGACTTGCTGTCAAACCGGGCGAACCAGCTACAATCTCGACCACCCCGCTTCCGGGGCAACCCTCTGAACCTACTCCATCATTCGGTCCTTGTCCAATCGCGTGGACGCCGCCCGAAGATCGAAGTGTTTCAGAGGGAGTGACGGGAGCCTAGCAGCCCTTGCGTGACCTTCGTTTCCGAAGACCCGTAGGCCGCGTTGCCCCGCCTTGAAAACTGTAGCAGCCAGCCAGAGGTCCGGCGTCCACCTTCGGTAACGAATCAGTTTTCCCCTGGTTCGCGTTGGCCAAACATGCCGGAGGGCCCGGAGCCGCGCACGACTCCGGGCCCTCCGCTGTCCACGCCGATCAGCCGGTGGGCAGGGTCGCCAGCTGTGCCTCGAGCCGGCTGATGTCAGCGGCGGACGCCTCCGCCCTGGCCCGCACCTTGGCCACCACGTCCTCCGGCGCCTTGGCCATGAACTGCTCGTTGCCCAGCTTCGCCGCCACCTGCGCGGCCTCCTTGCGCGCCGCGGCCAGGTCCTTCTCCAGCCGCTTGCGCTCAGCCGCCACGTCGATGGCACCCGCGGTGTCGATGGCGACGGTGACCTCGCCGACGACGAACGAGGCGGTCGGCATGAACGACTCGCCCGGCTCCTGCAGCTTGAGCAGGGACCGGATGGCGCTCTCGTGCGCGGCGACAGCCGTACCCTCCAGCGTGAGACTGGCCGCGACCTTCTGGCCCGGCTTGAGGCCCTGGTCGGAGCGGAAACGGCGCACCTCGGTCACCAGCTCCTGCAGGGCGAGGATCTGCGCCTCGGCCGCCGGGTCCGCGTAGCGGTCGTCGGCCACCGGCCACGGTGCGACGACCACCGACTCGCCGCCGGTGACCGCGCGCCAGAGCTCCTCGGTCACGAACGGCACGAACGGGTGCAGCAGCCTCAGCAGCGCGTCGAACACATGCCCGAGCACGATGCGGGTCTGGTCGAGCCCCTCGGCGAGCTGGACCTTGGCCAGCTCCAGGTACCAGTCGCAGACCTCGTCCCACGCGAAGTGGTAGAGCAGGTCGGCGACCTTGGCGAACTCGAACTCCTCGAACGCCTCGTCGACCTGGCGGACGACGGTCTGCAGCCGCGACAGGATCCACCGGTCGGCCGACGTCAGCGCGGTGGGCAGCTCGCCGGTGGTCGCGCCGTTCATGAGCGCGAAGCGCGTGGCGTTCCAGATCTTGTTGCAGAAGTTGCGCGAGCCGGCCGCCCACTCCTCGCTGACCGCCACGTCGGAGCCGGGGTTGGCGCCGCGCAGCAGGGTGAAACGGGTGGCGTCGGCGCCGTAGCGGTCGATCCAGTCGAGCGGGTCGACCACGTTGCCGAAGGACTTCGACATCTTCTTGCCGAACTGGTCGCGGACCATGCCGTGGAGGGCGACGGTGCGGAAGGGCGGCTGGCCGTCCATCGCGTACAGGCCCAGCATCATCATCCGCGCCACCCAGAAGAACAGGATGTCGTATCCCGTCACCAGCACGGTCGTCGGGTAGAAGCGGGCCAGCTCGGGCGTCTGCGCCGGCCAGCCGAGCGTCGAGAACGGCCACAGCCCCGAGGAGAACCAGGTGTCGAGCACATCCGGGTCCTGGACGTAGCCCGCGGGCGGGTCCTCGTCCGGTCCGACGCACACCACCTCGCCGGCCGGGCCGTACCAGACCGGGATCCGGTGGCCCCACCACAGCTGGCGCGAGATGCACCAGTCGTGCATGTCGTCGACCCAGTCGAAGTAGCGCTTGGCCAGCTCCGGCGGGTGGATGCGGGTGCGCCCGTCACGGACGGCGTCGCCGGCGGCCTTGGCGAGCGGGGCGACGTTGACGAACCACTGCAGCGACAGCCGCGGCTCCACCACGGTCTTGCAGCGCGAGCAGTGGCCGACGGCGTGAAGGTAGGGCCGCTTCTCGGCGACGATCAGGCCCTGCTGGCGCAGCGCCGCGACCACCGCCGGTCGCGCCTCGAACCTGTCGAGGCCGAGGAACGGGCCATGGGAGGTGATCACGCCGCGCTCGTCCATGACGGTCAGCGACGGCAGCGAGTGGCGGCGGCCGATCTCGAAGTCGTTGGGGTCGTGCGCCGGCGTCACCTTGACGCAGCCGGTGCCGAAGGCGGGGTCGACGTGCTCGTCGGCGACGATCGGGATCCTGCGCCCGGTCAGCGGCAGCTCCACCTCGGTGCCGACCAGGTGCGCGTAGCGCTCGTCCGACGGGTGGACGGCCACGGCCGTGTCACCGAGCATCGTCTCGGGACGGGTGGTGGCGACCACGATCTCGTCGGAGTAGCGGATCGAGACGAGCTCGCCCTCGTCCTCGCTGTGCTCGACCTCGATGTCGGACAGCGCGGTCAGGCAGCGCGGGCACCAGTTGGTGATGCGCTCGGCGCGGTAGATCAGCTTGTCGTCGAAGAGCCGCTTGAAAATGGTCTGGACGGCGCGCGACAGCCCGGTGTCCATGGTGAAGCGCTCCCGCGACCAGTCGACGCCGTCGCCCAGGCGCTTCATCTGGCCGAGGATCTTGCCGCCCGACTCGTCCTTCCACTGCCAGACGCGCTCGACGAACGCCTCACGGCCGAGGTCGTGCCGGGACAGCCCCTCCTTGCCGAGCTCGCGCTCGACGACGTTCTGTGTCGCGATGCCGGCGTGGTCCATGCCGGGCAGCCACAGCGTCTCCATGCCGCGCATGCGGGCGCGGCGGGTGAGCGCGTCCTGGACGGAGTGGTCGAGCGCGTGGCCGATGTGGAGCACACCCGTCACGTTGGGCGGCGGCAGCACGATCGAGTACGGCTCGCGCCCGCTGCCCGGGTCCGCGCCGAAGTAACCGCCTGCTACCCAGCGCTCGTAGCTCTGGGTCTCGACGTCGGCGGGCGTGTACTGGGTAGGCAGCTCTGGCGTTGTCACGCGGTCAAGTTTAGAGACCTCGGGCGACTTCCGTGGAATCGTCACCCCCGGGACGCGCCGAGGCCCCCGGAGCACGCTTGTGCTCCGGGGGCCTCGGCGTACGGACGGCCTGCGGTCAGGCCGACTTCTCGCGCGGGGTCCGCTGCTGCTTGGCGGCCAGCTGGTCGCGCGGGACCAGCGTCGGGATGGCGTGCTCCAGCACCGACTCCCGGGTGATGACCACGCGCGCCACGTCCTGCCTGGAGGGCACCTCGTACATCACCGACAGGAGCACCTCCTCGAGGATGGCGCGCAGGCCCCGGGCACCGGTGCCGCGCAGGATCGCCTGGTCGGCGATCGCCTCGAGGGCGTCGTCGGTGAACTCGAGCTCGACCCCGTCGATCTCGAACAGCTTGCGGTACTGCTTGACCAGGGCGTTGCGCGGCTCGGTGAGGATCTGGATGAGCGCCTCGCGGTCGAGGTTGTGCACCGAGGTGATGACCGGGAGCCGGCCGACGAACTCGGGGATCATCCCGAACTTCAGCAGGTCCTCCGGCATCACGTCGCCGAAGATGTCGGCGGAGTCGATCTCTTCCTTCGACCGGATGATGGCGTTGAAGCCGATGCCCTTCTTGCCGACCCGGGACTCGATGATCTTCTCGAGGCCGGCGAACGCGCCACCGCAGATGAACAGCACGTTGGTGGTGTCGATCTGGATGAACTCCTGGTGCGGGTGCTTGCGCCCGCCCTGCGGCGGCACCGAGGCCGTCGTGCCCTCCAGGATCTTCAGCAGCGCCTGCTGCACGCCCTCACCCGAGACGTCGCGGGTGATGGACGGGTTCTCGCTCTTGCGGGCGATCTTGTCGACCTCGTCGATGTAGATGATGCCCGTCTCGGCCTTCTTGACGTCGTAGTCGGCGGCCTGGATGAGCTTGAGGAGGATGTTCTCGACGTCTTCGCCGACGTATCCCGCCTCGGTGAGCGCCGTGGCGTCCGCGATGGCGAACGGCACGTTGAGCATCTTGGCCAACGTCTGCGCCAGCAGCGTCTTGCCGGATCCCGTCGGACCGAGCAGCAGGATGTTGGACTTGGCCAGCTCGAGGCCGTCGTCCCTGCCGCGGTCGCCTGACTGCACCCGCTTGTAGTGGTTGTAGACCGCCACCGAGAGCGCCTTCTTGGCCTTGTCCTGGCCGATGACGTAGGCGTCGAGGAACTCGTAGATCTCTCTCGGCTTCGGCAGATTGTCCCACTTGAGTTCGGAGGACTCCGACAGCTCCTCCTCGATGATCTCGTTGCAGAGATCGATGCACTCATCGCAGATGTAGACGCCGGGACCGGCGATGAGCTTCTTGACTTGCTTCTGGCTCTTCCCGCAGAAAGAGCACTTCAGCAGGTCTCCACCGTCGCCGATGCGTGCCACCCCAGAAACTCCTTTGCGTGGGACCGCCCTGCTCCCGCGATCCGATCCTTCGGACCCGGTCCGAACCGCTCAGGTTTCGACGTTACCGTCTTCTGGGCCCTCAGTGAGCCCCCTGGCGGCGAGTCGCACCGGAACGTGCCCAATTGGGCAGCGCTCCGGTGCGTCGCGTCTCGATCAGGAAGCGACGGCCTGAGCTCGCTTCTTCCTGGCCGGAATGATGTCGTCGATCAGACCATACGCCTTGGCCTCATCGGCGTTGAGAATTTTGTCGCGCTCGATGTCCTTACGAACTTCGGCCGGAGCCTTGCCCGAGTGCTTGGCGATGATCTCCTCAAGGAGCGATCGCATGCGCAGGATCTCACGGGCCTGGATCTCGATGTCGCTACCCTGGCCGCCGCCCTCGGTGGAGGGCTGGTGGATCAGCACCCTGGCGTTGGGCAGCGCGAAGCGCTTGCCCGGGGTGCCGCCGGCCAGCAGCACGGCCGCCGCGGAGGCGGCCTGGCCGAGGCAGACGGTCTGGATCTCCGGCCGGACGAACTGCATCGTGTCGTAGATCGCCGTCATGGCCGTGAAGGACCCGCCGGGCGAGTTGATGTAGATGCTGATGTCACGGTCGGGGTCGAGCGACTCCAGCGTCAGCAACTGAGCCATGACGTCGTTGGCTGACGCGTCGTCGATCTGCACTCCGAGGAAGATGATGCGGTCCTCGAAGAGCTTGTTGTACGGGTTCATCTCCTTCACGCCGTACGACGTGCGCTCGACGAAGGAGGGGAGAACGTAGCGGCTCTCGATGTTCACTTCAGCTCCCCCTAGGAAACGGTGCCCTGCGAGGACACCTGGCGCGCGCTGCGGACCACGTGGTCGATGAAGCCGTAGTCCTTGGCCTCGTCGGCGGTGAACCAGCGGTCGCGGTCGGAATCGGCCTCGATCTGGTCCAGCTGCTGGCCGGTGTGGAAGGCGATCCGCTCGGCCAGCGTCTTCTTCACGTAGAGCATCTGCTCAGCCTGGATGGCGATGTCGGCGGCGGTGCCGCCGATGCCGCCCGAGGGCTGGTGCATCATGATGCGGGCGTGCGGCAACGCGTAACGCTTGCCAGGGGCGCCGGCGCAGAGCAGGAACTGCCCCATGGAAGCCGCCAGGCCCATCGCAACCGTGGCCACGTCGTTCGGCACGTATTCCATCATGTCGTAAATCGCCATGCCGGCGGTGACGGAACCACCAGGCGAGTTGATGTAGAGGTAGATGTCGCGGTCGGGATCGTCGGCCGCGAGCAGCAGCAACTCGGCGCAGATGCGGTTGGCGATCTCGTCGTTGACGTCCGTGCCGAGCACGATGATGCGCTCACGCAGCAGGCGCTGGTACAGCTGGTCCTCAAGCCGGAAGGACGAGCCGTTCTCACGGCCTCGCGACTCGGGCTGATAGAAGGTCGGCGGGCTGGTCACAGCGTCACCTTCCGATGCGTCGTAATCGATGGGCTTTGCTTGTGACCTTAACGCGCACGGCCCACAGGTCATGCCCGGTCCACCGACTGTTCGCTGTCGGCGCAGGTCGGCGTCAGTGCCCGCCGGAAGCGCGCCTGCGCTCCTCGAGGTCCAGTTCGTGCAGCAGCTTGCGCTGGGTCGCGACGCTGATCCGGCCCTTGCGGTACAGCTCGTTGAGCTTGTCCCGCTGGGCTTTGACCAGCTCCTTCCTGAGCTTGCCCATCTCGGGCCTGCCCTCGTCCTCGCCGAGCACCGAGCGCACGGTGTCCAGGCGCAGCTCGAACAGCTGCCGGTAGACGTCGGCGGTGCGGTCGTCGATGCGGTCGTCGGCGGCCAGCTCGTCGATGCGGGCGAGGGCGGCCTCCAGCGTGGCCGCGCGGGCGACGGCCTCCTCCTTGATCTCGGCTTCGCTCTCCCCCAGTCCGAGTCTGCGCAGTAGCCACGGCAGTGTCGCCGCCTGGCCCACAAGTGTGGCCAGGACGACACAGGCGGCCAGGAACAGCAGTATCTGCCTGTTGGGCACGTCGAACGGGATGGACAGCGCGATGGCCAGCGTGATCGCTCCGCGCATGCCGGCCCAGCCCATCGCGACGCGCTGCCGTACGTCGATGGTCTCGAAGCGCTTGAAGCGCAGCAGCGGCACGACCACGAGCGTCCAGAACATCCGCAGCAGCACGACGACCGCGATGACCGCCACGACGGTGACCAGCAGGCGCGACCACGACTGCCCGGGCATGGCGCCGAACACGTCGGTGATCTCCAGGCCCAGCAGCACGAACAGCGTCGACTCCAGCAGGTAGACCAGGACCTCCCAGAAGGCCTGCCCGGTCAGCCGGGAGGCGGGCTGCAGCAGGCCCTGCCCGGTGGTGCCGAGCCGGAAGCCCACCACGATCGTGGCGAGCACGCCCGACAGGCCGAGCTCCACGGCGGGCAGGTAGGCCACGAACGGCGTGACGAGCGACAGCACGATCTGCGCGCCGGGCTCCTTGACCAGCGGCCGCAGCCAGCCGACGAGTCCGGCGACCGCGATGCCCCAGAGAATGCCGCCGGCGACGACCTTGACCAGCTCGACCAGGGTGTCGGCGGCGGTGACCGGATGGTCGAGCGCGGCCAGCGCGAGCCCGAACATGGTCAGGGCGACCCCGTCGTTGACCAGGCTCTCCCCCTCCAGGATGGTGACCAGCCGGCGGGGCGCGCCGACCCGCTTCAGCACCGCGGTCGCGGCCACGGGATCGGTGGGCGCGACCGCGGCGCCGAGCGCCAGCGCCGCCGCCCACGGCAGACCCGGTACGGCCCAGCCGGTCACGGCCGCCACAACGAGCGCCGTCGCGCACGTCAGCGTGAAGGCCATGATGGCGATGGGGCCGGCGTCCGCCCGCGTCTCCCGCGGCGCGGTGAGGAAGGCGGCGTGGAAGACCAGCGGCGGCAGGAAGAGGTTGAGCACGATCTCGGGGTCGACGCGCACGTCGTCGACCCCGGGCAGCAGGCTGATCAGCAGGCCGAAGGCGACCAGCAGGATCGCCTCCGGCACGAGCAGGCGGCGGGCCAGGACGCGGCCCGCCACGAGGGCCACGGCGACCGCCAGCGCGAGGAAGAACAGCTCGTCCCCCATGACTCCCCCGTCGATCGGCCTCTCGTGAGTGCCTGCCCCGAAAACGGCGAAACCCCCGCCCTGCGGGAGCAGGAACGGGGGTTTCGGCAGAACGCGGAGTGCTTACTCCTGGTCGGCGGGCGCCTCTTCGGTGACCTCTTCGCCGTTGATCTCGGTGTAGATGGCCTTGAGGTCGACCTCGTTGCCGGCCTCGTCGACGACCTTGGCGGCGTCGCCGACGACGGTCTTGGCCTTGTCGCGGACGATCTCGACCATCGCCAGCGTGAGCTGGTCGTTGTCGGACAGGTGCTGGGCCAGCGTGTTGGGCGCGACGCCCATCTGCATGGCGCGGCGGACCACGAAGTTGGTCAGCTCCTGCTCGTTGACGCCCAGCTCCTCGGACTTGACGATCTTGTCGAGGACGAAGCCGCTCTTGATGGCCTTGGCCGACTGGGTCTCGAACTCGGCGAAGCGCTCCTCCTCCGTCGTCTGGTAGAGACGGAAGAAGGCGTCGCGGCTCAGGCCGCTCTCGGCGATCTGGTGGTCGAGGTTGTGCTTGCGGGCGTCGAGCTCGGCCTTGAGCGCGCTGTCGGGGATCGGGATGTCGATCTTCTCCAGCAGGGCGTCGAGGGCCTTCTCGCGGGACTGGACGACCTGGTCGACCAGCTTGTTGCGGCGGGCCTGCTCGCGGATGCTGTCCTTCAGCTCCTCGAGGGTGTCGAACTCGCTGGCCAGCTGGGCGAACTCGTCGTCGAGCTCGGGAAGGACCTTCTCCTTGACCGACTTGATGTTGATGATCACATCGGCCTCGTCGCCGGCGTTCTCGCCGCCGACGAGCTCGGTGCGGAAGGTCTTCTCCTCGCCGGCCGACATGCCCTCGAGCGCGTCGTCGAGGCCCTGCAGGACCGAGCCCGCGCCGACCTCGTAGGACACCTCGTTGGCCTGCTGCTCCTCGAGGTTGACGCCGTCGATCTCGGCGCGCAGGTCCATCACGACGAAGTCGCCCTTGACGGCGGGACGCTCGACGCCGGTCAGCGTGGCGAAGCGCTGGCGCAGCGCGTCGAGCTGGCCGTTGATGTCCTCGTCGGTGACCTCGGCGGCCGGGACGGTCACCTCGATGCCGGCGAAGTCGGGCACCTCGAAGCTGGGCCTGATGTCGACCTCGGCGGTGAACTCGATCTGCTCGCCGTCCTCGATCTTGGTGACCTCGATGTCAGGCTGGCTGACAGGGAACAGGTCGACCTCGTCGACGGCCTGACCATACAGCTTCGGCACCGCGTCGTTGAGGGTCTCCTCCAGCACCACCGCGCGGCCGAAGCGCTGCTCGATGATGCGGGCCGGGACCTTGCCGGGGCGGAAACCGGGGACGCGCACCTGCTGCGCGACCTTCTTGTACGCCGCCTGCATGCTCGGGCCAAGCTCGTCGAACGGCACTTCGACGGTGAGCTTCACCCGAGTCGGGCTGAGCTCCTCGACAGCGGTCTTCACGGGGTGGTCTCCTTGATCAAGCTTGAGTGTCCGCGGGCGCGTCCAGATCTGCGGCTCACGCGCCGCGCCCACATGATCGGTGTCGGGCATGCTCGCACCGGCGAATGTCCAACGCCGCACGCCAGTCTAGGGCAGATGTGCACCGAAGCACGACGAAGCGCGGCTCAGATCTCGTCCTTGATCTTGTTCAGCAGTTCGACGGTCTCGTCTGGTGTCGTGCTGACCGCGCACAAGCGTTCCATGACCTCGGTGTAGCGGTCGACGTCCTCGCGCTTGTCGAGGTAGAGGGCGCCGGCCAGCTGCTCGACGTAGACGACGTCGGGCAGGTCGTGGTCGGGGAAGCGCAGGATGCTGAACGCGCCGCCCTCGGCGCTGTGGCCGCCGAAGTCGAACGGCATGACCTGGATGGTGATGTTGGGCTGGCGCATCTGCTCGATCAGGTGCTCGAGCTGGGCCTTCATCACGTCGGCACCGCCGATGGGGCGGCGCAGGGCGGCCTCGTCGATCACCGCCCAGAAGACGGGGCCGCCGGGCCGGTCGAGGACGCGCTGGCGCTCGAGGCGCAGGTCGACCCGGCGGGCGATCTCCTCGCCGCCGACCCCCGCCGAACCGGCGGTGATGACCGCCCTGGCGTACTCCTTGGTCTGCAGCAGGCCGGGGACGAACTGGACCTCGTACGTCCTGATGCGGGCCGCGGCCTCCTCGAGGCCGACGTACGCCTGGAACCACGAGGGCAGCAGGTCGTTGAACCGGTGCCACCAGCCCGGCTCGTTCGCGGTGGCCACCAGGTCGAGCACGGCCCTGCGGGCGCTCTCCTCCGCCACGCCGTACAGGGTGAGGAGGTCGGCGACGTCGCGCTCCTTGAACCCGACGCGCCCGAGCTCCATGCGGCTGATCTTGGACTCGGAGCCCCTGATGAGGTGACCGGCCTCTTCCCTCGTGACGCCCCGCGACTCACGCAACCGGCGAAGTTGGGAGCCCAGGAGGATGCGCAGAGCCGTTGGCCCCGACCCCGGCGGGTGCTGCGTCACAATGCCTCCCTCTTCGGTCCGCACACAGTGTCACTAGTTCCAGCTTCCATGACAAGGTCTCAGCCGTGTGTCCCCCATGCCAGTAATCACAATGCTGTTGCACATTGCAGCTGCACGTGCATTTGGGTCTTGCAGCGTGGCTTGTCGTGACCCATGATGGCCTAGTGCATATCGGGGGCAATCACTGACATATGCACTAATTCGGGATTAGTGGAGGTACGGCGGGATGGTGGAGGACCCTCTGGCCGCTGCCACCTGCCTGCAGATCACGCGTGAAGTCGGCTTCGAGCGCCTGCTCCACGACGACTTCCCGGACACCACCTCCTGGCCCCTCCCCTTCAAGGCCGACTCCGTCCGCACGGCCAGGGACGTCACCCGCTCGACCCTCAACGACTGGGGACTGTCCGAGCTCGGCGACGACGCCGCCCTGGTGGTCTCCGAGCTGGTAACCAACGCGGTCAGGTACGCCAGGGGCAACCGCCACATCACGCTGCTACTGATGCGCGCCGCCCCGCACGTCCTGCTGGCGGTCGCCGACCCCAGCGACGAAGTGCCCATGCCGAAGGAACCCGACTTCATCTCCGAGAACGGGCGCGGCCTCTACATCGTCGAGACCTACAGCGAGCAGTGGGGCTGGGACTGCCTCGACGGCGGCGGCAAGGCCGTCTGGGCGCTGTTCCACACCGAGGCCGACTCGCCGTCCTGAGTCGTCTTCCCGGCTCGTCTTTTCCTGCTGGCTTTTCCGGTCCGTCTTCCTGACCGGCTCGCCGCCGTCGCGGCATCCCTGTCCACGCGACCGCGGCCATTCACGAACCCGCCCGCCGTCGGGGCGCCGTCCATCCGTCAGTCCTGCGGCCCTGGCGGCCGACCGGCGTGAACCCGGCTGCTCCCGCGACGATGTCAGGCCTGACAGGCGCGGACGAACCAGACGTCCTGGATGGGGGCCCGCAACCGCTCCGGCAACGGCGGCAGCCAGTCGCAGCGCCCGTCGGCGATGTCGCGGTGCAGCGCCGCCTGCGCCAGCCAGCCGTAAGGAGCCAGCCACTCCACCGGATCGTGGAACGAGCCGACGAACGGCGAGCCGCGCTCGCTCATCTGCCGCAGGAACTCCTGCCGGGCGGGATCGGCGAGGAACCGGTCGTGCGGCCCGTCGAAGGTGAACCACGAGCCCGGCGCCGACAGCGCGCTCATGGCCTCGGCCAGTGCCCTCCCCTGCGGCTTGGTGAGGTAGTAGAACAGCCCCTCCGCGATCCAGTGCACCGGCCGCCCGGGTTCGAAGCCCGCGGCGAGCAGCGCGGCCGTCCAGCTGTCCTCGCGCAGGTCCGCCTCCACGACCTCCACCCGGCATCTGGCGGTGAACCCGGCCGCGCCGAGCAGTTCCGCCTTGCCGGCGAGCTGGCCGGGCAGGTCGACCTCGAAGTAACTGAAGCCCTCGTCGAGCGGCAGCCGGTAGGCGCGGGAATCGGTGCCCGAGCCCAGGCAGACCGCCTGCCGTACGCCCGACTCGAGCAGCGTCGCGTCGCCGAGCCGCCCCCTGATCGGCACCACCTCTGACGGCAGCCCCTTGCTGCGAATCTCGTCGTAGCTCGCCTCGGACTCCGAGGTGACGAAGGCGGCGGCGCACGGATCGTCCACATAGGCGTCGGCCTGGGCCCGCTCCCTGGACCGGATCACGGCCATCCAGTCACTGGTGAGCATCACCGACCCGGCCCGCACCTCGTCGTCCATCGACATGCTCACCCCCGGCACGCGACTCCCCACTCAGGGTCATCATGCCTGATGGTGTTCCGCCCGACCACCGGAGGGGTCTCGCGGCGCCGAGGACGGCCGCCACGACGCGCATGAGCGCCTGCCCGCCCGCCGGACACGCACGAGGCCACTCCCGATCTCGTGGAGTGGCCTCGTGGCAGGCACGGCAGTCGGGGCGACAGGATTTGAACCTGCGACTTCCTGCTCCCAAAGCAGGCGCGCTACCAAGCTGCGCCACGCCCCGCGACGTCAGTTACGCATGCGCTCCGGGACTCCGGTACGCTTACGCCCTGACGACCGGATGAAGTCTAGACCAGACTTCGACCGGCTCGCGCGGACGTAGCTCAATGGTAGAGCCCTAGTCTTCCAAACTAGCTACGCGGGTTCGATTCCCGTCGTCCGCTCAGACAGGCGAAAGGCCAGGTCACCCGGCAAGGGAGACCTGGCCTTTCGTGGTCTTCAGACGCTTTTTCCGATCTTCCGTGCCCGTTGCCTACTTTCTGTGTTCCTCTTCGCTGCCGTGGATGCCTGGTTCCTCTTCGCTGCCCCTGAATGCCCGCCGAGCGCCTGCGCGACGGCCTGGTCCTGGTCTCTGGCGGCGTGCCGGTAGATCAGAGCAGCCCTTGAGGCGGCGTGCGCTCCTGCGCGGACCTGGTGACTCCCGCTGCTCCGCGGCCGTCGCGCGCCGGTCCGGCTGTGACGTGTCGTCAGGTCAGACGGATCCGCACAGCCTGTTGAGCTCCGCGACGTCTGTGTTGATATCCGCGATCACCTGGTTGGGATCGCCGCCGGTCATGCCGGTCAAGCGGAAGTTCAGTTCCTGGAATTCGGCGGCCAGCCGACTGATCTTCGCCCCCACCACTCCTTGCGCGTCGAGGACCGCGCCCATCAGGTCGTGGCGCGTCTGCTGAGCCGCGGCTGCCTGGCTGCTGCGGACGGACCCGGCGTTCCGGCGGTATGCGGTCAGCGCCGCCGCCGCCTCGTCGCAGCCGCCGGGCCGGACCGCTGCCAGCGGTGCCGAGGAATCCGGGTCCTCTCGCGTGGAGCTCGGCGGTGTTGGCTCGGGCGGCGTGCTGGACTCAGGCGGCGTGCTGGACTCAGGCGATGGACGCGGGGTCGGCGGTGCGGGCGGGGTGGTCACCGGATCTGGTGACGACGACTGCAGGGCCGGGGTAGGGGCCACCGCGTCGGACGGGGGCTGCGGAGGTGGGGTCGGCGGCACCAGGTAGGCGATCAGCGCGACCACGGCGGCGGCCGCACCCGCCAGAGCGCCCAGTGCCGACCAGTTCAGGCGCAACCCTGCTCCTCCGCCCGCCGTCGGCGGCCGCGCTGATCCGTTCTCCGTCATGCCCTCATCGTGGCCGAGCCGCCCAGCTCGGTCCAGAACGCCTCCCGCTCATCTTCTTGAACAGAACTCGCCGACAAAGGCGCGGGCGGTGAAGCGGCTTCGGCTGCCAGGAGAAGGCGGCGCACCGGGCGAATACGATCTCCGTATGCAGGACGCCGAGTTCAACGACCCCCGGCTGGTGGCGGTCTACGACGCCATGTACATCTGGGGTCGCGACGACGACTTCTTCCTCGCCGTGGTCGGCGAGACTCCCGCTGCCCGGGTGCTGGATCTGGGATGTGGGACCGGGCGGCTGGCGCTGGGCATGGCGGCGGCCGGCCATACGGTCACCGGCGTCGATCCGGCCCGCGCGTCGCTGCAGGCGGCCCGCGCCAAGCCCGGCGCCGAGCGGGTCACCTGGATCGAGGGCACCGCCGACGTGCTTCCCGAGCGCGCGTTCGACGTCGCGGTCATGACCAGCCACGTGGCGCAGGTCTTCGTCGACGACGAGGAGTGGAAGCGCGTCCTCGCCGCGCTCGAACGGTCGCTGGTGCCAGGGGGCCGGCTGGTGTTCGACTCGCGCGATCCCCGGAATCTCGCCTGGGAACGGTGGAACCCGACCGACTCGCGCGAGCTGGTGCGCCTCCCGGACGGTGCCGAGGCCGAGACCTGGGTGGAGGTGACCGACGTCCAGGACGGCAGGGTCAGCTTCACCTACCACTACGCCTTCTCGAACGGGGAGACGCTGCTGAGCACCTCGACGCTGCGCTTCCGTACCGAGGAGGAACTGCGCGCCTCCCTGGCGGAGGCCGGATTCCGGGTGGAGCGGATCCACGGCGGGTGGCACCGGCAGCCGGTCGGGGAAGGGGACGGAGAGTTCCTCGTCATCGCGCGGACCTGAGAGCGGACCTGAGAGCGGACCTCAGAGCGCACCTCAGAGCGGCCCCGACGACGGAATAGGGCGATGGCGGCGCCGTGTTGCCGCGTCCATGGTTACGTCCATGGTTATCGGACTCATCGGCAGCGGATCCATCGGCGGCACGCTGGCCAGGCTGGCCGTCGCGGCAGGCCACGAAGTGGTCCTCAGCAACTCGCGCGGCCCCGAGACCCTCGCCGACCTCGTCGAGGAGCTGGGGCCACGGGCGCGGGCCGGCACGGCGGAGGAGGCGGCGCGTGCGGGTGACGTGGTCGTGGTGACGATCCCGTTCGGCAGCTATCGCGAGGTGCCGCCCATCGACACCATCGCGATCGACACCAACAACTACTATCCGGCCAGGGACGGCCACGTCGCCGAGCTCGACTCCGGCGAGACGACGAGCAGCGAGCTGCTGGCCGCGCACCTGAAGGACGCCAGGGTGGTGAAGGCGTTCAACAGCATCTACTACCGCGACCTGGCCACGCAGGGCCTGCCTGAGGGCACGCCGGGCAGGCGCGCGCTGCCGATCGCGGGTGACGACGAGGCGGCCAAGCGGGTGGTGGCCGAGCTGACGGACGCGTTCGGGTTCGACGTGGTCGACGCCGGGCCGCTGGCGGAGGGCCGCAGGTTCGAGCCGGACACGCCGCCCTACAACCGGCGGCTCACCCGGGACGAGCTGCGGCGGGCCCTGGGCCGGGACCGCTAGCGTTGCGGCCGATCTCTCCCGCGTCGCTGGTCGAGGAACTGGCCGAGCGCGTAGCACGGCACCCGCGCGGCGCGTGGGTACGGGTGCTGGTCGACGGCGCGCCGCCGGCGCGGCCCGATCTGCTGGCCGACGACCTGGTCGAGCCGCTGCGGGTGCGCGGGCGCGCGGTGCGGCGGGTGTCGGCCGGCGACTTCCTGCGGGCGGCCTCCCTGCGCCTGGAGTACGGCAGGACCGACCCCGACGCCTTCTACGACGACTGGCTGGACGAGGGCGGCCTGCGCAGGGAGGTGCTCGACCCGCTCTCCCCCGGCGGCACCGGCCGGATCGTCCCGTCGCTGTGGAACAGCGTGACCGACCGCGCCACCCGCGCGCCGTACGAGACGCTGCCGGAGGGCGGGGTGCTGCTGCTGGACGGCACGCTGCTGCTCGGGCGGGGCCTGCCGGCCGAGCTGACCGTGCACCTGTGGCTGTCGCGGGCGGCCCTGACCCGGCGCACCGACCCCGGAGACGCCTGGCGGCTGCCGGCCTACGAGCGTTACGAGCGCGAGGTGGCCCCCGCGGAGTCGGCCGACGTGGCGGTCAAGACCGACGATCCGCGCCACCCCGTGCTGCTCCGGTGAGCCGACCCCGGCCGGCCGTGCCGCTCAGGCGCGCCGATCCCCGCCGTCCCGTGCTGCTGCCCCGGCCGCCCATCCTGCCCAGGTGAGCCGATCCCCGTCGTCCCCTGGCGCTCAGGTGAGCCGCCACACCCGTAGCGTGTCGTCGCCTCCGGCGCTGACCACGACCGTCCTTCCGCCGACGACGGCCGTCGCGAGGCCGAAGACGTTGTGGTCGTGGTCCTTGAACGGCCTGCCCACGTCCTTGCCGGTCGCCAGGTCGTGCACCCTGGCGGAGCCGTCGTTGCCGCCCGAGACGACCAGCGTCCGGCCCGCCACCTCGGCCACGGCGATCGAGTAGACCCATCCCGAGTGCCCCCGGTACGGCAGGCGCCGCTCGCCGCCCGCAGGCTCGTCCACCCACACCTCCTGGTCTCCGCCGCCTGACAGCACGACCGGCCCGCCGTCGAGCGTGGCGGTCGCGATCGCCGAGACGTATCCCGAGTGGGTGGTCACGTTCGCCCCCTCGCCGCCGTCGAGGCTCCAGCGTTTGACCTCGCCGTCCTGTCCCCCGGTGTAGAACGTGCCGTCGTCGGTCGCGGCGAGGGAGAAGACGGCACCGTCATGGGCGCCGCGTCGCGTCTGGCCGACCTGCTTGCGGGTGGCCAGGTCCCACACGCGTACGTTGCCGTCGCCGCCTCCGGTGATCACCACGGTGCGGTCTCCGTGGCGTGTCACCGCCAGGGAGAACACCGGTTCGTTCTGGTCGATGGGCTTGCCGAGCGGTTCGCGACGGGCCAGGTCCCAGACCCTGACGGTGCCGTCGTCGCCGCCGGAGACGGCGATCGGCGTGCCGTCCAGGTCGGTGACGGCGACCTCGCGCACCCCGTCGGTGTGGCCGGTGAACGTGGCCAGGAGTTTGCGTCCGGTCAGGTCCCACAGCCGGACGGTGCGGTCCTGGGAGCCGGAGACCGCGACCGGCCTGCCGTCCACGGTGGTGGTGGCGACGGTCTCCACGTCGTCGGTGTGACCGCGCAGGGTGCCGAGCGCCGTGCCGACCGCCTTCCCGGACCACGGCGACAGGGCCGGAGCCGGGGTCGGCGGGGTGGGTGACGAGGTCCGGGCGGAGGTCGGCGGGGTGTGGGTGGCCGGCGCGGGGGCGCCGGTGGAGGCCAGAGGGCCGACGGTGGGGCGGGGCGTGCCGGTGCCCAGCCATGCTGGCACGACGACTGCCGCTCCGGTGACGAGGGCCGCGCAGGCGGCGGCGACCACGCCGTAGGCGACCTTCCTCCTGGTCCTGCCCGGAACCGTGTCCAGCGCCCGTCCCTGGAGAGCGCGGGAACCCGGAGCGGGCCCGGTCACCCCGGGCGCGGGCGTCGCGCGTCCGCCGTCAGTCCCAGCCCAGGCGACCGCGGCCCCGCCGTCGGCCCCGGGCGGGGCGGGCACGGGTCCGAACGGCACAGCTCCGGCGGACACGGGACCAACCGGCGCCGGACCGGTCGGTACGGACCCCGCAGGCGCGGGACCGGCAGACACATGACCGAAAGACGCAGCCCCCGCAGGCACAGGACCAACGGCCGCCGGACCGGTCGGCACAGACCCCGCAGGCACAGGACCGGGCGAGGGTCCGGTGGACATGGGCCCCGCAGGCGGCGGGCCGGCGGAAGTGGGACCGGCGGGTGCGGGGCGGTGGGCGATGAGGGACAGCATCGCCTGGGAGGCGGTGGGGCGCGCAGCGGGATCCTTGGCCAGGCACTGCGCCAGCAACCGCCGCAGGTCGGCGGGGATGGCCGACAGGTCAGGCTCGGCCGTCAGGATGCGGTGCAGCACGGCGGGAATGCTGTCGTGGCCGAAGGCGGGCCGTCCGGTGGCGGCGAACACCATGGTCGCCGCCCAGCTGAAGACGTCCGAGGCGGCGCCCACCCGCTGCCCGCCGATCTGCTCGGGCGACATGTAGGTGGGCGTGCCGACGACGCCGCTCGTGGTGGTGCCCACGGTGTCGAGCGCCCTGGAGATGCCGAAGTCGATGACTCGCGGGCCGTCCGGCCCGAGCAGCACGTTGGCCGGTTTGAAGTCGCGGTGGACGATGCCCGCCTGGTGGATGGCGGCCAGCGCGGTCGCGGTGCCGACCGCGATGCGGTGCAGCGCCGCGCCGGAGCGGGGGCCTTCCCGTTCGACGCTCTTCTGCAAGGAGACGCCGTCGATGTACTCGCTCACCACGTAGAGGGAGCCGTCGCTCTCGCCCGCGTCGAGGACCCGCGCGGTGCAGAACTCGGCCACCTGCCTGGCCAGCTCGATCTCGCGCAGGAAGCGGGCCCGCACGTCGGGGCGGTCGGCGTGGCGGGCGTGCAGCAGTTTGACCGCGATCCGCGCCCCGTCGGGTCCTTCGGCGAGGTAGACCGCGCCCTGGCCTCCCTCGCCCAGCCGGTCGAGCAACCTGTACGGCCCGAGCCGTACGGGATCTCCTGGCTTGAGCATCGTGCCCCTGTCCGTCTGTCGTGCGGGCCTTCCGGGCGAACATCATGCCAAGGCGGCGGCGACGGCGCGTGCGACGGCCGGGTCCGACAGGTATTCCTCCACGTCGTGGGCGCGTTGGAGGGGGTTGTCGACCGCGCGTTCGTCGACCTGTCCCTTCCAGTCGTCGTCCAGCGGGCAGCCGATGCACACCGGGTCGGACGGGCACCAGACGTTGAGCCAGGCGCCGATCCTCGGCGGGCGCGCGGGCCCGCCCGCCAGGAGGTGGCGGTGCACGGCGTCGAGGCCCAGCGGGCTGCCCGCGGTGACCAGCAGCGGCACTTCCACGCCTGGCGGCAGCGAGGCCATGAGGTCCATCGCCACGACGCTACCGAGGCCGTGCGCCACCATGACGAGGGCGCCGGAGCGCGGCAGGGTGCGCAGGACGGCGTCGAGCACGCGGTGCCGTACCGGGGGGTCGTCGAGGTAGGCGGCGACGTCGCGGAAGACGCGCGCGATGAGGAGCCGGTCGAGGTTGGTGGCGGAGGCGAGCCAGGACAGCGCGCCGTCCAGGCCGGTGAGCAGCCCTTCGCGCCGCGAGTCGGACGGCATGCCCGCCATCATGGCCGCCTCGCCGACGAGTTGCTCGTACAGCAGCCGCGCGGTCGGCGAGGTGGGCGCCGCGCACCCGGCGGAGGGCTCGGGGCCGGCCGGGACGAGCCGGTCGGCGTAGAAGGGCAGCCACACGTCGCCAGGGTCGAGGGTGGGCAGGTCGGCGAGGGTGAGTCCCTTGTTCAGCCCGGCCGTCCACTGCCTGCGCAGCGCCACGGGGCCGGCGTGGTCGCGATGCTCGCCGGGACCGCCGGGCAGGAACAGCAGGCGCCTGCCGCCGCCGAAGGCGGTGGGGCGAGCGGCGAGAGCGGTGGCGGGCGCCCTGAGGGGTTGGACGGCGGGCGGCCGGGCGACCGGTACGGCAGGCGTCCCGAGCCCCGCGGCGGGCCCCATCTCGGCGAGCAGGGCCCGCACCCCCGCGGTGACCTCGCGCCCCGCCAGGTGGGCGAGGATGACGCTCACCCGCACCCCCGAGCCCCGCACCCCCGAGCCCCGCAGCCCGGAGCCCGGTACCCCCGAGCCCCGCACCTCCTCATCCGTCTCCGCGCCCGGGCTCGGCGAGTCGTCGGCCGGACCGTGGTGCAGCGCGACGACCTCCCACTGGTCGTTGAACACCGGCGAGCCCGAGCCACCGGGCCCGCCGGTGGTGTAGAGCAGCCGTTGCGCGGTCTGCTCCCGCAGCCGGCTGTGCCGGACGGAGATCTCCGTCGCCCGGCCCGGCGGATGGCCGGGCGGATGGCCGGCCATGTTCACCGGCTCCCCTGCGACGATCTTCCCCTGCCGGGCGACGAGCGGGTTCCAGCCGAGGATCGCGCCCGCCTCGCTGCCGTCGGCGGCGGCCTTCACCAGGACGAGCGTGTAGCCGAGCCGCTCGTCGGTGAGGAAGCAGCCGTCCGGGTCGAGCCTGAACCTGACGGGTGTCCCTGGCCGGTCGCCGGCGCCTTCCTCGCCGCCGAACTCCGCTACCGCGCCGCCCGCCGCGGCGGGCGAGGGCAGGACGTGGCTGGTGGTGAGCAGCAGCCGGGGCGAGACCATGAACCCCGTGCCCAGCGGCGTTTCCCTTCCCGGCGGGCCGGCCGAGATCCGGGCCACGGCGGCGACGGCACGCGCTCCCCTGGACAGGAAGCCCGCGGGCGGGTGGTCGGCGGCGGCGGCGATGATGCGCTCGTACAGCGGCGCGCCTTTGGCCACGCCTTCGCCGACGAGTCTCTCGATGGTCGCGACGGGCACCTGTCCCGTGGCAACGAGACGTTCCGCCCTGGCCGCGAGCTGGTCGACGTCGTCCCTGATGCGGGCGATGGGGTTCATGCGCCCACGGTGCGCCGGTGCGGTGGCCGCCGCATGAGTAGGTCCATACTCAGCCGGAATCTCCCGGGCCGGCCCGCGGTTTGCGGGGACATGAGCGACTACGGACGACCTCTCCAGTTCGGCTACTTCCTCGTGCCCGACGCCGGCGACCCGGTGATCGAGCACGCCAGGCTCGCCGACCGGCTGGGTCTCGACCTGATCGGCGTCCAGGACCACCCGTACCAGCGCAGGTATCTCGACACCTGGACGCTGCTCAGCGTGATCGCCGCCGTGACCGAGCGGGTGACCGTCTTCCCCGACGTGGCGAACCTGCCGCTGCGGCAGCCGGCCGTGCTGGCCAAGTCGGCCGCCAGCCTGGACCTGCTCAGCGGGGGGCGGGTGGAGCTCGGGCTGGGGGCGGGCGGTTTCTGGGACGCCATCGAGGCGTACGGCGGGCCGCGCCGTACCAAGGGGGCGGCGATCGACGCGCTCGGCGAGGCGATCTCGGTGATCAGGCAGATCTGGAGCGGCGAGCGCAACCGGCGCTTCGAGGGCGAGCACTACCGTCTGCGCGGCGCGCAGGCCGGACCCTCGCCCGCGCACGGGATCGGCATCTGGCTGGGCGTGGGCGGCCCGAAGGGGCTCGCGCTGGCGGGCCGGGCGGCCGACGGCTGGCTGCCGTCCTCGCCGTGGGCGCCGCCCGAGCGGCTGCCCGAGCTGCACGCCAGGATCGACGAGGCGGCGGTCGAGGCGGGCAGGAAGCCGTCCGACCTGCGGCGGGTCTACAACATCAACGGCGCCATCGGGCCGGACAGGCCCGCGAGCCAGTGGGTGGCCGAGCTGACCGACCTGGCCGTCGGGTTCGGCATGGACTCGTTCGTGTTCTGGGCGGAGGGCGACCAGGAGCGGCAGCTCCACCTGTTCGCCGAGGAGGTGGTCCCGGAAGTTCGCAGACAGGTAGCACTGGAACGCGAAGCGTGACGGGTCCAGTATGGAGAGATGATCCCCAGTCACTGGTACAACATCGTTCCCGACCTGCCCGCTCCTCCGCCGCCGCCGCTGCATCCCGGCACGATGCGGCCGGTGGGGCCGGAGGATCTGGCGCCGTTGTTCCCGATGGACCTGATCGCCCAGGAAGTGAGCACCGACAGGTTCGTCGAGATCCCGCAGGAGGTGCTCGACGTCTACCGCCTGTGGCGGCCGACACCGCTGATGCGGGCCCACCGCCTGGAGAAGGCGCTCGGCACGCCCGCCCGCATCTACTACAAGTACGAGGGCGTCTCGCCCGCCGGCTCGCACAAGCCCAACACCGCGGTGCCGCAGGCCTACTACAACGCCAAGCAGGGCATCCGCCGCCTCACCACCGAGACCGGCGCCGGCCAGTGGGGATCGTCGCTGGCCTTCGCCTGCGCCCAGTTCGGGCTGGAGTGCGAGGTCTGGATGGTGCGTGCCTCCTACGACCAGAAGCCGTACCGCCGCTCGCTGATGCGCGTGTACGGCGCGACCGTCCACGCCAGCCCCTCGCCGCTGACCGGCGCGGGCAGCAAGGTGCTGGCCGACGATCCCGACTCGCCCGGCAGCCTGGGCATCGCGATCAGCGAGGCGGTCGAGGTGGCCGGGGCCGCCGACGACACCCGTTACGCGCTGGGGTCGGTGCTCAACCACGTGCTGCTGCACCAGACCGTGATCGGTGAGGAGGCGCTGAAGCAGCTTCCCGAGATGCCCGACGTCGTCATCGGCTGCACCGGCGGCGGCTCCAACTTCGCGGGGCTGGTCTTCCCGTTCCTGCGGGAGAAGCTGGCCGGCAACATCTCGCCGGTGCTGCGGGCGGTCGAGCCCGAGGCGTGCCCGTCCTTCACCCGCGGGGTCTACGCCTACGACTTCGGCGACACGGCGGGGTTCACGCCGCTGCTGAAGATGCACACGCTCGGCCACGACTTCGTGCCCGACCCGATCCACGCCGGCGGGCTGCGCTACCACGGCATGTCGCCGCTGCTGTCGCACATGTACGAGCTGGGGCTCTTCGAGGCGGTCGCCGTCTCGCAGACCGACTGCTTCGCGGCCGGGGTGCGGTTCGCCAGGACCGAGGGCATCGTGCCCGCGCCCGAGCCCACGCACGCGCTGGCCGAGACGATCGCCGAGGCGCTGCGCTGTAAGGAGAGCGGGCAGGAGAAGGTCATCCTGACCGCGCTGTGCGGGCACGGCCACTTCGACCTGGCCGCCTACGACCGCTATCTGGCGGGCGAGATGGAGGACTTCGCGCTGCCCGAGGAGCGGATCGCCCGGTCGCTGTCGGGCCTGCCCGTCACGTGACCGGCTTCTCCTTGGCGGAGGGGAAGCGCTGAGCGGTGCGGTGAAGCCGGTCCTGGCCATCGCGTCGTCGCCGGGCGGGCGGCGTAACGTGGGTGGATGGATGTCGATGTGATCGTGCTGGGCCTGGGTCCCGGTGGCGAGGACGCGGCGGAGCGGCTGGCCGACGCCGGCCTGGAGGTCGCCGGTGTCGAGGCGAACCTGGTCGGTGGTGAGTGCCCGTACTGGGGCTGCATCCCCTCCAAGATGATGGTCACCGCGGCCAACGAGGTCGCCCAGGGCGGCCTGGCGCCCGACTGGGCCCCGGTCGCCCGCCGCATCCGCGACGAGGCGACCGACGACTGGAACGACAAGGTCGCCGCCGACCGCTTCACCGGCAAGGGCGGCCTGCTGGTCAGGGGCCACGGCCGCATCACCGGGCCGGACGAGGTCACCGTGGGCGAGCAGGTCATCAGGGCGCGGCGGGGCATCGTGATCGCCACCGGGTCGCGGCCGGCCGTCCCTCCGATCAAGGGTCTGGACGGCACGCCGTACTGGACGAACCACGAGGCGATCGAGACGGAGACGGTGCCGGAGTCGCTCGTCGTGCTGGGCGGCGGCGCCATCGGCGCCGAGCTGGCGCAGGTGTTCTCCAGGTTCGGCGCGGAGGTGACGGTGCTGGAGGGCCTGGACCGGCTGCTGTCCATGGAGGAGCCCGAGGCGAGCGCGCTGGTGGAGAAGGTGTTCACCGACGAGGGCATCGGGGTGCGCACGGGGGTGAAGGTCGACGAGGTCGCCTACGCGGACGGCAGGTTCACGCTGGCGGGGGTGACGGCCGAACGGCTGCTGGTCGCCACGGGCCGCAGGGTCGACCTCGCCGCGCTCGGCGTCGGCGCGATCGGGCTGGACGAGAGCGCGCGGGCGATCCCCGTGGACGAGCGGATGCGCGCCGCCGAGGGGGTGTGGGCGCTGGGCGACGTGGTCGGCAAGGGCGCGTTCACGCACATGTCGATGTACCACGCCGACATCATCGTCAGGCAGATCCTGGGCGAGCCGGTGTACGAGGCGGAGTACCACGCGGTGCCGAGGGTGACGTTCACCGATCCCGAGGTGGGCGCCGTCGGGCTGACCGAGGCCCAGGCCCGCCAGCGGGGGCTGGACGTCAGGGTGTCCCTCACGGACCTGGCGGGCTCGACGCGCGGCTGGATCGCGCGGGCGGAGGGGTTCGTCAAGCTGGTCGCCGCCGACGGTGTCCTGGTCGGCGCGACGAGCGCCGGTCCGTGCGGCGGCGAGATGCTGTCCATGCTGACGCTGGCCGTGCACGCCAGGATCCCGGTCGAACGGCTCAGCCAGATGATCTACGCGTACCCGACCTTCCATCGGGCGGTGTCGGCCGCTCTTCCCGCGCTTCTCCGCTGACCAGCGGGATCGCCCAGCGGGTGCCGGGGTCGGCGTCGATGACGAGGGCCCTGGCCAGCGCGGTGAGGGGCACGGCGAGGATGGCGCCGAGCGGGCCGAGCACGACCGACCACACCAGCAGCGACAGCAGCGTGAGCGTGGTCGACAGACCCGCTGACTCCCCCGCGTACTTGGGCTGGATCACCGACTGGATGACGAAGTTGACCACGGTGTAGACGACGATCACCCAGACCATCGTGACCCAGCCCGAGTCGAGCAGGGCCAGCAGCGCGGGCGGAAGCAGCCCGAGGAAGAACCCGACGTTGGGGATGTAGTTGGTGATGAAGGACAGCATCCCCCACAGCACCGGCAGTGGTACCCCGAGCAGCCACAGCGCGCCCGCGTCGAGCACCGCCACGATGAAGCCGAAGACGGTGCAGACCACCAGGTAGCGGCAGGTGCCCCTGGCGAAGTCGGTCAGCGCGCGCACGAGGTCGGGTTTGGTGCTCTGCAGCCGGCGGACG
Source organism: Nonomuraea sp. NPDC003804 (assembly GCF_040610675.1). NCBI lineage: Bacteria > Bacillati > Actinomycetota > Actinomycetes > Streptosporangiales > Streptosporangiaceae > Nonomuraea > Nonomuraea sp. NPDC003804. The sequence continues at coordinate 23,880 of NZ_JBEXMT010000024.1, forward strand.
GCGGCCTGGATGTGGCCCGCGTCCATGCTCATGCCGTACGCCAGCAGGATGATCACGATGAACGCGGAGGCGACGTCGAGCAGGCCGCTCAGGAAGCCCTGCACCAGCGGGACGAGCTTGCCGGGATCCAGCGCCTTGACGGCGGCGCTGATCTGCTGGGGGGTGATCCCGAGGCCGGCCAGCCACTGCGTGACGGAGGCGGCCAGCTGGTGGTACTCGTCGGCGTACTGGGGAAGCAGGCCGGCCAGCCGTGCGATCGAGACGACCAGGGCACCCACGAACGCCAGCAGCACCAGCAGCACGACCGTCAGCGGCACGGTCACCAGTACCCACGAGGCCGCGCCGCGCCGCTTCAGCCAGGCGCGCAGCGGGCTGACGGCGATCGTCAGCGTGAGCGCGAGGAAGGCCGGGGCCATGATCGCGCTCGCGCGCCTGAGCCCGACAAGGATGACCACCGCGGCACCGAGGCCGATGAGGATCCGCAGTCCACGCGACATCATGGGTCACACTATCGCGACCGTCGGTGACGAAGGCAGGCAACCGCGCCGGTCAGCGCGTTGTACGGGGTCGCCGCGGTCGCTGCCCGCGGCGCCGGAGGGGGGAGCGGACATCGGGTACGCGGCGTACGCGGTGTACCCGATGTCCTGCCTCAGCGAGCGTTGGGACGCTTGCCGTGGTTGGCCGCCTTCTTCTTGCGGGCCTTGGTCTTGCGGGCGCGCTTCGCCATCGCCTACCTCCTCGTGTGATGATCCCAACCTCTCGCGAAGGCGGCGGCCCGGACAAGGCCTTCGCCAGATTCCACTCCCCATGTTTCAACATAGTTGTGTCATAATTTGGTGGAATCTGTTGGAAGGAGGGCACATGCTCGCACCACAGCGGCAACAGGCGATCCTGGAGCGCGTCCGTCGCAGCGGCGGAGTCCGGGTGGCCGACCTCGTCCGCGAGCTCGGCGTCTCCGACATGACCATTCGCCGGGACCTGGAGGCGCTCGCCGAGCGGGGCCTGCTCGAGAAGGTGCACGGCGGGGCCACGATCAACGGCCCCGGCTCGACGGAAGAGCCGGGCTTCGCCGCCAAGTCGATGCGTCAGCAGCCGGAGAAGGACGCGATCGCCCGCAGGGCGGCCACGCTCGTCCGCCCCGGCACCGCCGTCGCCCTGTCGGCCGGCACCACCACCTGGACGCTGGCCCACCACCTGGTCGACGTGCCGGACCTCACCGTCATCACCAACTCCATCCCCGTCGCCGACGTCTTCCACCGCAGCCCGCGCGCCGACCGCACGGTGGTGCTCACCGGCGGCGTCCGCACGCCGTCCGACGCCCTGGTCGGCCCGGTCGCCGTCGCGGCCATCAGGCGGCTCCACGTCGACACGCTGTTCCTGGGCGTGCACGGCATGAGCACCAAGGCCGGTTTCACCACCCCCAACCTGCTGGAGTCGGAGACCGACAGGGAACTGGTCGCCTCGGCACACCGCCTGGTGGTCCCGGCCGACCACACCAAGTGGGGCACGGTCGGCATCAGCACGATCGCGGAGCTGTCGGAGGCCGACGTCGTCATCAGCGACGCGGCCCTGCCGGACGAGGCGCGCGCGGAGCTGGCCGAGCGGGCGGGAGAACTGATCATCGCGGAGGACATCAAGTGAAGCGCACCATCGCGCACATGGCCGACGGCCGAGAGTTGATCTACTTCGACCGGCGCGACGACGCCGACCGGAGCGCGATCGACGAGCGCGAGCTGCCGCCCAGGCCCGCGGCCTCCGAACTGCGCTACGACCCGCTCACCGAGGAGTGGGTGGCGATGGCAGGTCACCGGCAGACCCGCACGTTCCTGCCGCCGGCCGACGAGTGCCCGCTGTGCCCGACCAGGCCCGGCAAGCCGACCGAGATCCCGGCCGCCGACTACGACGTCGCCGTCTTCGAGAACCGCTTCCCCAGCTTCTCCACCAACCTGGGCACCTACGCCGCCCCCGGCGGGCTGAGCGAGGTGCGGCCGGGGGTCGGGCGCTGCGAGGTCGTCTGCTTCACCTCCGACCACGACTCCTCCTTCTCGGCGCTGTCCGACCAGCAGGTGGAGCTGGTGATGGAGGCCTGGGCCGACCGCACGGCCGAGCTGTCGGCGATCCCGGGCGTGGAGCAGGTGTTCTGCTTCGAGAACAGGGGCGCCGAGATCGGCATCACGCTGGCGCACCCGCACGGCCAGATCTACGCCTACCCCTACGTCACCCCGCGCACCCGCCTGCACCTGGCGGCCGCGGCCAAGCGGCCGAACCTGTTCGCCGACGTGCTTGCCGCCGAGCGGGCGGGCGAGCGTGTGGTGGCCGCCAACGATCTGTGGACCGCGTTCGTGCCGGCCGCCGCCCGCTACCCGTTCGAGGTGCACCTCTACCCGCACCGCCAGGTTCCGGACCTGGCGGCGCTCACCCAGGAGGAGCGCGCCGCCTTCGGCCCCGTCTACACCCGCGTGCTGAAGGCGCTCGACGGGCTGTTCGGGGTGACCATGCCGTACGTGGCCGCCTGGCACCAGGCCCCCGTACGGCACGGCCGCGACCTGGCCTACCTGCACATGGAGCTGTTCAGCATCCGCCGGGCGCCGGAGAAGTTGAAGTACCTGGCGGGCTCGGAGTCGGCGATGGGCGCCTTCGTCAACGACGTTCTGCCCGAGGACGCGGCGCGGCTGCTTCGATCACAAGTAGATCACTAATTAATGTCCGCTTGAGGTCGCATTACGGGGGATTTACTACTAATATCCCGATTCGTCGGCTTTCGCAGCCGTCACATGCCTAATCCTGGGCGCGTTGCCCGGAGCCGGGGACCCATCGAGAACCTGGGGTGAATCCACGCGTGTGGTAGGGCTTCTCCCGCCCGAACCCGTCAGCTAACCCGGCCGGCAGACGGAGAGGATCGTTCGTGGCGTCCCCCACGTCCCGTTTCGCATGCGGTGCTGTCGCCGCGCTGTCCCTCGTGATCGGTTCCGCGACCGCGGTCTCGGCTGCCCCCAAGCCGTCCGAACCGCAGTTGCGGACCGAGCTGAAGAAGCTCAACACCCGGGTCGACAAGCTGATCCGGACCTACAACGCCAAGCGCGTCTCGCTGGCCAAGGCCCAGAAGGACGCGAAAGCGGCCGGGAAACAGCTCGCGGCGGCCGAGCAGACGCTGGTCACGGCCGAGAAGGAGGCCTCGAGGATCACCGAGCTGCGCTACCAGGCCAGCACCCCTGACCTGCCGACGCTGCTGTTCACCCCCGACCTCAACACCGCCGCCCTGCTCGAGCAGATGAGCGCCGAACAGGACGCGGTCGTCAAGAACGTCGCCGCGGCGCGCGACACCAAGAAGCAGGCCGCCGACGCGGCCACCGCGCTCGCCGACCGCATCAGGACCGAGACCGAGCAGGTCGCCGGCGACCGGAAGGCCGCCGAGGGCATGATCAAGGACATCGAGAAGAAGCTGCAGGCCCTCGTGCCGACCGGTCCTGGCCGCAAGGCCGACGGCAGCTGGGCGCCCGAGCTTCCCGCCGGGTCGGACAACATCACCCCGCGCACCCGGCTCATGCGCGACACCATCAAGAAGACGTTCGCGCTGCCGTTCGAGGTGGGCTGCTACCGGTCGGGCAGCAGCGGGGAACACCCCCTCGGACGGGCCTGCGACTTCATGATGAGCTCGGGCGGCTCCATGCCCGCGGCCGTCAACCGGACGCTGGGCGACCAGATCGCGGCGTGGGCGGTGAAGAACCAGACCCGCCTGGGCGTCAAGTACGTGATCTGGCGGCAGCGGATCAACAGCGGCAGCGGCTGGCGGCCGATGTCCGACCGCGGCAGCATCACCGAGAACCACTACGACCACGTCCACGTCTCGATGAACTGAAAGCAGGCGATGGCGAGCCGCCTGGACCGATTCGCCTCCGCCGCCTCCGCCGCCCCCGCCGCCCTCGGCGGCGGGGGCGTTCACGGGTCAGGCGAGGTCGAACCGGTCGAGTTCCATGACCTTGGTCCAGGCCGCGACGAAGTCGGTCACGAACTTGTCGCGGGCGTCCTGGCTGGCGTAGACCTCCGCGAGGGCCCGTAGCTGGGAGTTGGAGCCGAAGATGAGGTCGACCGCGGTGGCGGTCCACTTCACCTCATCGGTGACCACGTCGCGGATCTCGTACAGATGCTCCTCGGAGTCCGATGCCTTCCACCGGGTGCCCAGGGAGAGCAGGTTGGTGAAGAAGTCGGTGGTGAGTACGCCGGGCCGGTCGGTGAGGACGCCGTGCCGGGTACCGCCGACGTTGGCTCCGAGGGAACGCAGGCCGCCGATGAGGACGGTCATCTCGGGCGGAGTCAGGTTGAGCATGTAGGCACGATCGACGAGCAGCACCTCCGGTTGCGTCTTCTCGTCGGAACGCAGGTAGTTGCGGAACCCGTCGGCCCGCGGCTCCAGGACCCGGAAGGACTCGACGTCGGTCTGCTCCTGAGTGGCGTCGGTACGGCCCGGGCGGAACGGCACCGTCACCGCCACGCCGGCCTCGCCCGCTGCCCTCTCGACGGCGGCCGAGCCGGCCAGCACGATCAGGTCGGCGAGCGAGATCTTCGCGCCGCCGGCCTCGTTGAACTCGCGCCGGATGCCCTCGAGGGTGTCCAGGACCGTCGTGAGCTGCTCGGGCTGGTTGACCTCCCAGCTGCGCTGCGGCTCGAGACGGAGCCGGGCGCCGTTGGCGCCGCCGCGCTTGTCGGTGGACCGGAAGCTCGCTGCGGCGGCCCAGGCGGTGGAGACCAGTTGAGCGGTCGTGAGGCCGGACTCCAGGATCTTCGCCTTGAGGGAGGCGACGTCGGCGTCGCCCACGAGTTCGTGGTCGACGGCCGGCACCGGGTCCTGCCACAGCTGGGGCTCGGCGACCCACGGTCCGAGGAAGCGGCTGACCGGACCCATGTCGCGGTGCAGCAGCTTGTACCAGGCCTTGGCGAAGGCCGACGCGAGCTCGTCGGGGTTCTCCAGGAAGTGGAGGGAGATCTTCTGGTACGTCGGGTCGACGCGCAGCGACAGGTCGGTCGTGAGCATCGTCGGCTTGTGCTTCCTCGACGGGTCGTGGGCGTCCGGGATGAACGCCTCGGCGTCCTTCGCGACCCACTGCTTCGCGCCGCCGGGGCTCGTGGTGAGCTCCCACTCGTGGCCGAAGAGGATCTCGAAGTAACGGTTGCTCCACTGCGTCGGCCGGTCGGACCACGTCACCTCGAGACCGCTGGTGATCGTGTCACCGCCCTTGCCGGTGCCGTAGCTGCTCAGCCAGCCCAGGCCCTGCGCCTCCAGCGGCGCGCCCTCGGGCTCCGGCCCCACATGGTCGTCCGCGACGCCGGCGCCGTGGGTCTTGCCGAACGTGTGGCCGCCGGCGATGAGAGCGACGGTCTCCTCGTCGTTCATCGCCATCCGTGCGAAGGTCTCGCGGATGAAATGCGCCGCCGCGGCCGGGTCCGCGTTGCCGTGGGGACCCTCCGGGTTGACGTAGATGAGACCCATCTCGGTCGCGCCGAAGATCGGCACCATCTCGGTGTCGGTGGCGTAGCGCTCGTCGCCGAGCCAGGCGTCCTCCGGACCCCAGAAGATCTCCTCCGGCTCCCAGACGTCCTCGCGGCCGAAGCCGAAGCCGAAGGTCTGGAAACCCATGGACTCCAGGGCGACGTTGCCGGCGAGCACGAGCAGGTCGGCCCACGAGATCTTCTGGCCGTACTTCTGTTTGACCGGCCACAGCAGCCGGCGGGCCTTGTCGAGGTTGGCGTTGTCGGGCCAGCTGTTGAGCGGCGCGAAACGCTGGGCGCCATCTCCGGCCCCGCCGCGACCGTCGTGGATGCGGTAGGTGCCCGCGGCGTGCCAGCTCATCCGGATCATGAGACCGCCGTAGTGGCCGAAGTCGGCCGGCCACCAGTCCTGCGAGGTGGTGAGCACCTCGATGATGTCCCGCTTGAGGGCCTCGACGTCGAGCTTGCCGAACTCCTTGGCGTAGCTGAAGCCCTCTGCCAGTGGGCTGCCCTTGGATGAGTGCGCGCGCAACACCGAGAGGTCGAGCTGGTTGGGCCACCAGTCCCGGTTCGTGCGCGGACGACCGCCGGTCCTCGGGGTCGGCGAAGGGATCGCCGGGTTCTCGCTCTCGCTGCCATGCGCGGTCGCGGAGTCTTGGGCGACCGGGTAGCCGGCCGCCGCCTTCTGGTCCACGCCCTGCGCGCTGGAGGGGGCGTTGTTCTGGGTGTCGCTCATCTGCTTCCTCCGAACTGCCGGATCAGTGGGCAATGCGTCTGGTCGCACAGCCGGGACAGGAGTGGACGACCTCCGCCTGGCCGGCCACGAAGCCCTGGTCATCCGAGGCGGTGAGGCAGGGGGCGCGGCCGGAGGCGCAGTCGACGTCCGCGATCGCACCGCAGGAGCGGCACACGACATGGCGATGGTTGTCCCGCACGCGTGACTCGTGGCGGGCGGTCGTACCGGCGGGTTCGATGCGCCGCACCGAACCGGCTGAAACCACTCGCGACTGCGCCTCGAAGTCAGACGCCATATCGTCAACATAGCCGCCCCCTTCGCAGAGCGGACACGCGGCCGTGCCCTGCCGTCCGCCTCGTGGCTTCGGCCACGCCCCCTCTTCACACTCTCGAAGAACGCTCCTTGCCCGGGGTCGGCGGCAGGCGTACGTTTGACTCGATGACCAAAATCATCCGTTCGGTCACGAGAGGCGCTCATGAAGACCGTCAACATGATGGATCCCAACCTGCTGGCCGACCCTTTCGGCGGCTTCGCCGCGCTCAGGGAGGAGGCGCCCGTGCTCCGCGCCTCCTTCCCGTGGCTGGATGACGACACCCCCATCTGGCTGGTCACCCGGTACGACGACGTCAGGACCGTGCTGAGCGACCACCGGTTCGTCAACGACCCGCGCAACGTGCCAGGCGGGACGGTCGACAACGCGCGCACGAAGATCGCGCAGGCGAGGGGCGTCCCGCCCGAGTACGCCGACTTCCTGGCCAACGGCATGCTCGACCTCGACGGCGACGACCACCTCAGGCTGCGCAGGCTGGTCTCGCGCGCCTTCACGGCCAGGCGCGTGATGGAGCTGCGGCCCCGCGTGGAGGAGATCAGCGCGCGGCTGCTCGACGCGCTGCCGTCCGACCGGGTCGTCGACCTGGTCGAGGAGTACGCCTACCCGCTGCCGATCACCGTCATCTGCGAGCTGGTCGGCATCCCCGAGGCCGACCGCCCCCAGTGGAGGGCCTGGGGCGCCCGCATGGTCAGCATGGAACCCGGCGCGCTCGCCGAGCCGCTCGTCGGCATCATCGAATACGTCCAGGGCCTCATCCCCCGCCGGCGCGCCACCCCCGCCGACGACCTGCTCACCGGCCTCATCAGGGCCCACGACGAGGACGGCGACCGCCTGAGCGACGCCGAGCTGGTCACCATGGTGCTCACGCTCGTCCTGGCGGGTCACGAGACCACCGCCCACCTGATCGGCAACGGCACCGCCGCCCTGCTGACCCACCCCGACCAGCTCGCCAGGCTGCGCGCCGAGCCCGAACTGATGCCGCGCGCCGTCCACGAGCTCATGCGCTGGTGCGGACCCGTCCACGGCACCCGCCTGCGCTACCCCGTCGAGGACGTCGCGCTCGACGGCGCCGTGCTCAGGCGGGGCGAGCCGGTGATGGCGGTGCTCGTGAGCGCGAACTTCGATCCCCGCAGGTTCGACGACGCCGACCGGCTCGACATCGCCCGCGAGTCCGACAGCAGGCGCGAGGTTCACGTGGGCTTCGGCCACGGGCTGCACTACTGCCTGGGGGCGGCGCTGGCCCGGCAGGAGGGCGAGGTGGCCTTCGGCGGGCTGCTGTCGCGCTTCCCCGGGCTACGCCTGGCCGTGCCGCCCGAGAAGCTGGAGCGGCAGCTCATGCCCGGCTCCTGGCGCCTGGCGGCCCTTCCCGTGCTCCTGGACGGCTGACCCGGCCGGCCCGCCCCAAGCCCTTCGCGCGCCCCAGGCCGGCCCCGAGCCCTCCCCGCGCCGGCCGCGGGGCCGTCACGCCCCCGGCTCCTCCCGCGCCCCCGGCAGCGCCGTGGCTCCTGGGCGGGTCCATAATCACACGTTATGACCAACCCCCGGATCGATCCCCCGTTCATCGCCGGCGAGCGCGAGATGCTCGACTCCTGGCTCGACTGGCACCGCGAGACGCTGGCGATCAAGTGCGCCGGCCTGACCGACGACCAGCTGCGCGAGCGGTCCGCGGCGCCGTCCACGCTGTCACTGCTGGGCCTGGTACGCCACCTGGCCGACGTGGAGCGCGGCTGGTTCCGTCGGCACCTCATGGGCGAGGACGCCCCGCGCCTGCACTCCACCGACGGCCGCCCTGACGACGTCTTCGACGACATCGCCACGATGACCGGCGAGCAGGCGCTGGCCGCCTGGCGCGCCGAGGTCGCCCATGCCCGCGAGGTGTCGGCCGGACTCCCGCTCGACACGATCGGCAAGGGCCTGCGGCACGGCGAGGAGGTGTCACTCCGGTGGATCATGGTGCACATGATCGAGGAGTACGCCCGCCACAACGGTCACGCCGACCTGCTGCGCGAGCGGATCGACGGGGCGACGGGCGACTGACCTCAGCCGGAGAGCCTGATCGGGTTGACCAGGTCGGCGTAGACGAGCAGCCCCGCCATGACGATCATGACCATGGCGAGCGCGTAGGTCAGCGGCAGCACCTTGGCGATGTCGACGTAGCCGGGCTCCGGCCGCCGCATCACGCGGGCGTAGCCGCGCTTGACTCCCTCCCACAGGCCGCCGGCGATGTGACCGCCGTCGAGCGGCAGCAGCGGGATCAGGTTGAACATGCCGATCGCCAGGTTGAACCCGGCCAGCAGGTTGACCAGCTGGAAGAGCTTGTCCTTGACCGGCAGCTCCGAGGCGGCGATCTCACCGCCGATGCGTCCGGCGCCGACGACGCCGATGGGCCCGTTGGGGTCGCGCTCCTCGCCCGAGAAGGCCGCCTGCCACACGCCGACCATCCGCTGCGGCAGGTTGACCAGCGACTCGGCCACGTGGCCGGTCAGCGTGGCCATGTAGCCGATCACGGTGCCGACGCTCTGCTGCTCGTAGACCTTGGTGGCCATGACGCCGAGGAAACCCTCGCCCTTGGTCTTGGCCGTGGGGTCGTCGACGGCCGCCCTGGTGATGAGCGTGACGTCGAGGGTCATCGGCTTGCCGTCGCGGACGATGCCGATCGTGACCGGACCGGCACCGTGCTTCCTGATCTTCTGGGTGGCCTCTTCCCAGGTGCTGACCTTGACGCCGTTGAAGGCGACGATCCTGTCGCCGGCCTTCATGCCCGCCTTGGCGGCGGGCGTCGGCTGGTCGCCCGCCGCGCAGACCGTGCGGGTCTGGCCGTGCGGGATGACGCAGGCGTTGGTGTCGGGCGAGACCACGGGCGACAGACCGGGCAGGCCGATGCCGACGAGCAGGATCGTGAACAGTACGAAGGCCAGCACGAAGTTCATCAGCGGGCCGCCGAACATGATGATGACCTTCTGCCACCACTTCTTGCGGTAGAAGACGCGGTCGTCGTCGCCGGGGCCCACCTCCTCCTGCGCCACGTCCCGCGCGGTGTCGATGAGGCCCTGGAACGGCCCGGTCGAGGATCTGCGCAGCTTGGTGGGGTCGTCGCCGGGGCGGGGCGGCAGCATGCCGATCATGCGGATGTAGCCGCCGAACGGGATCCACTTGATCCCGTACTCCGTCTCGCCCTTTCTCTTCGACCACAACGTGCCGCCGAAGCCCACCATGTACTGCGTCACCCTGACGCCGAACAGCTTGGCGGGAACGAGGTGGCCGATCTCGTGCAGGGCGATGGAGGCCATCAGCCCCAGCACAAAGATGACGATCCCCGCGATGTAGAGCCAGATCATCTACGCGCGCTCCGTGGCTGAGAAGAAGGTCCGACAAGCCCAGAGTAGTCGAACAATCCAATGCTGAACGGCTTGCGCGTCCTTTGCGAAAGCGTGGCGCCACGTTGACACTACGCAGCCGTCCGATCACTCTAGGGGATGTGTCGCTTCGGATCCTGGTCGCCGAGCACCGTCCGCTGGTTCGCAGGGGCCTGGTCGCCTCGCTCGAGGCGGAGCCCGACCTGCAGGTCGTGGCCCAGGTCGGCAGCAGTACGGAGATCGTCCCCGCGGCGCTGCGGCACCAGCCTCAGGCCGCCGTCGTCGACCTCGGCCTGCCCGGCCTCGACGGGCTCGGCGCCACGGCGCTGCTGCGCGAGCACGCGCCCGGCTGCCGGGTGCTGATCCTGTCCGCCCAGCCCAACCCTGGCCAGGTACGGCGGGCCTTCGAGGCGCGCGCGTCCGGCTTCATGGGCCTCGACGTGGCGCCCGAGGTGCTGGCCGCGGGCCTGCGGGCGATGGCCGAGGGGGCGCAGGGCCGTCGACACCGAGCTGGCACTGGCGGCGCTGGAGTCGGCCGCCAACCCGCTGACCCCGCGCGAGCGCGAGGTGCTGCGCGTCGCGGCGGGCGGGGCGCGCTCCACGGAGATCGCCGACCAGCTGTTCCTGTCGGTGGGCACGGTCCGCAACCACCTGTCGCGCATCATGTGCAAGACGGGCGCCCGCAACAGGCTCGACGCGGTGCGCATCGCCAGCGACTCCGGCTGGCTGTAGCGGGACCGCCCCCACGCTCCGGCCATGCCGTCGGCGGGCCCGCTTCAGCCGGCCCAGCCCTGTGAACCGCCTACCGCCACCGAGCCCTACGCACCGCCACCGAACCCTGCGAACGAGCCCTGCGAACCGCGGCCGAGCCCCGGCGGAACCGCGCCGCTCCTGCCGGGGCTCGGGGCTCAGGGGCGCTCGGTGGCGCCCCTGCCGGCCGTGACCGCCCCTTGAGGGTCTCAGGCCCGCTCCCTTGCCAGACAGTGACTCAGCTCACGATCTGACCGTGTCATTCGTCACGGCCGCCAGATGAGCACCAGCGCGCAGTCGTCGTTGTGGCCGGAGGCCATCGAGCTGACCAGCGCCCTGGCGCCGTCACCGAAACCCGAGGGCAGCAGCCGCTCGGCCTCGCCCAGCAGCCTGTCGAGGCCCGCGTCGATGTCGCGGCCCGGCTGCTCGATGAGGCCGTCGGTGTAGAGCATGAGGGCGTCGCCCTTGCGCAGCACCCCGCTGTCGGGCTCGCAGTGCAGGTCGGGCACGACTCCGAGGACCACGCCCTTGGCCGCGGCGATCTCCCAGGTGCCGGTGCCGGAGTCGAGCTTGACCACGGGAGGGTGACCGGCCGAGGTGATCGTGTACTCGCCGGTGGCCAGGTCGAGGCGCAGGTGGACGGCGGTGACGAAGCCCTCGTCGCCGCGCTGGCGGTGGAGGTAGCCGTTGCAGGCGGGCAGGAAGTCGTCGACCGAGCCGAGCAACCCGCCGAACGTGCCCGACAGCAGCAGCGCTCTGGTGCCGGCGTCGACGCCCTTGCCGGACACGTCGACCAGGGCGATGTCGACCTTGTCGCCGTCGCGCGTGGAGACCAGGAAGTCGCCGCCGAAGGAGGAGCCGCCCGCCTGTTTGAGCACCACCTTGGCGCCCCACTCCTTGGGCAGCGCGGGCAGCTCGCTCTGACTCTTGAGCCGGTCGCGCAGCTCCAGCAGCATGGCGTCGCCGCGCAGCCCCTGCACGCCCAGCTTGCCCCTGGTGCGCGCCATGAGCACGGCCAGGACCGTGGTGAAGCCGATGGTCACCATGAGCCCGAGCCCGATGCTGTTGACGCCCAGGACCGCTCCAATATAGGCGAGCGAGGCCAGGACGGAGACCAGCAGGATCGCCAGGCTGCGCAGCCGTAGCTGCAGGCCGCCGATGAGCGTGATGAGGATGAACAGGGACGGCGAGAACCACTCCATCGAGACACGGGCGGCCAGCCCGCCGACGGTCAGGGTCAGCACCGACAGTGTGATGAGCAGGTTGCGGTCGCGGGCCAGCGGCCCTCTCCGGAGGAATCTGACGAGGGGCACCAGACCGGGCACCTTGACCAGCACCGCACGCAGCCGAGGCGGGATCTGCGGCACCGGACGTGAATTCATGATGCGCCTGACTGTAGCGTTCTCTCCCTCATTTGGGCAGCCCACTTGACCAAGACCTTGATCATTTACCATGGATATTGGGTGGCCGTCCGGCTTTGCCCGCTCCTACCGTGGACGGATGACCTATCCGATCCGCCCCATCTCGGAAGACGAGTGGCCCCAGTTCAGCGGCGTGCTCGCCGAGGCCTTCAACTGGACGCCCCCTCCCGCCCAGGCCGAACGCTGGAAGGCCAACACCGAGTTCGACCGGACACTGGCCGCCTTCGACGGCGACCTCATCGCGGGCGTCACCGGCGTCCACAGTCTCTCGATGGCCGTGCCGGGCGGCACGCTGCCGGTGGCGGGGGTGACCGCGGTCAGCGTCCTGCCCTCCCACCGCCGCCGCGGCATCCTCTCGCAGCTCATGCGCCGGCAGCTCGCCGACATACGTGAGCGGGGCGAGGCCGTGGCCGCGCTCTACGCCTCCGAGGCGGTCATCTACGGCCGGTTCGGCTACGGCAGAGCGTCCGACAACCTGGCGATCGGCATCCCCACGCACCGCTCGGCTTTCGTCGCGACCGCCCCGTCCGATCCCTCGCTCAGGATCCGCGTCGTCACGCCCGCCGACGTCAGGCCGGTCCTGGAGGAGCTGTTCGCCTCCGTCGTGGCGGAACGGCCCGGCCGCTACGCGCGCAACGAGCACTTCTGGAACCACATGCTGGCCGACGAGGAGTTCGACCAGAACGGCGCCGGCAGGCTGCGCGCGATCCTGGTGGAGGACGCCGGCAAGGCACGCGGCTACGCGCTGTTCCGCGTCAAGGGGAGCTGGGCCGACAACGGCGGGCCCGACGGCGAGCTGCAGCTGCGCGAGCTGCACGCCGCCGACCCCGCGGCGCACGCGCTGCTGTGGCGCTCGGTGCTCGACCGCGACCTGGTCACCAAGGTCACGGCCGACGTCCCGGTCGACGACCCCATCACCCAGCTGCTGGCCGACGTCCGGCAGCTCAACGCGCGCTGGGGCGACGAGCTCTGGGTCAGGCTGGTCTCGGTGGACGCCGCGCTGGCCGCCCGCGCGTACGCCGCGCCGGTGGACGTGGTGATCGAGGTGGCCGACGACGTCTGCCCGTGGAACGCCGGCCGCTGGCGCCTCACCGCGGACACCGGCTCGGCCTCCTGCAAGCCCACCGACGAGGCGCCCGACCTGTCGCTGCCGGTGGCCGCGCTGGGCGGGGCCTACCTGGGGGCCGGCTCGCTCGCGGCCCAGCACGCGGCGGGCCTGCTGACCGAGCACTCGGCGGGCGCGGTCCGGGCGCTGGCCACCGCGCTGTCGTGGTCGCCCGCCCCGTGGGCGGGCCTGGTGTTCTGACCCGTCCGGCACGGGTCGATGACCGGCCCGGCCCGGCCCGGCGCGGCGCTGGTCGGTCTGATCCGTCCGGCCCGGCGCGGCGCCGGTCGGTCCGATCCGTGCGGCGCGGGTCGGGTCAGCTTGATGGGGTACGGCAGGCACGGCCGGCCGCCACCGCGGGCACGGGGCGGGCCTCCCTCCAGGGGCACGCTCCTCGAGCGCGCGGGGCCGGCCGCCGCCACGGACGGGCCGGGGGCGGGTTACAGTCGCAGGTATGGCGCTGCAGAGTTTGCAGATCACGGCGATCACCGCGATGCGGGCCAGGGACGTCTCCAGGCCCTCGCAGGAGCAGCAGGAGGCCGCCGACCGGCGACCCTTGCGCGACGAGACCCCCCGGCGCGAACCGCGCCGCAAGCAGTAACCCCGGCGCACGGCCGCCCCTTTCGCCCGCAAGCCCTTGCCGGGAACCTCGCGCGCGGCCTTCTTCTGGCGGATGCCGCGAGACCTCGCGAGCGGGCGCCCTGGCGTGCCTGCGCTCTTCGGGCGCCCCGGCGTGCCTGCGCTCCGGGAGAGAACGTTGCCTGCGCTCTTCGGCAGCGAACCTGGGGCGCGGGATCTGGCGAGCGGATGCCCGACCCGGGCGACGAGGCCACGGCGAGCGGGTGTCCGCTCGCCGTGGAGGCGCGGGCGGTCGGCCCCCGGCGCCTGGCGGGTCGCTACGGCAGCGGCGGCAACTGGCCGATGGTCTCGTAGGAGGCCAGCTGGGCGATGCGGCGGCTGTGGCGCTCGGCGCCGGAGAACGGCGTGTCGAGGAACACCTCGACGAACCCGGTCGCCTCCTCCTCGGAGTGCATGCGGGCGCCGACGCTGATGACGTTGGCGTTGTTGTGCTCGCGGGCGAGCCGCGCCGTCTCCTCGCTCCAGGCCAGCGCGGCACGGATGCCGCGCACCTTGTTGGCCGCGATCTGCTCACCGTTGCCGGAGCCGCCGATCACGATGCCCAGGCTGCCGGGGTCGCCCGCGACCCCCTCGGCGGCGCGCAGCACGAACGCGGGGTAGTCGTCCTCGGCGTCGTAGACGAAAGGACCGCAGTCGGTCACCTCGTGCCCTTGGTCCTTCAACCAGGTCACCAGGTGGTTCTTCAGCTCATAGCCGGCATGGTCGGCACCGATGTAGACACGCACGGGACCAGTTTGGCAGGTTCGCAAGGCGCGCTCCACGCCGGTCCCACGCTAGAGTAAGAGGCTCTTGCCCCACCCAGTCCTTACAGGAGTGCAGCGCCCATGCGTGAGATCCGGTACATCGGCGATCCCGTCCTGCGCACCTCGGCCGAACCCGTCGTCGACTTCGACAGGGAGCTGAGGAAGCTGATCGACGAGATGTTCGAGGCGATGTACGCGGCCGACGGCGTGGGCCTGGCCGGACCCCAGATCGGCGTGTCGCGCCGGCTGTTCGTCTACGACTGCAGCGGGCGCAAGGGCCACCTGATCAACCCCACGCTGACGATCGACGACGCCGAGCCGGTGCTCGACGAGGAGGGCTGCCTGTCGGTTCCCGGGCGCGACACCGGCAGGCCGCTGTACGCGGCCACTCCGCGGGCGGCGGGCGTGAGCATCGAGGGCGTCGACAGGCTCGGCCGCACGGTGCGGCTCAAGGCGCGCGGCCTGCTGGCACGCTGCTTCCAGCACGAGACCGACCACCTGGACGGCACGCTCTACGTCGACCGGCTGCCGAAGAGCGAGGCCCGCAAGATCCTCCAGCGCACACCCTGACGCCTGACCGATCGCCTAGGTTGGCCGCATGGGAGTACTCAGCGGCAAGGGGGCGGTCGTCACCGGAGGGTCCAGGGGCATCGGCAGGGCGATCGTCGAGCGTCTGGCCAGGGACGGCGCTCAGGTGGTCTTCAGCTACCGCAGCCAGGCGGAGGCGGCCGAGCGGGTCGCCGCCGCCACGGGGGCGCATGCCGTACAGGCGGACCTGGCGGGTAAGGAGGATCTGGAGCGGCTGTTCGCCGCGGCCGAGGCGGTCCTGCCGGGGCTGGACATCCTGGTCAACAACGCCGCGACAGGCGGTCCCCGGTCCATCGCCGACACCACCGACGACGACTACGAGCACGTCATGGCGGTCAACGCCAGGGCGGTGTTCATCGCGATGCGCTGGGCGGCCAGGACGATGCGCGACGGCGGCAGGATCATCAACATCTCCACCCTCAACACGGCGCTGGCGGTGCCCGGCGTCGCCGTGTACGCCGCGAGCAAGGCGGCGGTCGAGCGGTTCGCCATGGTGGCCGCCCGCGAGCTCGGCGGGCGCGGGATCACCGTCAACAGCGTCTCTCCCGGCGCGGTCGACACCGAGCTGCTGCGTTCCACCAACCCGCCGGAGGCGCTGGAGCGCATGCCCGAGCTCACCGCGCTCGGGCGGATCGGCCGGCCGGCCGACATCGCCGATGTGGTGGCCTTCCTCGCCGGGCCGGACGGCAGGTGGCTGACCGGCCAGAACCTGCGCGCGACGGGCGGCCTGCTGCTGTGACGCGGCTCAGAGCTGGAGCGACTTGATCTCGAAGTACTCCTCGAGCCCGTGCTCGCCCAGCTCCCTGCCGATGCCGGAGTGCTTGTAGCCGCCGAAGGGCGCCTGCGGGTTGAACTGGCCGCCGTTGATCGACACCTGGCCGGTGCGCAGCCGCCTGGCCACCGCGACGGCCCGTTCCTGCGTGCCCGCCCACACGGCGCCGGCCAGGCCGTAGCGGGTGCCGTCGGCGATCTGCACGGCCTGCTCCTCGGTGGTGTAGGGGATGATCGACAGGACCGGACCGAAGATCTCCTCCTGCTCGATCGTCATCCCCGGCTCCACGCCGGCGAAGATGGTCGGCTCGACGTAGTAGCCGCGCTCCAGGGGGCGCTCGGTGCCGCCGATGATGAGGCGGGCGCCCTCCTCCTGCCCCGTGTTGATGTAGCGGACCACGCGGTCGCGCTGGGCGGCCGAGACCAGCGGGCCGATCCTGGTGGCCCCGTCGAAGGGGTCGCCGACGGTGTACTTGCGGGCGGCCTCGACGGCCAGGCCCACCGCCTGGTCGTACTGGTCGCGGTGGACGATCATCCGCGACCACGCCGAGCACGTCTGCCCGGCGTTGACGAAGGCGTTGGCGACGCCCGCCTTGACGGCGACGGCCAGGTCGGCGTCGGGCAGGATCAGGTTGGCCGACTTGCCGCCGAGCTCCAGCGCGACCCGCTTGACGCTCTCGGCCGCCAGCGCGGCCACGCGGCGGCCCGCCTTCGTGGACCCGGTGAAGGAGACCATGTCGACCTCGGGATGGGTGACCAGCGCCTCGCCGACCACCGGGCCTCTGCCGCTGAGCAGGTTGAACACGCCGCGCGGCAGGCCTACCTCGTCGAAGATCTCGGCCAGCGCGTAGGCGGCCAGCGGGGCCACCTCGCTCGGCTTGAGCACGACCGTGCAGCCGGCCGCCAGCGCGGGCGCGACCTTGCAGATGATCTGGTGGAGCGGGTAGTTCCACGGCGTGATCGCGGCCACCACGCCGGCGGGCTCCTTGACCACGAGCGAGTTGCCGATCCTGCTCTCGCGGGGGTGGCTCTCGGCCAGCTGCGCGTAGGAGGCCAGCACGCCCGCGGGCATCAGCGTCTGCACCTTCAGCGCGAAGCCGTACGGCGCGCCCATGTCGGTGGCGATCGTCCTTGCGACGCTCTCGGCGCGCTCCTGCAGCAGCCCGGCGGCCGCGGCCAGCAGCTTGCCGCGCTCGGCGGGCGCGGTGGCCGACCAGTCGGGGAAGGCGGCGCGGGCGAACAGGACCGCGGCCTCTGCGTCATCCGGTGCGCCGGCCGGAACGGTATCGATCGTCTCCTCTGTCGCGGGGTTGACGACGTCGATTCCTTCTCCCGAGACCGAGGCCGTCCATGCCCCGTTGATATAGAGATGACGCATGTCCCCCATCCTTGCGTGCCGAAGGTCACAAAGCGAGAACCTTGACTCCCCTGAGAGTACGGCTTACCGCGCAGAGTTAGGGGGACATGTCGGAGATCTCGTGACTAGTCGAAGACGGGCCGCTTGGTGCGGGTCCGCTTGAGCTCGAAGAAGTCCTCGAAGCCGGCGACGGCGCGGACGCCGTCCCAGAGCCTGCCCGCGTCCTCGCCCCGCACGATCTTCGTCAGGACGGGCCCGAAGAAGGCCACGCCCTCGACCTGGATGACGGGGGTGCCGACCTCCTGGCCCACCAGGTCCATGCCGCGGAAGTGCGACTCCCTGATGGCCTCGTCGTAGTCACCGGAGTCCATCGCGTCGGCCACCTCCCTGTCGAGGCCCGCGGCCTCCAGGGCGTCGACGAGCGTGTCCCTGATGGTGGGACCCTCCTTGGGCCGGCCCTCGTTGTGGAAGCGGGTGCCGAGCTCGGTGTACAGCGGACCCACCACGTGCTGGCCGTACTTCTCCGCGGCGGCCGCCACGACCCGGACGGGGCCGATCGCCGCGGCGATCATCTGGCGGTACTCGTCGGGGATGTCCTTGTCCTCGTTGAGGACGTTCAGGCTCATGATGTGCCAGCGGGGTTCGATCGGCCGGACCTTCTCGACTTCCAGCAACCAGCGGGAAGTGATCCAAGCGAAGGGACAGAACGGGTCGAACCAGAGATCTACGGGGGTTCGTTCAGCCATGGTGGGGGTTCCCTCAGTCGTGATGACCTTGCCGTCGGCCATAACCTGAGTGAGAGTCAGGACTATTCCTGACGTGACAGGATTCAGACATAACCCCAAAGATGTGGTGAAGAGGAGCGGATCTTGGCAGGCAACCTGACCCGTGACGAAGCTCGCGAGCGGGCCCGGCTGTTGAAGGTCGAGTCGTACGACGTCAAACTCGACCTGACGGAGGGTGAGGAGCGGTTCGAGAGCGTCACGACCGTTCGCTTCTCCGCCGCGGAACCAGGCGCGACGACGTTCATCGACCTGCACGGCGCCCACCTGCGCTCAGTCGAACTCAACGGCGTGGCGCTCGACGTGTCCGCCTACGACGTCGACAAGGGACGCTTCCCGCTGTCCGGCTTGGCCGCCGACAACGAGCTGACGATCGACGCCGACTGCGCCTACATGCGTACGGGCGAGGGTCTGCACCGGTTCGTCGACCCCGTGGACCAGAAGGTCTACCTGCACACGCAGTTCGAGACGGCCGACGCGCACCGCATGTACGCCTGCTTCGACCAGCCCGACCTGAAGGCGGCCTTCGAGCTGACCGTGCTGGCCCCGGCCGACTGGGAGGTCGTCTCCAACAGCGCCGCCGACTCCGTCGAGGAGCTGGAGGAGCACAAGGGCCGCCACGGCACGATGCGGGCGGCCAGGCGCCATCACTTCGCGCCCACCGCGCGCATCTCCACCTACATCACCGCGCTGGTGGCCGGCGGCTACCACAAGGTGACCTCCGAGCACGACGGCATCCCGCTGGGCATCTACTGCCGCGCCTCGCTGGCCGAGCACCTCGACCCGGACAACATCTTCGAGGTCACCCGTCAGGGCTTCGACTTCTTCCACAAGGTCTTCGGCGTCCGCTACCCGTTCGGCAAGTACGACCAGCTGTTCGTCCCGGAGTTCAACGCGGGCGCGATGGAGAACGCCGGCTGCGTGACCTTCCTGGAGGACTACGTCTTCCGCTCCCGCGTCACCGACGCCATCATCGAGCGCCGCGCGGAGACGATCCTGCACGAGATGGCGCACATGTGGTTCGGCGACCTGGTCACCATGCGCTGGTGGGACGACCTGTGGCTGAACGAGTCGTTCGCCACCTACGCCTCCGTGCTGTGCCAGTCGGAGGCCACCCGCTGGGGCAACGGCGCGTGGACCACGTTCGCGAACGTGGAGAAGGCCTGGGCCTACCGCCAGGACCAGCTGCCCTCCACCCACCCGATCGCCGCCGACATCCCCGACATGCAGGCGGTCGAGGTCAACTTCGACGGCATCACCTACGCCAAGGGCGCCTCGGTGCTCAAGCAGCTGGTGGCCTACGTCGGCCTCGACAACTTCCTGGCCGGCGTCCGCGACTACTTCTCCGAGCACGCCTGGGGCAACACCGAGCTCAAGGACCTGCTCACCGCGCTGGAGCGGACCAGCGGCCGCGACCTGTCGTCGTGGTCGAAGGAGTGGCTGGAGACCTCCTGGGTCAACACGCTGCGTCCCTCGTTCGAGGTGGACGCCGAGGGCCGCTTCACCCGCTTCGAGGTGCTGCAGGAGGCGCCGGCCGAGTACCCGACGCTGCGGTCGCACCGCGTCGCGATCGGCCTGTACTCCCTGGTCGACGGCGAGCTGACCAGGACCAGGCGGGTCGAGCTCGACGTGGTCGGCGCGCGCACGGCCGTCGCCGAGCTGGTCGGCGAGGTCCAGCCCGACCTGGTGCTCGTCAACGACGACGACCTCACCTACGCCAAGGTGCGGCTCGACGAGCGCTCCCTGGCCACGCTGGTCGACGGCGGCATCACGCGCTTCACCGAGTCGCTGCCGCGCGCGCTGTGCTGGTCGGCGGCCTGGGACATGACGCGTGACGCCGAGATGGCCACCCGCGACTACGTCAAGCTGGTCATCTCCGGCATCTCGACCGTCAAGGACATCACGGTCGTGCAGACCGTGCTGCGCCAGGCCCGCCAGGCCGTGCAGCAGTACGCCGACCCGGCCTGGCAGGCCGAGGGCCTGGCCCAGCTCGCCGCGGCGCTGAAGTCGTGGATCGCCGCGGCCGAGGCCGGTTCCGACCACCAGCTCGCCTACGTCAACGCCTTCTGCGCGGTGGCCACCTCGAGCGAGGACCTGGCCTTCGTCAAGGGCATCCTGGACGGCACGTCGGTGCCCGAGGGCCTGGCCGTCGACGCCGACCTGCGCTGGACGCTGACGCACGCGCTGGTCAGCGGCGGCGTGCTCGGCGCGGCCGACATCGAGGCGGAGCTGCAGCGCGACGCCACCGCCTCGGGCGAGCGCTCGGCCGCCCTGTGCAAGGCGGCCATCCCGACCGCCGAGGCCAAGGCGGAGGCGTGGGCGGCGATCACCGGCGGCAAGCTGGCCAACGCGATCTTCAGGACGACGATCGCCGGGTTCCAGGACCCGCACCACGTGGAGCTGCTCGCGCCGTACAAGGAGAAGTACTTCGCCGAGGTCGGGCGGATCTACGACGAGTGGACGTTCGACATGGCGCAGAGCTTCTCCGTGGGGTGTTTCCCCTCGCTGCTGATCGAGCAGGGGACGGTCCAGGCGGCCGACGACTACCTCGCCTCGTCCGGCGCTCCCCAGGCGCTGCGCAGGATGGTCATGGAGGGGGCTGACGGCGTGAGCCGCGCCCTGCGGGCCCGCGCCAAGGACGCCTCCGCGCGCGGCTGACCGGCCGCGCGGCCGCCCCTGCGGGGTGGTTGACGTGAGGCACCCGCCGATGTGACGGGCGCCCCTCGGCTCTCGAGGGGCGCCCGGTCGCGTTCACGGGCGGGGTCAGCGGTAGGAGCCGTCCTGGATGTCGGCGACCGCGCCGGGGCGCTCGGGCGTCCAGCCCAGCGTGTCGCGGGCGGCCTGACCGGCGACGGACTGGTCGAGCGCCAGGGCGTCGGCGAACAGCCGGCCGAGCTCCGCACCGGCCTGCTCCAGCGGCCAGCTCTCGGGCGCGGCGGTGAGCCCGACCGCGCGTCCCGCGGCGGCGGCCAGATCCGTGACGGGCACCGCGGTCTCGGTCACGCCGTGCCAGAGCGTCCCGGGGTCCGCCTTCTCGACCACCAGCGCGAACAGGTCGGCGAGGTCGTCGACGTGCACCATCGGCCAGCGCACCGACTCGTCGCCGACGAACCTGGGCGCGCCGTGCTTGGCGGCGAGGCTCACCAGCAGGGCGGGGATGCCGCCGCCGCGGCCGTGCACGATGCCGGGACGGATCACGGTGGCGCGTACGCCGTCGGCCGCGGCCGCGAGCACCTGGCGCTCGATGTCCGGGCGGTAGCCCACGATCGGCAGCGGGTTGACCGGCGTCCGCTCGTCGGCGGTCCCGGCCCCGGTCGCGCCGAGCACCCACACGCCGCTGGTGTAGACGAAGGCCCGCCCGGTACCGCGCAGCGGCTCGGTCAGGGCGGTGATCGCGGCGGCGTCGGCGGCGGCGTCACCGGTGGGTCCGGCCAGGTTGATCACGGCGTCGATGTCGGGCGTCACGGCCGCGGTGAGCGAGGCGGGATCCGTCATGTCGCCGACGCGGCGCTCGTTCCCCCGCCCGGACCCCGCGGAGGTGGGGCGGGTGAGCTCGACGATCTCGTGGCCCCGCTCCGCCAGCCGCTCGGAGATGGCCGTGCCCAGGTAGCCGCTCGCACCGATGATCAGAACACGCATGTCAGACCTCCATCAAAAATTTCGATGTCGAAAACTTAAGGCTCGACCCTCGATACTGTCAAACGCTTCGATGTGGAAATGTTAGGCTGCGGAAACCCCGACAAGGATGTGAGCCATGAGCGAGAGCGCCCCAGAGGACGAGGTGGACGTGATCATCCAGGAGTGGCGGCAGGCCAGACCCGACCTCGACGTCTCCCCCATAGGCGTCGTGGGGCGGCTGTCACGAGCCTCGCGGCTGCTCGAACGCGGCGTCAAGGACCTCTTCGAGGAGCACGGCCTGCAGCCCTGGGAGTTCGACGTGCTGGCCACGCTGCTGCGCTCCGGCCCGCCGTACCTGCTCTGCGCGGGCGACCTGAGCGCGGCGGCGATGGTGAGCTCCGCGGCCCTCACCAACCGGGTCGACCACCTCGTGGCCAAGGGCCTGGTCCACCGCGAGGTCGACCCCGCGCACCGGCGCCGCGTGCTGATCTCGCTGACCGACCAGGGTTTCGCCGTGGTCAACAAGGTCGTCGAGCACCACATCGCCAACGAGAACCGCCTGCTGTCCGGCCTGACCGCGGCCGACCGCGACCACCTGACCGTGCTGCTGCGCCGCCTGCTCGTCTCCCTCGGCGACACGGGCCGCGCCACCGGCTGACCACTCACGTCGCCCCCACCGGCGGCTCCTTCTGGCCGCCGCCTCTCCGCAGCGGCGACCTCCCTCTTGGAGGGCGCCGCTCTGGTTCGACGGCATCTGGTGGGGTATGCGGCGTCCGTTCCCAGTGCGACGCCCTACCCCCTCGCTCGTTTCCCGGATGCCGCGGGACCTGCGGTGTTAGCCTCGACTGGTGCTCGAACCCGGGACCAGACTCAGCGGCCGCTACCGTCTGCTGTCCAGGCTGGGTGGTGGCGGCATGGGCGAGGTCTGGCGTGCCGACGACGACGTGCTCGGCCGTACCGTCGCGGTGAAGGTCCTCCTGCCGGCGCTCATGGAGGACCCGCGCTTCGCCCAGCGCTTCCAGAACGAGGCCAGGGCGATGGCCACGCTCACCCACCCCGGCGTGGTCGACGTCTACGACTACGGCACCTGCGAGCTCGGCGACGGGCGCCGGGTGAGCTTCCTGGTGATGGAGTACGTCGACGGCGAGTCGCTCGACCGGCTGCTGCGCCGCTCGGCGCTCACGGCCGACGAGACCATGCGGCTGGTCGCCGAGGTGGCCGACGCCCTGGCCGCGGCCCACGAGCGCGGCATCGTGCACCGCGACGTCAAGCCCGCCAACCTGATGATCAAGGCGGACGGCAGCGTCACCCTCACCGACTTCGGCATCGCCCACTCCGCCTCCGGCGGCCAGCTGACCGCGACCGGCACCGTGATGTGCTCGGCCGGCTACTGCGCACCCGAGCAGGCCTCGGCGGGCGACATCACCCCCGCCGTCGACGTCTACGCCCTCGGCGTGGTGGCCTACCAGTGCCTGACCGGCAAGCTGCCCTTCGACGGCGAGACCCCCGTCCAGATCATCTTCAAGCACCTCAGGGCCGCCGTGCCGCCGCTTCCCGACGACGTGCCTCCCGGGTCGCGCGCGCTGGTCATGTGGGCGCTGGAGAAGGATCCGGCCATGCGCTGGGCCTGCGCCACCGACATGGCCGCCGCCGCCAGGCACGCCGCCGCCCACCCGATGGACGACCTCAGCCCGGTCAGCGGCCGGGGCCAGGACGCCGAGCCCGCGGCGCCACCCGCGGGCGCGGCGGCACCGGGAGCCGTCGGCCCCGGTGCCGAGCCCGGCGCCGACCTCCGCACGCTCCCCGCCGACCGGCCGCGCCGCGGTCGCCGGCGGGCGCTGGTGATAACGGGCGCCACCCTGGCCGCCCTCGCCGCGGCGGTGGCGGCCGTCGGGTGGACATGGTTCCGGCAGCCGGTCCCCGCGGGCGGGGTGCGGCAGGAACTGCCCGTGGCCGAGCCGGTCGGGGGACGCACGATCCAGGCCCGGGTGCCGATCAAGCAGGAGCCCGGCCGGGTGCCTCCGGTCGGCGGCAAGGTCAGGCCCACGCCTAGCCCCGACCAGGCGGCCACCGCGCCACCGCCCTCGTCCGTGCCGAGCGTCCCCGTCACACCGCCGGTCACGCCGCCCGCCGAGCCGACCCGCGAGCCGACCGCCGCGCCGACGCAGGAGCCGACGAAGCCCGCCGAGCCGCAGGAGCCCACCACCGAGCCGACCGTCGACCCGCCCACACCGGACCCGCAGACCGGGCCGGGCGGCGACATCCAGTGCATCAAGGCGCCCTGTCCCTGACGGCGTCGCCGCACACCGGCGGCCGGGCCCGGTTTGATGACGGCCACGGCGGTGGTGTTGGGTGGATGGCGTGGGTCCCCGACCCTCCGGATCCTGTCATCCGCCGACCCCATGAGAGAGTGATCACGTGGAAACGACTCGTGATCTGCTCGTCGCGCTGGCCAATCGTTACGCGTTCGCCGACCTCGGCGCGTTGGCCCCGACCGAGGAGATCGCCGAGGTCTGCGAGTTCGGCCAGCGCCTGCTCTCGCTGGACGCCGAGGACTTCGCGGTGGGCGCGCCCGCCGTACCGAGCGATCTGCGCCGCAGGGCGCGCGACTGCCACATGCCGCAGACCCCGCGCGAGCAGCCGAGGGGCGCGCTCGACTCGCTGCGCCCCGCGTACGGCCTGCTGCTGGAGGTCATCGCCATCAGGTGGTTCCGCCGCGAGCTGAGCCCGATGATCGCCGCCGTGCACATCACCAGCGAGTACCTGCCGCTGCTGGCCTTCGAGTCGCAGCTGGGTCACGCGGGAGACCCCGCGCGCTGGCCGGAGGGGCTGACCGTGCCCGGCAGCAGGTTCGGGGTGATCGGCGACAGGGAGTGCGACCACACCAAGTCGGAGCAGTCGGCCACCAACCGCACGCTGCGGGTGGCGGGCGAGCCGCCGGAGGGCTGGCGCGCCTACTTCGACCGGCAGCACAGCCAGGTGGCCGGCGCGCTGGCCGTGTGCGTGGCCACCTGCCGCAACCCGTGCTCGGCGATGGACTGGATCGATCCGAAGGCGAAGGAGGACCTGCACGTGCGGGCCCGCACCGCGCTGGCGTTCGCCGAGACCCCGCTGGTACGGCTGCGCCACGCCGCTCCCGTCGGTCACGGCTTCGGCGTCCCCTCCCCGGAGGAGGTGCTCGACGCGTGGGAGCGCAGCCGCCTGGCCCTGGACAAGAACGAGGTGGGCGCCCGCGCGCTGGTCGACGACGGCTTCCCGATCCCCGGGCTGCCGTCGCTCGTCTCCGCCATCGCGGGAACACCGCTGGAGCCGTCCACGCTCCTGCGCGACGTGAGCGCGCACGTGGCCGGCCTGCTCAGGGCCTGCGACGATCTGGCATGATCCACGATCATGTGGAACTTCTCGTCTGACGCCGCCGAGTACGCCGCGCACGCCGAGGCCTTCCTGAAGGCGGACCCGGCGGCCAACACCGTTCCGCTCACCGTCCTGGCGGGGACACGCATGGGCATGTGGGGCGATCGGCACCTGTTCGGCTGGTGGAGCGAGGACGGCGAGGTCAGCGGGGCGATGTTCCGTACCGCTCCGCACCCCCTCTACCTGGCGCGCATGCCGCTGGCCGCGGTGCCGCCGCTGGCCCGGGAGCTGCGCGCACGCGGCGTCGAGACGCCGGAGGTGTCCGGGCCCGCCGACCTGGTCGACGCCTTCCTCGACGCCTCCGGAGCCACCGAGCGCGCCCCCCGCCGCAACGAGCGGCTCTACCGGCTCGGCACGCTGGCCGTCCCGGAGGTGACCGGTCACGGGCGCCGCGCCACCCTGGGTGACTTCCCCCTGGTGGTGAACTGGTACGAGGCCTTCGCCGTCGAGGCGGGCCTGCGCGTCGGCGACGACCTGGCCGAGCGCACCCACCGTCGCATCGAGCAGGGCGACATGCTGCTCTGGATCGACGGCGAGATGCCCGTCTCGTTCGCGGGCATCTCGCCGGAGGCGGCGGGAATGTGCAGGATCGGGCCCGTCTACACGCCGCCGTCGAGCCGCCGCCGCGGGTACGGCTCCGCCGTCACCGCCTACGCCAGCCAGGTGGCGCTCGCCGAGCGGTGCACGATGACCGTGCTGTTCACCGACCTGAGCAACCCCACCAGCAACGCCATCTACCAGAGCATCGGCTACGAGCCGGTGTCCGACTACGCCTTCGTCGTGCTCGACCCCGTACGCTAGAGCCATGCCGCGTTACGACTTCCGCTGCCGCGCCTGCGGTTCCACGTTCGAGCTCACCCGCCCCATGTCGGCCTCCGGCGACCCCGCGGCCTGCCCCGAGGGCCACACCGACACGGTCAAGCTGCTGTCCACGGTCGCCGTGACCGGCGGCGCCACCGCACCCTCGGGTGGCGGCGGTGGGTGCTGCGGCGGCGGCTGCTGCTCCTGACCGCTCTCGGCCGCCCGCCGGGGCGCGCTATGCGGGCGACTCGACACCCGTGAACGCGCGGACGGCCAGCATGGCCACCCGCTCGACGGTCTCGACCCCCGTGTCCATGGCGGGGCTGCGCTCCGACAGCACCGCGACGAGCAGGTCGTGGCCGGGCAGCGCGAGCCGGCCGACGCTGTTGACGGTCCACCCGCCGTCGTGCAGGCCGACGGGCAGCCAGCCGTTCTTCAGCGCCACCCGGCCCCGCCCCGCCGCCGCGCCGACACCCCACGCCTGCGCGGGAACGACCGACGACATCAGCTCGAGGGCGTAGCGGCGGTGACCGGTCGCCAGCGGTCCTGCCGGGCCGGTCAGCCGGTCGAGCACCTTCACCTGGTCGGACGGCCTGCTCAGGGTCATGCCCCAGCTGTAGCCGGGCATCGTGTGGGAGATGCCGAGCCCGTACAGGACTCTGGCCAGGCCGCGCGGCCCGCCGATGGCGGTGTACAGGCGTTCGGCGCTGGCGTTGTCGCTCTGCCTGATCATCCGGTCGGCCTGCCGCCGTTCCCTGGCCGTCAGCTCGCGCGCCTGGCTCTGGGCACGCAGCAGGAGAGCGAGCAGGATGTCCACCTTCACGACGCTGGCCAGAGGGAACGGTTCGTCCTCGTGGAAGGCGTACCGGATGCCGGTGGTCCGGTCATGGACGGCCACCGCGCACCGGCCGGGGCGGCCGGCGAGGTAGGCGGTGAGCGAGCGGTCCAGCCTGCGCCGCACCTGCTCGGGCAGCGCCGACCCGGCCGCGTCGCGCTCGGCCGCGTCGCGCTCGGCGGCGGAGGGCGCGGTCTCCGCCGCCCGATGCGCAGGAGCCGACCGCGCGGCGTCGGCGTGCGCGCACCCGCCGGCGAGGATCGCCGGCACGGCGACGAGCACGATGCCCCGTAAACGCATGCAGGGAGCCTGCCAGCCGTCCGGCAAGGCCAGTGGCTGCCGAAGGTCAAGGGCCGCCCAAGGTCCCGGACGGCGACGGCGTGGGACCTGAGCGGGTCCCGCCCTCAGGCCGGGGGTGGTCAGCGGAGGGGCAGGGTCGGGTGCGGGCCGGTGGGGACATGGCCCGTCATGGTGCTGGTGATGGCCCACCGCTCGTGGTCGCGCCAGGCTCCGTCGATGAACAGCAGGTCGGGCGAGTAGCCCTCCATGCGGAAGCCGAGCCGCCGGACGAGCTTCAGGGAAGCCTGGTTGTCCGGCTGGATGTTGGCCTCCAGCCGGTGGAGTCGCAGGTGCTCGAACGCGTACCGCAGCACCAGGCCGAGCCCTTCGGACATGTATCCCTGGCCGGCGGAGGGAGCGAAGGCCGCGTAGCCGAGGGAGCCGCACTGGAAGCGTCCGCGGATGATGCTGTTGATGTTGACGGTGCCCGCGACGGCGCCGGTGTCCCGCACGCGGACCAGCAGTCCCTCGGCGGCCGCCGGGTCGTCGAACCGCCGCAGATAGGTCTGGAACTCCTGCGGCGTGGTGGGCAGTGCCATCCACGGCCGGTGCAGGTCCGCGCTGGCGTGGACCAGGTCGAGGAACTCGCGTTGGTCGTCGCCGGTGATCGGACACAAGGTCACGCGGCAGGAACCCAGCCGCTCATCGGTCAGGAACGTCCCGGCCCCGTCGCTCCGCATCACACGGGGAACCGTATCGCGGTTCGCGGCGAGGACACGAAGCTCGCGGCGGCCCCGCCCCGCTTCGACACGGGGAAACCGGGCGCCGCGGCCTCCCGCCCCGGGAGGGGCCGGGAGACTGCGGTGGGATGGCGTCCCGCGCCGCAGTGGGGCGGGAGACCGAGGTGGGACGGCGTCGCCCGCCGCCGTGGGGCGGGAGACTGCAGTGGGATGGCGTCCCCCGCCGCCGTGGGGCGGGGGACGGGGTCAGGCGGCTTTGCGCCGCTGGAACGGCAGGAATCGTTCGGCCAGGTGCGGCCGGGCGGGGGTCAGCGTCGGCTCCACCGCGATGATGCGGTCGAACCGGAACGCCCTGATCCCGCGACGCAGCCGGCACACGCCGACCAGGTACCAGTATTCGCGGTGGACCAGGCAGGTCACCGGGTCGACGTCACGGATCGTGACGTGGCCCCCGGCGTCGCGGTAGTGGATGCGGATGACGAGCCTGCTGGTGATCGCCTCGGCGATCACCCTGGCTCGGGAGGCCACCTCCACGGGCAGCGGATCGGTGAGCGTCGCGAGGGTGGTGGCGATGACGTCGTCGTCGAGCTCCAGGTGCTCGAACGCGTGACGCAGGCCGCGGCGCGCGGTGACGGCCTGCGGGCCCGATCCCAGGTGCGCCAGGGAGAGGGCGAGGGCGGCGATCTCGGCGGTCGTCAGGGGTCGCGTGGAGGACTTCACGACTGTCGTCATACCCCGAGAGTACGGGACGGCACCGACAATTTTCGAAAGAGTGTACGGCTATCGGCATCCGGATGAAGCGTGCACATCGTCGACCTGCCGGATGCCGCCGGGGCGCGCGCGTTCGTCTTCGACGAGCCCGACTACCAGGCCGGTGTGTACCGGGACGTGGTGTTGCGCCGCTGGCGCAACGTGCTGGGGCGCACCAGGTGGGACTTCCCGGCGGCCGGGACGGCGGCAACCGGTATCTGGTGCTGGGCCTCGGCTGCGGGCAGGCTGCCGACCTCGTCCCGCCGCCCGACCGGGACGAGGTGATCGCGTACGGGCCGCTGCTGTCCGACGACGGCACCACCTGGCTGGGTACGGCGCTGCCGGTCCGGGCGCCGGACCCCGGATGCGGCACGCGCCCTCCTGGCCGTGGACCGCTACGCCGGCATCGAGGTCCACGACTGGGATTTCGGCGGGCGGCGGTAGCCCACCGCGTTCCCCTCATCCGGAGGTGTCGCGACGACCACGAGGAGGCGCGGGCCGTTCGGGAGGCGTGTCAGCGCGACAGCTGGGACAGGTCCCGGGAGGCGCCCGTCGAGGCGGACGTCGTCATCGCGGCGTAGGCCTGCAGCGCCACGCTCACCGGCCGCTGGCGCACGCGCGGACGGTAGCCGCCCAGGTCGGCCAGCAGCCGCTCGCGCCGCTGGGCCAGCTCGGCCTCCGGCACCCGCAGCTCCAGGAGCCGGTTGGGGATGTCGATCTCGATGAGGTCGCCGTCTTCCACCAGCGCGATCGCGCCGCCCTCCGCCGCCTCCGGGGAGGCGTGGCCGATGGACAGGCCCGAGGTGCCGCCGGAGAAACGCCCGTCGGTGACCAGCGCGCACGCCTTGCCGAGCCCCTTGCCCTTGAGGAAGGAGGTCGGGTACAGCATCTCCTGCATGCCGGGGCCGCCCTTCGGGCCCTCGTATCGGATGACGACCACGTCGCCCTCCTTGACCCTGCCGCCGAGGATGCCTTCGACGGCATCCTCCTGCGACTCGAACACCACGGCCGGTCCGGTGAACCTCCAGATCGACTCGTCGACGCCCGCGGTCTTCACCACCGCGCCGTCGCGGGAGATGTTGCCGTAGAGGACGGCCAGGCCGCCGTCCTTGCTGTAGGCGTGCTCCCGGTCGCGGATGCAGCCCTCGGCCCTGTCGAGGTCGAGGGAGTCCCAGCGGTTGTCCTGGGAGTACGGCTTGACGGTGCGGACGTTGCCCGGCGCGGCGTGCCACAGCTCGACGGCCTCGGGCAGCACGGCCTCCGAGACGGGGTCCCAAGCGGCGATGACCTCACCGAGCGTGCCGCCGTTGACGGTGTGCACGTCGCGGTGGAGCAGGCCCGCCCGGTCGAGCTGCCCCAGGATGCCGGGGATGCCGCCGGCCCGGTGGACGTCCTCGATGTGGTACTTGTTCGTGGCCGGGGCGACCTTGCACAGGCACGGCACCCGCAGGGAGATCTCGTTGATCTCCTTGAGCCCGAAGTCGACCTGGGCCTCGCGGGCGGCCGCCAGGATGTGCAGGATCGTGTTGGTGGAGCCGCCCATGGCCACGTCGAGCGCCATGGCGTTCTCGAAGGAGTCCTTGGTGGCGATCGCGCGCGGCAGCACCGTCTCGTCGTCGCCGTCGTAGTAGCGCTTGGCGAGTTCGACCACGCGGCGACCGGCGTCCTCGAAGAGCCTCTTGCGCGCCTTGTGCGTGGCCAGGAT
Organism: Nonomuraea sp. NPDC003804; assembly: GCF_040610675.1. Lineage (NCBI taxonomy): Bacteria > Bacillati > Actinomycetota > Actinomycetes > Streptosporangiales > Streptosporangiaceae > Nonomuraea > Nonomuraea sp. NPDC003804. The sequence continues at coordinate 54,088 of NZ_JBEXMT010000024.1, forward strand.
GGTGCCGTTGCCGGGGAGCGCCAGGCCCATCGCCTCGGCCAGGCAGTTCATGGAGTTGGCGGTGAACATGCCCGAGCAGGAGCCGCAGGTCGGGCAGGCGTTCTCCTCCATCTCCAGGAGCTCCTCGTCGGAGACGGACGCGTCGGCCGCGGCGATCATCGGGTCGACCAGGTCGAGCTTGCGTCCGGGCGTCTTGCCCGCCTCCATCGGCCCGCCGGAGACGAAGATCGTCGGGATGTTCAGCCTGAAGGCGGCCAGCAGCATGCCGGGGGTGATCTTGTCGCAGTTGGAGACGCAGATCAGGGCGTCGGCGCAGTGCGCGTTCACCATGTACTCCACGGCGTCGGCGATCAGCTCCCGGCTGGGCAGGGAGTAGAGCATGCCGCCGTGGCCCATGGCGATGCCGTCGTCGACGGCGATCGTGTTGAACTCGCGCGGGATCGCCCCCGCCTCCCTGATCGCGCCGGCGACGACCTCGCCGACCTCGCGCAGGTGCACGTGACCCGGCACGAACTGGGTGAAGCTGTTGGCCACCGCGATGATGGGCTTGCCGAAGTCGCTGCCGGCTACACCGGTCGCCCGGAGCAGGGCCCGGGCGCCGACCATGTTCCTGCCGTGCGTGACCGTACGAGACCTGAGGGCGGGCATGTGCGCTTCTCCCATCGACTAGCGAGTCTTCACATGGTACGACCCTCGCTCGGTGACTGAGACGCGCGTCCACGGGCCGGACAGCCGCCCGCCCGTGCGAAAGCCGCCGCACGGCGTGCGGCGGCTTTGCTCCGGCCGGCCCCGCTAGCCCTCGCCGTAGCGGGGCGGCAGCACCTGGGCGGCGATCTGGTACAGCCGCTCGATCTCGTCGTCGGTGAGGGCGCGCTCCCGCTTGGTGATCCACTTGCGCGCCCGGCCGCCCTCGTAGACGTCCACGTCGCGGATCGTCATGATCTTCCAGGGGACGGGCGGGCCGTAGATCGCCAGCGACGCCACGACCGTGACCTCGCGGCCGTAGGACTTGCTGATCAGCTCGCTGGCCTGCGTCGCCTCCCACTTGGCCTCGGTGAGGCGCGGCTTCATGTCGAAGGGCCCGTGGAAGAGCTTCTTGCCCATCTGCACGCGCACCGGCAGGCGTTTGTCCCACTTCTCCGAGTCGACCGCGTAGACGCCCGTCGGGCCGATGACCAGATGGTCGATCTGCGCCTCGCTGCCGGGGATCGCCCTGGCGTGGAGGGTGCGGTAGCCGCTGCGCTCCAGCCGCTTCAGCTGCGCCTCGGTCCTGCGCTCGGCGACCGAGGAGCGCCGCCACGCGGGCACCGTGGAGTGCGACCTGGCGCGGTAGACCGTGTCGGCGATCGCGGCGAGGACGGCCGCGGTGATGCCCACGCGCACGTCGGCGGCGAGGAAGCCCACCACCACGCCGGCGGCCACGGCGATCAGGACGCGGGTGCGCAGATGCCGGAATCGGGGCTGCTGGAGCAGGCTGAGCAGGGACGCGCGCTCGACCGGCGCGTACGTTGAGGTGGGTGTGGAGTGGTCGGCGGCGGTGCCCTCGTCGTCGGCAGGCCTGTCACTCACCCAGATCGGTGACGTAGTGTTACCGTCTTCGCGCTGCTTAGCGGAGTCCACGCTACAAACGGTAGCCGAGGCCCCGGCCGGTGCCTACTGCTGGCGCGTCCATAGTTTTATGGCCCACGTCACCGCGTTTACCACCGGAATTCGGGGTATCTACCTCTTTTCTTCTCTAGACAACTCGGCCTACTCTGCGGTTCGTGGCGCACATACATGATCTCACCGCTCGTGAGCAGGCGGAAGCCGTCAGGCGCCGGGAAATCTCACCAGTTGAGATCGTTGAACACTACCTCGAGCGCATCGAGCGGATCGACCCGCAGGTCGGCGCCTATGTCACGGTGACGGCCGAGCGCGCGCTCGCCCAGGCGCGCGCGCTCACCGAGCCGCACGGCCCCCTGTACGGCGTGCCGATCCCGATCAAGGATCTCAACCTGGTCAAGGACGTGCCGATCAGGTTCGGCTCGGCGACCTACGAGGACTTCGTCGCGCCCGTCGACGACACGGTCGTGGAGCGGCTGCGCGACGCCGGCACCGTCATGCTCGGCAAGACCGCGACACCCGAGTTCGGCCTGCCGTGCTACACCGAGACCGCCGTGTCGCCGCCCAGCCGTACCCCGTGGGACCTGTCACGCTCGGCGGGCGGGTCGAGCGGCGGCGCGGCGGCCGCGGTGGCGGCGGGGCTGGCGCCCGCCGCGCACGGCAGCGACGGCGCGGGGTCGATCAGGATCCCCTCGTCGGTCTGCGGCTTGTTCGGCATCAAGCCGACGCGGGGCCGCATCAGCTTCGCCCCGATCATCCCGGACCTGGCGGGGCTGTCGACCAACGGGCCGATCGCCAGGACCGTGGCCGACGCCGCGGCGCTGCTGGACGTGATGGCGCACAACAACCCCGGTGACCTCTACCTCGCCCCGCCGCACGAGGGCACCTTCCTCGAGTGCGCGGCCAGGGAGCCTGGCCGCCTGCGGATCGCGCGCTACGCGACGCCCGTCGTGAAGGGGGCCGAGGTGCACCCCGACGTGCTGGCCGCCTACGAGGCGGCGAGCAAGACCCTGGAGGGGCTGGGGCACGAGATCGTCGACATCGCCTCGCCGTTCGGGCCCGACCTGGTGCCGCAGTTCGTCACGATGTGGTTCACCTTCGCCTGCATGCACCCGGTCGCGCTCGACCGGCAGAACCTGCTGCGCCCGCTGACGGCGTGGCTGCGCGAGCGCGGCTTCGCCGTACCGGCGCCCGCGTTCCTGCAGGCGCAGTCGTCGCTGCAGCTGGCCACGCGCATGGCGCTGATGGCGACCGACCCCTACGACGCGGTGCTCACGCCCACGGTCACGCAGCCGCCCGTCCCCGTCGGCTGGTTCGAGGACGGCGGCGACCCGGAGGAGACCTTCGAGCGGATGAAGCGCTTCGCCCCCTTCCCGCCGGTCTACAACGTGAGCGGACAGCCCGCCGTCAACCTCCCGCTGCACTGGAACGCCGACGGCCTGCCGATCGGCGTCATGCTGGCGGGACGGGTGGGCGGCGAGGGCACGCTGATCTCGCTGTCGGCGCAGGTCGAGGCGGCCCGGGGCGGCTTCTGGGGCAGGCGGAGACCGCCCGTCTGGTGACGGGGCTGGTCCGCGCGTCGCGGCGGGTTTACCGTCGAGGTGTGGACAGCGCGCTGGAGATCTTCGGTTTCCTCGTCGGAACCTCGCTCGGGCTGTTTCTGCTGATCAGCCTGGTGGTCATGCTGCCGTCCAGGACGGCCAAGGGGGAGCCCCCCGGCGTCGTGTGGCTGGGCGGCCCCGGGCACAGCGAGCACGGGGTCAGCACCTCGGGGCTGGTGCTCGCCGACCGCAGGGCCCACTGGGCGCCCGCGCCCGAGGTCGACTGGGTGGGCGAGGCCGAGACCGTCGAGCCGGCCAGAGGCGTCGGCGGCGCCTCGGCGGGGTGGTGACGGCGATGCGCACGCTCACGCCCGCCCAGGCCGACGACGTCCGCACGGCGCTGCAGCACGCCGAACGGCGCAGCGGGCTGCGCTTCAGCGCCTTCCTCGGCGCCTCCGCGGACGGCAGGCGCCACTTCGCCGAGCGCCTGCACGCCGCGATGGGTGAGGAGTCGCCTGACGCGGTGCTCATCCTCATCGACCCCGAGGGCCGCGGCCTGGAGATCGTCACGGGCGAGAACGCCAGGCGGCGGCTGTCCGACGGGGCGTGCAGGCTGGCCGCCATGTCGATGGCCACCGCCTTCAGCGCCGGCGACCTCGCCGGTGGCCTGCTCTACGGGATCAACACCCTGGCCGAGCAGGCCACGCGACGCTGAGCCGGCGGCGCGCCGCCGCTAGGCCGCCGTCTCGGACAGGTAGGGCGCCCACTGGGGATCGCCGACGAGCTGGGCGCCGATGAGCCGCCAGTGGGCGCCCCTTGGCACCGCGGGGGCGACGCGCAGCGTCCACCCCAGCTCCTCCAGGAACTTGTCGGCCTTCCTGTGGTTGCACGGCATGCACGAGGCGACGCAGTTCTCCCACGTGTGGGTGCCGCCCCGCGAACGGGGGATGACGTGGTCGATGGTCTCGGCCCGCTGCCCGCAGTAGGCGCAGCGGAAGTCGTCACGACGCATGAGCGCCGCCCGTGTCAGGGGGATGCGAGACCGGTAAGGAATACGGACATATCTTCTGAGCCTGATCACCGACGGGACGTCCACCGTACAGGTGGCGGAGCGCAGCACCGCTCCCCTGCCGTCACGGTGGACGACGTCGGCCTTCTCCCTCAGCACCAGCACGACTGCTCGGTGCAGCGACAGCGTGGTCAGTGGCTCGTAGGTGGCGTTGAGCAGGAGTACTTGGCGCATCAGGGGGCCACCCCCCGACGCAGGGGTATCAGAGGGGCCATGACCCCTGTTGGCGGTCCCTCCTGGGACCCGGTCGCTTCCGTCACGTGGACCTCCGCCGGACGGTCCAACGGATGGTCACCACGGCACCGTCCTTCACCAAGTCTGGCGTTTACGGCATGCCCCCGCCACCCATTACTGATGACCAAAGGGACGCGCGATGTCATATATGCCCGGTCTACTCGGGCTTTACGCGTCACAGGTAGGGTTCAGACATGTACCCAGCAGCTCGCCGAGACGACGTCGTCGAGAACCTGCACGGCACGCCCGTGCCCGACCCCTACCGATGGCTCGAGGACTCCGACGATCCGGAGGTGAAGGGCTGGCTGCTGGCGCAGGAGGAACTGTTCCGGTCGCAGGTCCAGCCGCAGCGGTTCAAGGAGCGCATCGCCGAGCTGCTCCGGTCCGGCTCGGTGGGCGTGCCCGTGTGGCGGGGCGAGCGCCACTTCTTCTCCCGGCGCACACCTGACCAGGAGCACGCCGTCTACTACGTCGTCGACGCCGACGGCACCGAGCGCGCGCTGATCGACCCGATGGCCATCGACTCCTCGGGGCTGACCACGCTCGACGCGGTGCAGCCCGACAAGGAGGGGCGCCTGCTGGCGTACCAGATCTCGGTCGGCGGCGACGAGGAGTCCTCGCTCTACATCGTCGACGTGGCGACGGGCCGGCGGGTCGAGGGCCCGATCGACCGGTGCCGCTACTCCCCCGTCGCCTGGCTGCCCGGCGGCGAGGCGTTCTACTACGTGCGCCGCCTGCCGAGCACCGAGGTGCCCGAGGGCGAGTCGCAGTTCCACCGCCGCGTCTACCTGCACCGCGTCGGCACCTCCACGGAGGACGACGTGATGATCTTCGGCGACGGCATGAAGATGACCAACTACTACGGCGTGTCGGTCTCCCGCGACGGCCGCTGGCTGCAGATCTCCGCCGCCGAGGGCACGGCGCCGCGCAACGACCTGTGGGTGGCCGACCTGACCGCCTCCCCCGCCGAGCGGCCCGAGCTGACCGTGGTCCAGGAGGGCGTCGACGCCCAGACCGGGCTGGTCTTCGGCCGCGACGGGCGCCTGTACGTCCACACCGACCGCGACGCGCCGCGCGCGCGGGTCTGCGTCGCCGACCCCGCCGCCCCGTCGGTCTGGACCGACCTCATCCCCGAGGACCCGGAGGCGGTGCTGACCGACTTCGCCATCCTCGACGACCTCGAGCGGCCGGTCATGCTGGTCGGCTGGACCCGTCACGCGATCAGCGAGATCACCGTGCACGACCTGGCGAGCGGCGAGCGGATCGGCGAGGTGCCCACCCCCGGCCTCGGCACGATCGGCGGGATCTCCGAGCGACCTGAGGGCGGCCACGAGGCGTGGTTCGGCTACACCGACAACACCACGCCGCCGACCATCCAGCGCTACGACGCCCGCACCGGCGAGACCACGTTGTGGGCCGCCTCCCCGGGCGCGGTCGAGGTGCCGCCGGTCAAGACCTCGCAGGTGGTCTACCGGTCCAAGGACGGCACCGAGGTCCACATGCTGGTGATCGAGCCGGTCGACCGCGAGGGGCCGCGCCCGACGATCCTGAACGGCTACGGCGGCTTCGGCATCTCGATGACGCCCGGCTACTCCGCCTCCATCCTGACCTGGGTCGAGGCGGGCGGCGTCTACGCGATCGCGGGCCTGCGCGGCGGCGGTGAGGAGGGCGAGGACTGGCACCGCGCCGGCATGCTCGCCAACAAGCAGAACGTCTTCGACGACTTCCACGCCGCCGCCGAGCACCTGATCGCCACCGGCGTCACCACCTCCGCGCAGCTGGCCATCTCGGGCGGGTCCAACGGCGGCCTGCTGGTCGGCGCCGCCCTCACCCAGCGGCCCGACCTCTACGCGGCCGTGGCGTGCTCGGCGCCGCTGCTCGACATGATCCGCTACGAGCTGTTCGGGCTCGGCGCGACGTGGAACGTCGAGTACGGCTCGGCCGAGGATCCGGCGGAGTTCCCCTGGCTGTGGGCCTACTCGCCCTACCACCACGTGCGCGAGGGCGTCACCTACCCGGCGACGCTGTTCACCGTCTTCCAGTCCGACACCAGGGTGCACCCGCTGCACGCGTGGAAGATGTGCGCGGCGCTGCAGCAGGCCCAGGCGGGTGGCGCGCCGATCCTGCTGCGCAACGAGACCGAGGTGGGGCACGGCGCCCGGTCGGTGAGCAGGACCGTCGACCTGGCCGCCGACCAGCTGACCTTCCTGGCCCGCCACACCGGCCTCTGACGGTCTCTTCCCCCGGGGGCGCGCGCCTTCGGGGGAAGGGCGAACGCCGGGACGGCCGGGTATGGTCGGGGCATGGACGGGACGGCGGCCGGCCGCGCCCCGGCGGTGCCGGTTCTCACCGCGATCGAGCGCACGCCAGGCCCCGCCCTGCGCCCCTACGTCACACGGCTGTGGGCCTACAGCGAACGCTACGACCATCCGGTGACCCGCACCGAGGTGGCGACACCCGGCGTGGTGCTGATCCTCGCCTTCGGCGCCCCCATGGAGGTCGACGGCGCGCTCCTCACCTCGTTCGTGGGCGGCCTCGGCGACCGCTACACCGTGACCAGGATGACCGCGCCGACGGAGGGCGTGGAGGTCCTGCTCACCCCGTTCGGGGCGCGCCGCCTGTTCGGCGTGCCGATGAGCGGGCTGGCGAACCTCGTGGTGCCGGTCGACGACCTGCTGCCCGCGTGGGGTCCCGCGGCGGTCGAAAGGCTCGGCGAGCTCGCCTCGTGGCCCGGCCGTCTCGCGGCCGCCGAGGCGCTGCTGCAGGCCCGCATCCTGGCCGCCCCGCCGCCCGACCCCCGCGTGGTGTGGGCGTGGGATCGCCTGGTCGAGTCGTCCGGAACGGCCGGCGTCACAGGGCTGGCGGGATCGCTCGGCTGGAGCCACCGCCACCTCGTGGCCCGCTTCCGCGACCACGTGGGCCTGACCCCGAAGGCGGCGGCCAGGGTGATCCGCTTCGAGCGGGCGATGAGCCTGCTCCGCTCGGGGGCCGACCTCGCCGGCGTGGCGGCGGCGTGCGGCTTCTACGACCAGCCCCACATGAACCGGGAGTTCCGCGCGATGGCCGGCGCCACGCCCGGTCAGATTCGTCCAAGACACCCGGCGGGCGCGGGCACAGACTCGTTCTCATGACGAGAACCGTTTTCGCGCTCGCCCGCTACCAGGACGTCCGGGCCGCCGTCGACTTCCTGACCGCGGCCTTCGGGTTCGAGCCGCACGAGGTGATGAAGGACCACGCCGAGATCCTGGTCGGCGACGACATCATCATGCTCGGGCGGGGCACGCCCGGCGGTCCGGGCGTCTACGTCGCCGTCGACGACCCCGACGCGCACCACGACAAGGCGGTGGCCGCGGGCGCCGTCGTCACCATGGAGCTGACGGACCAGCCCTACGGGTCCAGGGAGTACGCGTGCAAGGACCCCGAGGGCAACCTCTGGTTCTTCGGCACCTATCGGCCCTGACCTCGCCTCGTCCGCACGGCCCGCCGGAGTCCCGCTGGAGCACGCGTGACGGACGGGCGGCCACCGGTGAGGGACGGTGGCCGTGGCCCGGCCTGCCGTACGGCAGGGATCAGCGGGGGAAGACGATGGTCTTGTGGCCGTCGAGCAGCACCCGCTGCTCGGCGTGCCACCGGACGGCGCGCGCCAGCGCGACGCACTCGACGTCCCGGCCCATGGCGACCAGGTCGTCCGGCGTGTGGCTGTGGTTGACGCGCGCCACCTCCTGCTCGATGATCGGCCCCTCGTCCAGGTCGGACGTGACGTAGTGGGCGGTCGCGCCGATCAGCTTCACCCCGCGGTCGTGCGCCTGGTGGTACGGCTTGGCGCCCTTGAACGACGGCAGGAACGAGTGGTGGATGTTGATCGCCCGGCCGGCCAGCTTCTCGCACAGGTCGGCCGACAGCACCTGCATGTAGCGGGCGAGCACCACCAGCTCCACCTGGTAGTGCTCGACCAGTGCGAGGATCTCCGCCTCCTGCTTCGGCTTGGTCTCCGGGGTGACCGGCAGGTGGTGGTAGTCGATCCCGTACGACTGGGTGAGCGGCCGCAGGTCGGGATGGTTGGAGGCGACGGCGACGATCTCGATGTCGAGCAGCCCCGAGCGGACCCGGTAGAGCAGGTCGTTCAGGCAGTGGCCGAACCTGCTGACCAGGATGAGCACCCGCGGCTTCACCGCGAGGTCGCGCAGCTTGAACTCCATGCCCCACTCGGGCGCCAGCGTGGCGAAGGCGGCGCTCAGCTCGTCGTGCGGCAGGCCCGCCCTGAACTGCACCCGCATGAAGAACCGCGCGGCGGCCTGGTCGCCGAACTGCTGGCTCTCGGTGATGTTGCAGCCGCTTCTGGCCAGCAGACCAGACACGGCGGCGACCACCCCGGGGCGGTCGGGGCAGGACAACGTCAGGACGTACTCGGCGTTCATACCTTGACTCTCGCGGAGGTGGGATCGTAGGGCGCCTTGCGGCTGATCTGGGCAGGGTACCTCTCTCCCGCGCAGTCCACCTCGGCCTTGGCCGGTGTGCCCGTCACGAAGCCGAGCGCCACGGTCCTGCCGATGGTGGGACCGTGGGCGGCGGAGGTGACGTAGCCGACCGGCTCGCCGTCCGCGAGCAGTGATTCACCTCCCCACAGACGCGCCTCCGTGGTGATCGACACGATCGTCCCGCGCGCGTCGTGGATCCGGTCCATGCCCCGGAAGGGGGCGCTCTTCTTGCAGGTGAACAGCAGGCCCGCCGCGGCCGGGGTGACGTCGGGGCCGAGCTCGCGGCCCCACGCCCGGTAGCCCTTCTCCAGGCGCATGGCCTCGATCGCGTAGTGGCCTGCCTGCCTGATGCCCGTCGCGAGCAGCGTCTCGTAGACGGTGACCGCGAACTCGGCCGGCACGTAGAGCTCCCAGCCCAGCTCGCCGACGTAGGTGACGCGGCTGGCCCGGACGGTGGCGTGGCCGAGGTCGATCAGCCGCGAGGTGCCGAACTCCCCCAGCTCCGCCTTCGACACCGTGCGCAGGATGTTCCTGGACTCGGGCCCCATGAGGCCGAAGACGGCGTAGGCGCTGGTGACGTCCACCAGGACCGCCCGCCGCTCGCCGATGCCCCTGGAGATGTGGTCGAAGTCGCGCGTGGCCTGCGCCGACCCCGTGACGATGAGGTACTCGTCGGCCGACACCCTGGTCACCGTCAGGTCGCTCTCGTAACCGCCCCTGTCGTTGAGCATGCCCGTGTAGACGACCCGGCCGACCTCCACGTCGACGTCCGCCGTGCACAGCCACTGCAGCGCCGCGGTGGCCTCCGGGCCCTTCAGCGTGAACTTGGCGAACGACGTCTGGTCGAACAGCGCCGCCTCGCTCCTGCAGGCGCCGACCTCCGCGTCGACCGTCTCCTGCCATCCCGGCCTGCCGAAGGTGTACGGCGCGGCCGGCCCGAAGTAGTTGACCCGCTCCCAGCCCATCTTGGCGCCGAAGCAGGCGCCCGACGCGGCCAGCAGGTGGTGCACGGGAGAGCGGCGCAGCGGCCGGGCGGTCTCCGGCTCCCTGTTGGGCCAGGCCATGGCGTAGTGCAGGCCCAGCGTCTCGGTGACCCGCTCGCGCAGCCAGGTGTCGTTGCCCGCCCAGCGCGCGAACCTGCGCAGGTCGGCAGGCCACAGGTCGCTGGTCGGCTGGCCGTTCACGATCCACTCCGCCAGCGCCCTGCCCGCGCACCCGCCCGTCCCTGACGACGGTGCCGGTGACCCTGGCGCGTTCGACGACCTCCACGCCGCGCCGCTGGGCTCCGCGGGCCAGGGCCTGGGTGAGGTCGGAGGGGTTGGCCTTGCCGTCGCCCGGCAGCCACACGCCGCCGACCAGGTCGTCGGTGCGCATGACCGGCCACAGCTCGCCCGCCTCCCTGGCGGTGACGACCTCGGCGGCGATGCCGTAGGCGCGGGCCTGCGCCGCCGTCCTTCTGAGCTGGGTCATCCGCTCGGGGGTGCGGGCGACGCTGACGCTGCCGCAGCGCTTCCAGCCGGTGCCGAACCCCGTCTCCCTCTCCAGGCGGGCGTACAGGTCGGTGCTGTACCTGATCAGCCTGGTCATGCTCTCGGTACTGCGCAGCTGTCCGACCAGTCCTGCCGCGTGCCAGGTGGTGCCGCACGACAGCTGACCCTGCTCCAGCACGACGACGTCGCTCCAGCCCAGCTCGGCCAGATGGTTGGCCACGCTGCAGCCGACGATGCCACCGCCGACGATGACGACCTGCGCCCGGCTCCTCAAGAAACGCTCCTCAACCTGGGCCATGTGCGCACCGAGCGCAGCATGGCGATGAAAGCCTGTTCGGCGGGGCCCAGCAGCCGGTCGCGGCGGTGGGCCAGCACGATCGGGCGGGGCCTGGGCGCGGGAGTGACCTCCACCGCGGCCAGCCGCCCGTCGGCGAGCTCCTGCTCCACGCAGTGCTCCGACACCAGCGAGACGCCGAGCCCCGCGGCGACCGCCTGCTTGATCGTCTCGGGGCCCCAGATCTCTGTCCTCTTGTCGAGGCCCCACGTCTCCATCGCCTGTTCCTGCAGCTCACGCGTGGATGAGCCGGGCTCGCGGATGAGGAAGAGCTCCTCGGCCAGCGCGGCCCGCTCCGCCGTACCGCTCCTGGACAGGTGGTGGCCCGGCTCGGTGATCACGACGAGCCTGTCCTCCAGGATCGGCTCGCTGACCAACTGCGGCGCCGAAGGCTGGCCGGCCAGGACGGCGACGCCGATCTCGCCGTCCACCAGCCCGCGCTCGACCTGCTGGCCGTTGCCGACCCGGATGCCGATCTCGATGCCCGGATGGCGGTCGCGGAAGGCGGCCAGCAGCGGCGGCAGCAGGTAGGTGCCGACCGTGGTGGTGCCGCCGGCGACCAGCTTGCCGGCCTGCAGGCCCGAGACCTGCCGGATGGCGGCCACCGCCTCGTCGGCGAGCAGGAAGACGCGCCTGGCGTACTCCAGCATGACCTCGCCCTCGGGCGTGAGCCTGATCCGCGCGCCGCTGCGGTCGATCAGCGTGACGCGCAACGCCTGCTCAAGCTGCCTGACCTGGTGCGACACCGACGGCTGGCTCAGGTAGAGCTTCTGTGCCGCGGCCGAGAAACCACCGCACTCCACCACCGTCATGAAGATCCACAGCCGGTGCAGGTTGAGCTGCATGCCTTGTTAACCCCTTGCTGCCTCGATCGACTCGCCGAGCGCCGTTTCGAGCTGCTCGAGCCGGTGCCAGGGGATCTCCCCCATCGTGCAGATGCGGAAGAAGTCGTCCGACAGTCGCCCCTGACCTGCGTAGACAACGTAGCCGCGCTTCTTGAGCTCGTCGTGAAGCGCCTGGTACGTCACACCGTCCGGCAGGTGAAGCATCGTCACGGTGTTGGACCTGAAACGTTCATCGACGAGGATCTTCAGGCCCAGCCGTTCGAACTGCCCGCGCACCAGCGCCGCCCGCTCGCGGTACAGCTTGGTCCGCGCCGCGAACCCGCCCTGCGCCTCGTACTCCTCGATCGCCTCGTCCAGGGCGTAGCAGACCTGGACGGCGGGCGTGAACGGCACGTCGTTCTTCAGATAGCCGGCCGCGTCGAGGTAGAGGCTGCGCTCGGGAACCTCGTGGATCCTGGCGACCGAGGCCGGGCTGCACAGGATGAACGCCATGCCAGGCAGGCCGTGCAGACCCTTGTTGGCGGTGCCGCAGACCACGTCGATGCGCACGTCCGCCAGGTCCTGGTCCTCGATCGCGGTGCCGGAGATCGCGTCGATCACGAACAGCGCTCCCGAACCCGCGACGACCTCGCCGATCTCCCTGATCGGGTTGATGAGGCCGGTCGTGGTCTCGTGGTGGACGCAGACCACCGCGTCGATGTCGTCGTGCGCGGCGAGCGCGCGCCGCACCGCCTCCGGGTCGGCCGGGACCGTCCAGTCGCTCCTGACCTCGTGGACGGCGATGCCATGCGCGCGGGCGATCTTGATCATGCGGTCGCCGTACACGCCGTTGTTGACGACGAGCACCGCGCGGCCCTCCCGCACGGAGCTGATCACCGCCATCTCCATGGCGGCCGTCCCCGAACCGGTGACCAGGACGGCCTCGTGGGTGCCACCGAGGTTCAGGCAGCGGGGCAGCGCCTCGCGGATCCTGAACAGCAGCTCGGTGAACTCCGGCTCGCGGTGGCACAGGTCTCCGCGCAGCAGGGCGTCCTTGACCCGCTGGGACGTACAGGCTGGTCCGGGATTCAGCAGAATGAGCTCTTCGTCCATCATCCACTCGATCTTCTGGAGATATCGGGCGTAATGGACGCTAGCCGGGCGCCCAGCCTGCGACCAGGCAGGATTTCGCTATGACCCTCATAGGCGGACGACGCCGGGCGGCCCCCTCGCCACCCCGCGCCCAGGTGTTCCGCGCGTCGGTGATCGGGGAGCCTTCGGCTCGCCGGCCACACGACCATGACCCGCGACGGCGTCTCTATCGGACATCATGAATGACGGGCTTGTGATCCCTTCGCCCGTCGGATTGGGTGAAGCGCATGCCCCTGGAGGTCGTGGTCGCCGGCCTGTTCGCCGTCGTGTCAGGGATGAACGACGGCGGCGCGCTGCTGGCCACCGGGCTCAAGCTCCCCGCCGTCCGGCCCGCCGTCGGCGTCCTCACCCTGGTCCTGCTGACCGGCGCGGTGCCGCTGGTGTCCCAGCACGTGGCGCAGACCTTCGCCACCCGGCTCGCCTCCTTCGAAGGCCCGGACGCCTCCCGCGCCATGATCGTCGCCGTGCTGTCGGCCATCGCGGTCGTCCTGGCACTCAGCCACTACGGGCAGCCCACCAGCCTGACCCTCGCCATCGTCGGCGGCCTCACCGGCGCCGGCCTCGGTGCCGGACTCCAGGTGTCGGCGGCTTCCGTGGCGCTCGTGCTCGCCGTCGGGATGCTGGCGCCCTTCGCCGGAGCGCTGGCCGGCTGGGTCGTGATCCGGCTGCTCGTCCTCCTGACCGACGCCCGGGGCCTACGCCGGTGGCACTGGGCGGGCTTCCTCCTGCAGTGCGTCGCCTACGCGGCCAACGACGGGCAGAAGATGCTGGCCGTCTTCCTGATCGCCCTGGGCACCTCGGGGCCGTCCGTCTCGTTCACCGCCGCGCTGCTGTTCGGCCTCGGGACCGTGTACGGCATGCCCAAGGCGGGCCGTACGCTCAGCCGGGAGATCATCGTGTCCCGGCCGTTGCACGGGGTGACGGCCGAACTGGCGTCCGGCGCGACGGTGATCGGGTGCGCGGCGGCCGGGATGCCGGTGAGCATGACCCAGGCCATCGCGGGCGGACTCATCGGCGCGGGCGTCGCCCAGGGCAGCGGCAGGGTGCGGTGGTACGCGGCCGTCAAGATCGTGCTCGCCTGGATCCTCACCTTGCCGGCGGCTGGACTGCTGGCGGCTCTGACGGCCCTCGCCCTGCGGGAGCTCGGATGAGGCGCGAAGAGAAGGCCGGCCAGGAACGGGCCCGCGCAACCGCACCGAAGGCACGAAGCCGGAGGATGGACGGCTGTGTCGTGGAACCGGGGCCGGGGCGCGCCCTGGGCATGCCATCAAGAAGCGGGCATCCGGCGAACCCCCGAAGAGACCGTGCCGCCCCCGCCCACCGGCAGGTCCGAGGCGGCGCCGTGGGCAAGCAACGGGCCCGGCGGTACCGGAAACCCGGCGGACTCCCGAGAACGACGCCCCGGACCGGGAAGACCGAGTATGGGAGTTCGTTCCGAATCGGAGCCGGTGGCGGGATGGAAGCCGGAGCCCCGGGACAGGGAGGCGGAGTCTGGAAGGGTGGGACATGGAGTCGGCGCCACGGACGCAGGGAGAGACCGACGCGGGACGACAGAGCCAGGACGACGAAGAGGCTCGAAGGCACAGCGGGCCTTCAGGACGAGGCATCGCCGCCAACGGTGTGTGGCGGTCCGGAGGCGTACGGATGAGTGCCGGTGAGGCCAGGGCCCGGGCGCAGGACGGCAGGCGCCCGACGAAACGGCTGAGCCGGATTCGCGACCTGCTGGCCGGGCGGATGGACGGTGCCCTCACCGACGCGCTCGCCGGACAGCTGGAGGCGACCAAGGAGGGCGCCTGGCTGGCCATGGCGATGATCAGCGGCGAGGTGGGCAGGACCGGCGCGCACGAGCAGATGCGGTCCATCGAACACTTCGGCGACACCGAACGCGCCCGCCTGGTCGAAGAGCTCAAGAACGCGCTGGTCACACCCATCGACAGGGAGGACCTGTTCCGGCTGTCCCGCTCCATCGACGACGTGCTGGACTCGTTGCGTGACTTCGTGCGGGAGTCGCACCTGTACCGGGTACCGGATCAGATCAGGTTCGCTCCGCTGCTCGACCAGGTGATCGTGGGTATCGAGGCGCTGGAGAGCGCGGTGCAGGACCTCGCGTCCCGGCCTTCGGCGGTGGTGCACGACGCGTTGGAGGCCAAGAAGGCGGGAGGCGCCGTCCGGCGGATGTACCAGTACGAGATCGCCCGGATCTTCTCGGGGGAGGTGACCGCCGACGCGATGAAGGAGCGGGAACTCGTCCGGCGCCTGGAGATCGTCGGCATGGCCATCGGCGACGCGGCCGACGCCATCGCCGACGGCGCCATGAAGCGCTGACCCCACGCAGATGCCTTCCCTGGCCGAAGGAGCCCGCATCCGGCCACGACGTGGGCCCCCACCCGGGCGAAGGCGCCCCATCCCCACCGCGTGGCCTACCTCTGGGCGAAGGCACCCCATCCCCGCCGCGCGGGCCCACCCCTGGGCGAAAGCACCCCATCCCCGCCGCGCGGGCCCATCCCTGGGCGAAGGAGCCGCCAGACGACGGTCTTCGTATGACCTACGCCGTTGAGAGCGGGCTCGTGCGAGCCGTACAGACGACCACGAACCGGAGGAGATCATGCAGCGGGAGATCCTCCGGTGCCACACCGCGCCCTCGTCGACCGCTGGGGACCGGACCGAAAAGCGCGCACCCGCTCGCAGGCCAGGGCACTGGCGGTCCGAATGCCGAGCAGGCGTGGCTGGCGCCGAATGACAAGCGGGCCTGGCTGGTCCTTATGGTGGCCGAGCGAACCCCAGGGAATGAGTGCCGCGCATCCTCCCAGGCACGCACGTTCCTAAGGCCTCCCGCGGCTCCTCCCAGGGCGGCTGGTAGCGCCGCGGTCTGGACCTGCTGGGACGTCTCGGACGCCGTCCCCGATAATGCAGGGATGATCGACAACGAGATGCCGCGCCCGTTACTGCGTCGCCCCGAGGACGGCGAGCTGATCGACGTGGCGGGAGTGGCCCACTTCTTCCGGCTGACGGGCGAGCACACCGGCGGCCGCTTCGCGTTCGAGGAGTTCACCCTGGCGGGGGGCGTGGTCGGGGCCCGCCCGCACGTGCATCACGGTCACGACGAGTACTTCTACGTCCTGCGCGGCGACCTGACCCTGCACCACGGCGACGGTGAGGTGACAGTCGGCCCCGGCCACCTGCTCGCCGCCGCACGCGGCACCCCGCACGGCTTCCGCAACGCTGGGACGGAGCCGGTCCAGGCCCTGTGCCTCTACACGCCGGCCGGGTATGAGGGCTACTTCCGCGAGGTGCACGAGGCCGTGGCGGCCGGCGCGGAGGTGACCGACGAGCTTCTGGCGGAGTTCCGCGCTCGCCACCGCACCAGCTCGTTCTAGCGGACGCCAAGCGCCCAGCCGGGACAACCGGCTCAGCCGGGACAACCCGTGCGGCCTGCCCGAGCCGTCGGGTGGCCGGAGCGGGCTGTGCAGGTCCGGGGACGATGGCGCCCCCGCCTCGAGCGGACACGGTGACCGGCATCGCCAGCCGTGCCGCTCTCGTCGGCGGGCGGGCCGCGGCGCCGGCGGCCGGTTCAGAGATTCGCTGTGGCGCCGACGGCCGATTCACCCGTCCACCGCGACACCGACAGCCGATCCGAAGGTCCACCGCGACACAGGCAGCCGATTCAAACGTTCGCCGGGGAGCCAGCGGCCGGTTCGAAGGCCCACCGCGACACAGGCAACCGATTCAACGTTCGCCGGGGAACCAGCGGCCGGTTCGAAGGTCCACCGCGGCGCCGGCGGGCGGTTCAGAGGTCCAGGGTGTCGGCGAGCCGGGTGAGTTGCCGCATGCCGTCGGCCATGTCGAAGCCGCCTGCCGTCAGCGGTTGCAGGGCGATGTGGTCGGCACCGGCGTCCAGGTGGGCCCGGACGCGCTCGGCGACCGCCTGCTCGTCGCCCCAGGCCACGATCGCGTCCGCCAGGCGGTCGCTGCCGCCGTCGGCGAAGTCGGCGTCGGTGTAGCCGAGATCGCGCAGGTTGTTCACGTAGTTGGGCAGGGCGAGGTAGTAGGCCATGTGCTCGCGCGCCGCCTGGCGGGCCTTCGCCGGGTCGGGCTCCAGGATGACGGCGAGCTCCGGCACCAGCAACCGTTCCTTGCCGAGGATCGCGCGGGCGCGGGCGGTGTGCTCGGGCGGGACGAAGTAGGTGTGCGCGCCGTCCGCCCTGTCCCGTGACAGCTCCAGCATCCTGGGCCGCAGCGCCGCCAGCAGCCGGGGGGCGTCACCGCCCGACACCATGCCCGCGGCCGCCGCGTCCATGCCGTCGAGGTAGGCGCGCATCGCCGTGAGGGGCTTGTCGTAGGAGTGGCCCCGCCCGGTGACGAGGCCGCCGTGGCTGACGCCGATGCCGAGCACGAACCTGCCCGGGTAGGCCTCACCGAGCGTGGCACGCCCGGCCGCCATCGCGGTGGCGTCGCGGGCCCAGATGTTGGCGATGCCGGTGCCGACCGCGATCCGCGTGGTCGCGGCGAGCAGCAGGGCGGCGCTCGCGAACGGCTCCCTGCTCGTGGAGTTCTCGTTGACCCAGAGGGTGGAGTAGCCGAGTTCCTCCAGCTCGGCGGCCGCCTCGCGGACGACCGGCGCAGGCGTCCTGCCGAACAGGGGGTACCACACGCCGATCCGACCGTTGTCCATCACTGTCGTGACCTCTCGGGTAGGCTGTTCGATCGAGATGGAACGTTACACGAGTGTTCGACAGCCGTCGAACAGAGGACGCCAGCTGACCCACGGCTCCCCCATGGAGGCCTCGTTGCAGGCGGCGCTCGACGCGCTGTCCGACCCGATCAGGCGGTCCATCGTGCGCGAGCTGGCGGAGGTGCCCGACTGGTCGCTGGCCTGCGGCACGTTCAAGGAGCTGCCGGTCGCCAAGTCGACCCTGAGCCACCACTTCACGGTGCTGCGCAACGTCGGCCTGCTCGAACAGCGCGACGAGGGGGCCAGGCGGCTCAACCGGCTGCGGCGCGAGGAGTTCGACACCCGCTTCCCCGGCCTGCTCGCCCTGGTCCTGTCCGAGCACTGACCGCTTTCCTGACTCCCCTCCCTGGCCCACCCGACCCCGTCCCGCCCGAACGCTGACCCCCTCCCCGGCCCGCCTGCCCGAACACTGACCACCTTCCCGACCCGCCCGACCCGGCCCCACCCGAACGCCCACCACCTCCCCGGCCCACCACCTCCCCGGCCCACCCGACCCGGTCCCGCCCGAACGCCGACCACCTTTCCGACCCCCACCCCCTTCGAGCGCAAACCGGCAGGCGCAGATGAGGCCGATGAAGACGCGGCCGACGAAAAGCGACTGGCGAAGACGGGGGCGGCGAAGGCGAGACCCACGGAGACACGGCCGGCAGAGAACGAGACCGGCGCCAACGAGATCGGCGGAGACAAGGCCGATGAAGGAGCGAGCTCTCGATGCCACGTCGCCGGGAGACGCGAAGTCCTGCTGGAGTAGCGTGATCGACGGATGGTCACCGGTGACCACGGTGGCCTGTTGCGGGCGTGCCGTACGAGAGCGAGCGTGCCATGCAAGAGCGGGCGGGCCACACAACAGCGGGCGGGCCGCACAAGAGCGAGCGGGCCGCACAACAGCGGGCGGGCCGCACAAGAGCAAGCGGGCCGCACAACAGCGGGCGGGCCGCACAAGAGGACGACGATCACGGGCAAGAGGACGACGAACGCGGGGGCGCGGTGAGCAGTGATCGGCCGGCGGCGCGGGTGGTGTGTCTCGATCGGGACGGCAGGGTGCTGCTGATGAACTGGTACGACCGGGTCAGCGGCGAGGCGATCTGGGAGCCTCCCGGAGGGGGGCTCGACCCTGGCGAGACGCCGCTGGAGGCGGCCAGACGCGAGCTGGCCGAGGAGACGGGCCTGCCGGGTGGCGCGGTTCAGGACAGGTGGGTCGCGGTGGATCGGGACTTCACGTGGCTGGGCGTTCGGTACGTGAAGGTCGAGCCGTTCTTCGTCGCCCGTTTCGACGAGGCGCGTCCCGGGGTGCGGCCGGGTGAGCTCACGGAGGAGGAGAGCGAGGCCTTCCTCGGCCACGGCTGGTTCAGCGCCGAGGAGCTGCGCTCACTGCCGGGTCGGCTCGACCCGCCGGAGCTGCCCGAGGTGATCAGGAGACTGAGCTGGTGACGTAGGCGGCGACCTGGTCGGCGTCGTGGAAGTCGGCGGTGCGCCCGTCGTCGTGTTCGACGTGGAACCCGCCGTCCACACTGATCTTCAGCGGGCCCGCGATGAGCACGGGCCCGCCGTGTTCAGGCGGGTCGTACCTGTTCTGGAGGAGCGTCAGCCGGAGGTGTCTGACCAGGAGAGCGCGCCTGCCGGCCTCGGCGAGCCGGTCCTGCACCCATCCCAGCTGCTGGATCTGTTCTTCTTCCACCCGTTGGGTGTAGATGGCACCCATAAGCACCACACATCCTTAGATCGGGGAGATTCCGCGGTCCGTGACCCCAGCCTGCATTCAAGTGACTACTCTAGGTATGGATTCCGGTCGCACACCTGGGGTGTGTGAACGCCGGCCCGCTTTTGTAGAACCTCTGTAGAACCGGAGCCCCCGATGCCTGCTGCACGCGAGCTCGATCCGAGCTCCAGCCCGCTGGCGTTCTTCGGCTCGGAGCTGAGGGAGTTCCGCACGCGTGCGGGCCTCTCCCAGGAGCAGTTGGCCGAGCGGTTGAGCTATTCGCTGTCCCTGGTCTGCGCGATCGAGCTGGCCAGGCGCACGCCGTCCCGTGACTTCGCCGAGCGCGCCGACGCGGTGCTCGAGACCGGCGGGTCGCTGCTGAGACTGTGGCCTCTGGTACGGCAGGCGGCCTACCCCGCCTGGTTCCGTCCGTGGCTGGAGATCGAGCAGACGGCGCGCACGTTGCAGACGTGGCAGCCGTTGCTGATCCCCGGCCTGCTGCAGACGGAGGACTACGCGCGGGAGATCTTCCGCAGGGAGCCCGCCGCCACGGCGGAGCAGGCGGAGGAGGCGGTGTCGGCCCGCATGACCAGGCAGGCGGTCCTGCACCGGCCCGATCCGCCGATGTACTGGGTGGTGCTGGACGAGTGGGTGGTCCGCAGGCCGGTCGGCTCGGCGGCGACGATGCGCGGGCAGGTGCGCGCGCTGCTGGAGTCGGCCGAGTTGCCCAACGTCACCGTGCAGGTCGTCCCTGTCGACGCCCAGGCGGTGCCGGGGTTGACCGGTGCCTTCGTCATCGCGAAGGTTCCCGGCGAGCCGGATCTCGTCTATCTGGAATCGGCGGGCGAGGGGTATGTCACCGATCGTCCCGTGGACGTCGAGTCCATCGCCCGCAGATATGACGTGATCAGGTCACTCGCCTTACCGGTTCACGCAAGTCTAAATTTGCTGTCGAAAGTGGAGGAGAGCATATGAATGACCTCACATGGCGTAAGGCCCGCCGTAGCGGTGGCAATGGCGGGGACTGCGTCGAAGTAGCCGTCCTCGACACGCCCGGGGACGGCGCCGCTCACAAGCCCGACCAGGACAGGCTCTTCGTCCTGCGTGACTCCAAGGACCCCGACGGACCGAGACTGTTCTTCACCGAGGCCGAGTGGGAGGCTTTCCGGCTCGGCATGAAGGACGGCGAATTCGACGACCTGGCCTGATCCGGCGCCTGGTCCCTACCGCACACCCGGGCTCGCGGAGGCGTGCCGCGTGCCCGGCTCAGATCACTTCTGGCCGATCCCAGGGTGATCCGACCTGAGAACCCCTTGCTCGCCGCCTCGAGCGCAGGCTCGGCGGGCGTGTCGGGCCACGGCCGCGCGAGCGCGCCGGGTGGCCGACGCCCGCCTCCGCCGCCATGACGCCCGCCGGCCCGCGGAGCGGAGCCCCCGAGGCACGCGGGCCCACCGGGCGCAGCCGCCGCGGCCCGCGGACCCACCGAGCGGGCACAGGCACACCGGCCCGCCGAGCGGAGCCCCCGGCACACCGGCCCGCCGAGCGGGCACAGGCACGCGGCCGTTACGCGTCGCACCCGCCCGGAGCGGCCCGCCTCATCCCCTGCTCCCGCGCGCCGGCAGCGACCTGGCGGGCAGCGCGCGGGGAGCCATGGCGGGCAGCGGCGTGTCCCGGGGCGGCAGCTGCCGCGCCGGCAGCGACCTCGCGGGCAGCGAGCGGGCAGGCAGGGAGCGAGCAGGCAGGGCCGGTCGCTCAGGCATCAGGCTCACGCGATCACCTCGTTGTGCGCGGTCGACATCAGGGCGCGCAGCAGCGGACCGCAGGCCCGCTCGTGCTCCGCCTCCACCGGCAGCCCTTGGGCCACCCTGGCATGGTAGAGCTCGCGTTCGAGCTCGTCGGTGTAGAGCTGCGCGGTCAGGCCGACGACCACGGTCACTCCGGTGCCGCCGCGCGGGATGACGGCGACGGCGTGGGTGCGCAGCCAGCTCTCGTCGGCTCCGCCGTACCAGCCGCACTTGACGGCCGCGTCGGGTACGGCCAGCGCCTCCCGCACGCCGAACGCCTGCCGCCCGGGCACCTCCCGCATCCACGACAGCACCTCGGCGGCCACGGGGTCGCCGGCGAGGGCGGCCTGGGCGAGGGCGGTGTAGGCGGTGGCGACCTCGGCGGCGGCGACCTCGACCGAGCCGAAGCGGGACGGGTCGCCGTTGCCCTGGGTCCAGGCCGCTCCCGTGCGCCGGTGGATCTCGGACAGGATCACCGCGGGCCCGACGGCCAGCCAGAGCGCCCTGGTGTCGCTGTTGGAGGAGGTGACGACGGCGGGCTCGGCGTGGGCGCGCCAGAACCCCTGGTCGGTGACGTGTGCCGCGGCGGCCCAGCAGTACAGGGGTTTGAGCAGCGAGGCGCAGCGGAGCCGTTCGAGGCCGTGGGTGAGCGTGATGGTGCGCGAGGGCACCGTGGCGGCGGGCCCGCTCACTCCCCTGGTGATCGCGGCGGCCTGTGCGCTCGCGCCCGGGCGCAGGTCACGCAGGGCCGCGGCGAAGCTCGTGCTCATCGGCCGATGTTACAACGGCCGTCCCTGTGACACGGCCGCCTCCGGGGCCACCTGGATCCGCGCCCGCGCGGGTGCCGGCAAGCGCCCCCGAGTGGCCCCGAGTGGCCCCGAGTGGCCCCGAGGCCGAGGGGGTCAGCCGGACAGGGATCGGTCCGCCGGGCCGTCGTAGTGGTCGGGGCCCTGCATCGACAGGTCCAGCGGCTGCACCATGGGCGAGTTGGCCGAGGCGCGCCAGCCCTTCTCGCGCGTCGTCTCCTCGATGGAGTGCGCGCAGAGCGACAGCGACCTGCACACGATGAACAGCGCCTTCAGCTGGAGCGGCTCGTAGCCCATGTCCAGACCGATGCATCCCATCGCGCCGGGTCCGTTGATCCAGATCCGCCGGCCGAAGACGTCCTCGGTGGCGTCCTCCATCGCGCGGGCGATCGCGACGTACCTGCCGGTGACGCCCAGGGAGTCCGACAGCTCCATGAGCCTGGCGGTGCGCGGGTCGCGGATGTGCTGGGCGTGGTGGAAGCCGGGCATCCGCTCGCGCCGTTCCCGCATCTCGGCGACGATCTTGGCGGCGGCCTCGCGGTCGCTCAGCCCGTCCTGCTCGGCTCTGGCCGCCACGCCGAGGAACATCTCGGCAGGACGGTCGGCGGTGCCGTGCAGGCGGCCGATGCCGGCGACGCCTGCGGCGACCGCGGCGTTGAGCTCGGCGCCGCCCGCGGTGGCGAACCGGACGGTGGCGGAGGAGGGCGACATGGCGTGCTCGGCCATGTTGACCATGATCGCCTCGGTCATCCTGCCGACCTCGGGCGTGGGCAGCTCGCCCTTCAGCACCAGGTGGAAGTGCTCACCGAAGGAGATGGCGCCGGTCAGCTCGTTGACGTCGTAGCCGCGGATGACGATGCGGTCCTTGTTCTTCCATGCGATGGCCGTCTCCCAGGCGAACGGCTTCTTCATCGGGCGATCCTTTCGGGAAAGTACACGCACGCCGGGTCGATCTCCTCGCGCAGCAGGCGAAGCTCCTCGGGGTCCGGCGGCAGGACGGTCTCCAGCGCGTCGGCGAACGCGGGCGCGAAACCCGTGTTGTCCAGGACGGCCTGCCGGGTGGCGCCCGGCATGAGCGCGGTGACGGTGAGGGCGCAGTCCTCGGCCTCCATGACGCACAGGTCGGTGACGACCTTCACGCGCAGCGGCCCGAGTCCCGCCTTGGCCCGTTCGCCGGGCCCGCCGAGGAAGCCGGGGCTGGTGACGTAGCCGCAGCGGGCGGGGAATCGGCGCCGCTCGTGGTCGGTGAGGACGACCACCTGCGAGCAGTGACTGGCGATGTCGTTGGCGCCGCCGCTGCCGGGCAGGCGTTTGCCCGCGACGGTGGTGGAGTTGATGTTGGCGTACTGGTCGATCTCGGCGCCGCCGAGGAACCCGGTGCGCACGAGCCCGCGCTGCACGAGCCCGCCGAGCGCCTCGAACAGCGAGCCGTGGCGGGCGGCGCCGTGCATGAGCCTGGGGTCGACGACCGAGACGGGGGTGGGCACGACCTTGGGGAACACCACGCCCGATTCGATCACCAGCTTGGCGCCGGGGGCGTGGGTCCGCTGCGCGAGCGTGGCGGCCAGCAGCGGGAGCCCGGTGCCGACGATCACGAGGTCGCCGTCGCGGATCTGCCGCGCTCCCTCGGCGACGAGCAGTTCTCTGGGAAGGACGGTCACACCAGGCTCCTCATCCGGTCGGCCAGTGCCCCGCGGAGCCTTCCGTCGGCGTCCCTGGTGGCGAGGTACTCCTCGAAGGAGGCGCCGAGGTTGTCCGCGATCCACTCGCGCAGCGCCTCGTCACCGGCACGGCCGAGGCCCTGGTACTCCTTGATCTCCGCTTCGGCGAAGTCGTAGGCGCGGTAGACGGAGGTGGGGAAGGCGCCGAAGGGCTGCTCGACGACCGCCGTCACGTACGCCTCGGGGATCGTCACCTGCTCGGGGCGGTCGGAGAAGGACCCCGCGGGCAGCACCTGCTCGGCGGAGACGATCGTGACCCGGGCCGCGCGCACCATGTCGACCTCGTGCGAGGTCACCCCTTCGATCACGACGTTCCCCGCCGTGTCGGCCCGGTTGGCGTGGATGAGCGCCACGTCGGGGGCCAGCGCCCTGACCAGCACCAGCGGCCGGCCGCCGAACGGGTCCACCGACTCGACGGCGACGCCCGCGGCGACCATGTCGGCCAGCAGGTCGGTGCCGAGCAGGCTTCTGGTCGGCAGGTACGGCAGGCCGAGCGCCGCCGCGGCGAACCTGCTGGCCATGGCCAGGTGGGAGTAGTCGCCCACCGTCACCTCGCCGCGCTCGACCGCCCGCCGCCAGGCGAACAGCGTGCCGTATCGCTCCAGGTTGCCGGTGCCCTGCTCGGTGCGCACCACGAGCCGGGCGGCCACCAGCATGTCCAGCGGGAGCGACAGGTTGCAGCCCACGACGGTCAGGCCGCCGACGCGCTGCCTGATGATCTCGTGGACCAGGGCCATGGGGCAGCGGTTGATGTTCTGGCCGCCCATCCCGACGGTGGCGCCGGAGGTCACGAACCGCCCGACCGCCTCGGCGGCGGTCAGTAGCTTATGCACGCCGACCGCCACTCGGTGTAGAAGTCCCAGACCTGCGGCGAGCACTCGGGCGGGCCGAACTGCGACAGCTTGGCTCCCATGTGCGGCAGGTGCGCGTAGGCGCCCACACCGGGCCTGTTGACGTGGAGCATGCCGGCCTCGAAGCGCTCGAGGGCCTCGAAGATGGTGGCCGGGTCCTGGGTGAAGATCGTGCCGCTCATGCCGTACTTCACCGAGTTGGAGATGCGCATGGCGTCGTCGAAGCCGTTGCAGTCGATCACCGAGAGCACCGGGCCGAAGATCTCCTCCTGGGCGATCTGGCTGTCCCACGGCACGTCGCGCAGCACGGTGGGCTGGACGAACCAGCCGTTGCCGGGGGCGCGCCCGCCGCCGGTGGCCACCTTGGCGCCCGCCTCCTGGGCGGTCTTGATCGCCTCCAGGCAGGCGTGCATGCGCGCCTCGTTGACGACGGGTCCGACGGCGGCCGTCTCGTCGGCGCCGGCTCCGACGCGCAGCGCGCCGACCTGCTCGACCAGCCGCTCGAGGAACTCCTCCTTCACCGCGACGTCCACGACGACCCTGGAGGTGGCGCTGCAGCGCTGCCCCGACTGGCCGAACGCGCCGAACACCGTGGCCTTGACCGCCTTGTCCAGGTCGGCGTCCTTCAGCACGAGGACCGCGTTCTTGCCGCCGAGCTCCAGCTGGGTGCGCAGCAGGCGGGGCGCGCCGGCCTGGTGGATGGCCAGGCCCACGGGCAGCGATCCGGTGAAGCTGATGCCGGCCACGCCCTCGTGCGCGACCAGCGCCTCGCCCGCGGCGATGTCCCCCTGGACCAGGTTCAGCACGCCCGCGGGCACCCCGGCGTCGGCGAAGACCTCGGTGAGCAGGGCTGCGGTGAGCGGCGTGAACGGCGAGGGCTTGAAGACCGCGGCGCATCCGGCGAGGAGCGCGGGCGCGATCTTCCACATCGGGATGGCCAGCGGGAAGTTCCACGGCGTGATGAGCCCGACGACGCCGATCGGCGCGCGGAAGGTGTAGGAGAACGTGCGCGGCTCCTCGGCGGGCAGCGTCTCGCCCTTGAGCCTGCGCCCCTCCCCGGCGGTGAAGTCGAGGATGGCCAGCGCGCGCCTGACCTCGCCGCGCGCCTCCTTCAGCAGCTTGCCCTGCTCGCGGGTGATCGCCTGGGCGAAGTCCTCGGCCCTGTCCTCCAGCAGGCGCTCGGCGGCCCGCAGGTGTTCGGCGCGCCTGATCGGACCAAGCGCCTTCCACGCGGGCATCGCCGCGGTGGCGGCCTCGACCGCCAGCTCCACGTCCGCCCCGCCAGACTCGGCGAAGTCGCCGAGCTGGTCGGAGAGGTCGCCGGGGTTGAGGTTCGGCCGGGTCTGCCCGCTCTCGGGGGCACGCCATTCGCCTCCGATGTGGTTGAGCAGGTATCGACTCCCCATCGGGTTCCTTTCATCTCTCTCAGTCTTCTTCTCGTACGGCAAAGCCTCACGTCCCCCCACGATTCGGACAAGTGGGATAAAACCGATGCCCCTCATAGAGAGGCGTTATACGGCTCGCCCTATGGCGCCGATAGACAAATGCGCATTGGCCATCCCGAATCACTGCACTAGACATTCGAGAAAGCCCGGCCTTGTAGGAGTTCACCCCGAATTCACCCGGGGGCCGACGCCGAGATACCCGACGAAGGCCATCATTCGGTGCGAAAAGTGCTGAGAAGGGTGGAAATCATGACTAATCTCCGTTCGGGAGTGGTGGCGGTCGCGTCCGCGCTGGCGCTGACCGCGTGCGGGTCCGGCTCGGGCGACTACGACTGGCAGGCTGCACCGGACACCAGCAAGATCGCCGAGCAGGGCAAGGACCTGCCGACCTACGGCCTGGCCCCCGACTGGGCCAACTACGGCGAGGTGGTCAAGGCCTTCTGCGCCAAGCACAACGGCACCTGCGCGCACAAGGACACCGACATGTCCTCGTCGGAGGAGATCGTCAAGTTCGACGCGGAGAAGGACAACCCGGTGGGCACTGCCAGCGACATCGGCCTGATGTGGGGCCCGATCGCCGAGGCCAAGGGTGTCGTACCCGAGTACCTGCCGCCCTCGGCGGGCAAGCTCAAGGACTGGCAGAAGGGCAGGGGCGGCTGGGTGGCGACGTTCGTGGGCGCGCCCGCGTTCGTCGTCAACACCGACAAGGTGACCAACCCGCCGCGGAGCTGGGCCGACCTGCTCAAGCCCGAGTACAAGGGCCAGGTGGCCATCAAGAACCCGACCTCGTCGGGCACCGGGCAGGCCATGGTCGTGGCCGCCGCGATCGCCAACGGCGGCTCGGTGGACAACCTGGCACCCGCCTACGACTACTTCAGGAAGCTCACCGACGCCGGCAACATCAGCGCGGTCAAGATGAGCGAGGAGACCCTGGAGAAGGGCGAGGCGCCGATCCAGATCAACTACGACTTCAACGGCCTGGCCCAGCAGGCGGCGCTGAAGGCGAAGAACGTCGACGTCGAGGTGATCATCCCGAGCGACGGCTCGGTCTGGTCGCCGTCCGGGCTCATGATCAACAAGTACAACACCGGCAAGGGCGACTTCCTCAAGGCCTTCCTCGACTACGTGCTGTCCGACGAGGCGCAGACCATGTTCGCCAAGTTCGGCGCGCGGCCCGTCCGGGTGCTCAACGGTGATCTCCCGCTGCCCGCCGACGCGAAGGCCAACTGGCTGCCCGAGTCGGCCTACGCCCCCGTCAAGGAGATCGAGATCACCCAGGTGAATCCCGAAAGCATCGTCGCCGACTGGGAGTCGAAGGTCCTCGCGTGACTGTGGGACAAGACGTTACTGCGGGAAACGTGACTGCGGAGCAAGACGTGACTGCAGGCCCACATGTGACCGCGGGGCAAGACGCGACTGCGGGGCAGGAAACATCCGCCGCGGTGACAACATTGCCCACCCCAGGTGAGGAATCTTCCCCCACGCGTCTCGGGGGAAGATTCTCCACCCGCGAATTTCTCCCGCAATGGGGTCCCGCGCTGCCCCTGCTGGCTTTCACGTTCGCGCTGCTCGTGCTGCCCGCGCTGCGCCTGGTCCACGACACCTTCGCGCTGCGCGGCGGCGGCTACGGACTCGACAACATCGTCAAGGTGATCGAGAGCCCCCTGGACCTGCGGGCCATCGGCGGCTCGCTGGCGCTCGGGTTCGTCCAGGCGACGCTGGCCACCGCGCTCGGCGCCCCGGCCGCGTGGCTGATCACCAGGATGCGGCTGGGCGGCAAGGCGTTCTGGCTCTCGCTCATGAACGTGGCCTCGAACTTCGCCGGGATCGGGCTGGCGTTCGGCTTCGTGGCGCTGATCGGCGCCACCGGGATGCTCACGCTGCTGCTCGGGATCTCCTTCCCCTCGGTCGGCTCCTTCAGCGGGATGAACATCGTCTACCTGTACTTCAACATCCCGATGTTCGTGCTGCTCACCCTGCCCGCGCTGAGCGTGCTGAAGGACGACTGGCAGGAGGCCGCCGAGGTCTGCCACGCCACCCGATGGCAGTTCTGGCGCCACGTCGGCCTCCCCGTGCTCGCGCCGTTCGTGACCGCGGGGTGGCTGCTGATCTTCACCTGGACGATCGGCGTCTACGCCGTGGCCTACGCGCTGGCCGCCTCGCCCGGATCGCAGAAGCTGATCACCCTGCAGATCGGCACCACGCTGGAGTCGTCGGTGTTCGGCTTCGAACGGGCCGCGGTGCTGTCGGTGCTGCTCATGGTGCTGGCCGTCGGCGCCACCGCCCTGTACCGGCTGTCGCTGCGACGCGCTGCGAGGTGGCTGTGACCCGCCGGATCTTCCTGACGCTGCTCGGTGCCTACTTCGCGCTGCCGCTGCTGGCCGCGCTACTCTACTCTCTGGCCACCCGCTGGACCGACACCCCTCTGCCCGACGGCTACACGCTCGCCCACTGGGCCAAGCTCTTCACCAGGGCCGAGGTCGCCGGGGCGCTCGGCCGGTCGTTGTTGCTTTCGGCGGTCGTCGTGGCCGTCGACATCCTGCTGGTGGTGCCGGCGGCGTACTGGTCGGTGGTGCGCAACCCACGCATCGGCGCGGTCATCCAGACGATCGCGGTGATCCCCTTCGCGATCCCCTGGGTGGTGGTCGGCGCGGGCATCCAGCTCGTCACCGCCTCCGTCGCGCCCCAGCTGTTCCACACCTTCTGGCTGCTGGCCGCCGCGACGGCGGCGATCTCCTTCCCCTTCATGTACTGGGCGGTGGAGAGCGCGCTGCTGGCGGCCGGAGCCGTCGAGCTGAGCGAGGCGGCGGCCACCTGCGGGGCGAGCCCTGCGCAGACGCTCGCCAGAGTCGTCCTGCCCGCCGTCAGGGGTGGGGTGGTCTCCGGATCGCTTCTGGTCGTGGCCACCGCCATGAACGAGTTCGCGCTCGCCAAGATCCTCGTCGGGGTGAGCTACGAGACGCTGCCGCTGTGGTCGGCGCGCCAGTTCGTCTCGCGCACGCTCAGCGACCCCAACGCCCTGGCCGTCGTCACCGTCTTCACCTTCGGCTTCCTGTTCGCCCTGTCGGCTCTGGTCGTCCGGCTGGGCAGGGGCCGCGTCACCACCATCGGAAGGACCCTGCGTTGAGTCACGTCGTGCTCGAGGGCATCACCAAGCGCTATGCGGGACACACCGCGCTGAACGGCGTGAGCGTCAGCGTCGAGCAGGGCGAGCTGCTGGCGCTGCTCGGGCCGTCCGGGTGCGGCAAGACGACGCTGCTGCGCTGTGTGGCCGGGCTGACCACCTTCGACGGCGGCCGGCTGCGGATCGGCGGCACGGACATGACCGGCGTGCCCGCCCGCAAGCGGCCCATCGGGATGGTCTTCCAGTCCTACGCGCTGTTCCCCAACCTCACCGTGCGGGGCAACATCGCCTTCCCGCTGACCGTGCGGAAGGAGCGGAACGTCCAGCATCGGGTGGAGGAGATGCTGGAGCTGGTCGGCCTCACCGAGCAGGGCGACCGGCTGCCCAACCAGCTGTCGGGCGGCCAGCAGCAGCGCGTCGCGCTGGCCCGCGCCCTGTCGCCACGCCCCCAGGTGCTGCTGCTCGACGAGCCGCTGTCGGCGCTGGACGCGCAGGTACGCCACCGGCTGCGCGACGAGGTGCGACGCATCCAGCACCAGGTCGGGATCACCACCGTCTTCGTCACCCACGACCAGGCCGAGGCGCTGGCCATCTCCGACCGGGTCGCGGTGATGAACCACGGCGAGATCGAGCAGTGCGCGCCGCCCGCCGAGATCTACAGCTCACCCTCGACGAGGTTCGCCGCGGGCTTCGTCGGCAACAGGAACGCGCTGGAGCTGGACGCGGTGAACGGCAAGGTCTTCGACGTCCCCGCCCCCTCCTCCCGCGTGCTGTGCATGTTCCGCCCCGAGGACGTGTCGCTGGCGGCCGAGGGGACGCCGGCGACGGTCGACGTCAGCGTCTTCCTCGGCGCCACCACGCGGCTCTACCTGCGGGCCGAGGTCCACGGGCAGCCGGTGACGGTCTTCGCCGACCTGCCCTCGCGCGCCGCCGCGGCCATCGCGCCGGGGGACGAGGTGCGTTTCAGGGTCGACCCCGACCACGTGCAGGTCTTCCCCCAGACCGCTCAGAACCCGTAGCGCGTCCACACCACCGCGAGACCCGACAGGGGCAGCGCCGCGACGGCGAGCCAGCCCGCCACCCGCCAACGCCTGGCCAGGCCCGGCGAGGAGAGCACGGCGGCCACCGTACCGGCGGCCGTGAAGGCGAGACCGGCGCGCAGCGCCTCCACCACCGGGGACGGCGAGGACGGCACCGCCTCGCCGAAGCCCCTGATGGCCAGCAGCACCGCCGCCGCCGTCAGGGCCACCCGGCGGGCAGGGGCCACGGCGGCGCGGGTGAGCAGCGGCACCGCCGCGGCCAGCGCCACGATCGTCACCACCAGGTAGGCGCCGAGCGTCGGATACAGGCACGGCCAGTCGCCGCAGCGGGTGGCGGTCCTGGTGGCGCTGATGCCCACCCACCACAGCGCCCCGAGACTCCCGTAGATCGCCGCGACCCGCCCCAAGAGCCTCCCCATGCTCCTATTGTGTGCGATCAGCGGTCCGGTCGAACGCCCCCGCAGGTGAATCGGTCACTCCCGCCCCATGGCCCGCAGCGCCATGGCCCGGTTGGCGTAGAGGTCGGGGTGCGGGTCCAGCTCGATCGCCCGGTCCAGGTCGGCGACCGCGCCCTCCAGGTCGCCGCGCTCGTAGCGCAGCGCACCCCTGCCCGCCCAGGCCGCAGCCAGGCCGGGCGCGGCGGCCAGAGCGGCCTCCAGCGCCCGCGCCGCCTCCTCGTGGCGCCCCGCCGTGGTCTCCAGTTGGCCCAGCACCGTCAGCAGGTGCGGGTTCCCCGGCGCGGCCGCCAGCCCCGCCCGGACGTCGGCCATCGCCTCGATGTCCCGTCCGAGACCCGCCAGCAGGCCCGCGCGGTTGATGAAGGCGTCGACGTAGCGGGGATCCAGCTCCATGACATGCGCCAGGTCGGCCAGCGCCGCCTCCTCCTCGCCGAGCGCGACCCGCACCTCGGCCCTGTTGTAGTACGCCTCGGGCAGCGGCGGGCTCAGCGCGATCGCGCTGTCGTAGTCGGCCAGCGCCTCGGCGTGGCGGCCGAGCGAGAACCACAGGTTGCCGCGATCGAGGTAGTAGTCGGGAAAGGCCGGGTCGATGGCGATCGCGGCGGCGTAGTCCTCCAGCGCCTCCTTGGTGTGGCCGAGCACCGCCATGAGCTGCGCCCTGTTGGCCAGCAGCACCATCCGGTGCACGGGGTGACGATCCGGCGGCAGTTCGCGCGCCGCCAGCTCGATGGCCGACTCCACCAGCTCGAGCGCGCTCTCGGGGCGCCCTTCGCGCAGCTCGATCAGCGCCAGCCCGTTACGGTCGAAGCCCAGCTTGAAGGCCCGGTCGGGCACCAGGGTGGAGATCGCGACGGCCTGGTTGATCCAGCCCCTGGCCCTGCCCAGGTCGCGCCGCGCCGGGTCGGGGTGGCGGGCGTCGAGCATCGCGGTGCCGTACGCCGCGGCGGCGTGCATGGCGGGATCCTGGCTGCTCCTGCGCACCCGCTCCCAGATGTCCCTGGCCTCCTCCTGGCGGCCGAGACCGCCGAGCGCGGTGGCCGTCCGCTGCGCGAATCGCCACCAGGGAGGGCCGCCCGGCTCGGTCATGGCCATCCCCCGCCGGCCCAGCTCGACGACCGCGTGCAGGAAGCCTTCGCGGACGCAGTGGTCGACCAGCTCCCAGAGCTCGGCGGTGCTCCTGCCGTCCTCGGCGGGCGCGGGCCCCTCGTCGTGGAGCTCCAGGCGCAGGCGCGCTGCCGGGATGCGGCGGGCCATCACCTCCAGCAGCTCGACGTCGGTCGGGTCGGCCTCCGCGACGTTGTGGACCACCAGCGCGCTTCCGGCGGGCACCGCAGCCGCGACGAACTCGGCCAGCCCGTTGGCCAGGCGTAACGTACGGCGGGGCGCGGGCACCAGGATGCGCTCGTCGTCGGGCAGGTCCGCGTCGATGGTGACCCGCCTGGCGGGCACCAGCGGGCGCAGCGCCGGGACCGCCGCCCTGATCTCGATGTCGTGGGCGGACACGAGATCAGGGGAACGTTCCAATGCGCCCGGTACCAGCCGGGTGAGCAGTGCCGCAGCCACGGTGTAGGGGCCGTGGGTTCGCCGGTGCGCGTCGATCGGCGGCATCAGCAGCGGCGTCGACTCCCCGCTGGACGGAGGCGCATCACGTCGGGTCACCCCTTGTGGATGACGGAGGCGGTGCCGGTGAGCCGGGCGGTACCCGGTTTCCGGACGACGATCCTCTTCATGCGTCCTCCCCTGTTCGGTAAAGACACATGTAGTTGAGATGTCGACAAACTTCAAGACCTATAAGGAAGCAGTCTGATTTACCGCACAACACCGATATCTGGTGCCTCTTCGACCTCAGCTTCCCTGGCGGGGGCGGGCCGCAATGCGCACAAACACCGTCCGCTGAGCGGAAATGTCAGGCATCCCGCTTCCGCCGGCGACTCCTGCCGGGCCCTGACGATCCCGGTCGCGTGCTCGATCAACCGCTCGATGCCGGGCTCGCCGCCGCCCTTGCGGGCCAGCGAGCACCAGGGCCCCGCGTCCGGGTCGCGCTCGGCAGCCCTGATCCAGCACTCCCTGACCTGATCGAGGTTGACGGGGGCCGCCGGCCGGGCGGGCTCCGGTTCCGGGGCGCGCAGCGACGCCAGCGCCTCCGCCGCCTGCTTGGCCGCCCTGAGCAGGCTCTCGTCGACCTCCGGCGCCTGCGGCACCCGCGCGGGCGGATCGCCCACCACGACGGGCTCCCCCTTCGACGGTATGGCCAGCAGCATCGCCGCCGCCATGAACGGGCCGCCCACCATCACGCTCAGCCCGACCGGCTCGTCGCACAGCAGCGCGATGACCGCCACCCACAGCGGCTGCGACGACAGCAGGATGGCGCTCGGCACCGCGTGCAGATGGCGCTGGCCGAAGGAACGTGCCAGGAAGCCGAGCGCGCACGACACGATCGCCAGGTGGGCGAGCTTGAGCCAGCCGTACGGCCCCGGCGGCGCCTCCAGCCCGTCGGGAACGGCCGCCGCCCCGTTGAGCAGCCCGATCGTGAGCAGCTGGATGACCGTGATGGCGTAGGCGTTGTAGTTGGACCTGGAGAAGTTGGCGAGCACGAGAGTGTGACAGGCGTACAGCGCGGCCGCGCACAGCGTGAGACCCAGCGCCACCGGGGCGAACCGCACCCCGTCGCCCTTCATCACCGCGAAGATCGTCACCCCGACGAGGGCGAGCGCCACGCCGTACCAGATGCGCCGCGGCACCCTGACGCGGAAGAGGACCAGCGCGAGCACCGGCGTCATCACGACGTTGCAGCCGACGGCGAATCCCGACACCGCCGAGGAGAGGTCGTTCAGCGCGAAGGCCTGCATGGTCTGGCCGACCCCGAACATGACCCCCAGCACGATCCCCCGCGACCAGGTGCCCTTCGCCAGGCGGGCCAGGCACCTGGGCCTGATGAGCCACAGCACGACGGCGGCGATCGTGTAGCGCTCCGCGAGAAGGTCTGTCACCGACATGTGCAAGGGCTCGTCGATGAGGCTCTTCATCAGCGGGAAGGCCGACCCCCAAGCGGCGCTGACGAACAACAGAAGCACGGCTCCCAGGAGGGGTCGGGGAGCGGGCACCACTGCCATGCAGTGCAGCATCTCATCACGGTTCACGCGCGCAGACCCGTCGGCGGAGGCCAGAGGGGCTGCACTTACACGCAGGCGGAAGACCATACCTCGCGGGCTCCGCAATACTCCCCCGAGCGAATACGGCAAAATTCGCATTCACCTCAGACCCTTCCGCATCACCCGCCTCGTTTCGAGTCGGTCCCGAACGTTCATGACCGCCCGCAGGAGGGTCGGCGAGCACTCGGACGGGGCTCGCCTCCCCCGTCGCCTCCCGCCCGCCACCGCCCCGGCGCATCGCCTTCCCCGGCCCCCTGCGCCCCCAGCCGGTCGTCGCGGCCGACCGACCGTCATCCCCGGCCACCCATCCCCGGCCGGTCGTCGCGGTCGGCCGATCGCCCCCCTCGACCCCCGCCTCTCCCCGCCGGTGGTCTTCGTCAGCCCCCTGTCCCCCGGCCGGTCGTCTTCGCCAGCCGACCGCCTCCCCAGCCCGCCGTTTCTCTTCGCCAGCCGCTTTCCCCGCCCGCCATCTCCCCCAGCCGGTCGCCTTGGTCAGCCAACCGCCTCCCCCAGCGCGCCCTTTCTCTCCGCCAGCCGCTTTCCCCGCCCGCCATCTCTCCCCCAGCCGGTCGACCTTCCGGCCACCCGTCTCGATCGGCCGGACAGCTTCATCGACCGGTCACGCCATCCCGTCATCCGCCGTCCCGGTCCGCTCCCCTGGCCGCCTCACCCCAGCCGGCCGCCTCACCCCAGCCGGCCGCCTCTCCCCACGGGCCGTCGTCGCCGGCTGGGCGCCTCCCTGCCTGTGGGCTCTCCAGGCCGCGTATCCATGGCCGGTCGTCTCTCCGCTGCCCACGCG
The DNA here is from genome assembly GCF_040610675.1 of Nonomuraea sp. NPDC003804. Taxonomy (NCBI): domain Bacteria; kingdom Bacillati; phylum Actinomycetota; class Actinomycetes; order Streptosporangiales; family Streptosporangiaceae; genus Nonomuraea; species Nonomuraea sp. NPDC003804. The sequence goes on from NZ_JBEXMT010000024.1 coordinate 88,423, forward strand.
TCTTTCCGGGCCATGGAGCCGGCGACAAAGCGCGGGGGGCTTGGGCGAGCTCGGCCGGCCTGGGTCGGTGAGGGTGGACCGGCCGTTGGAGCGCTGCGCCACTCCACCCGAGCACGGCGGTTTCGATCCACTCCGGCCACACGTCCCCGGTCACCGGCTCGCTCGGAACGCCGGCCGCCGGCTCGGCCCGGGTACCGGCCTGCTCGTGGCCGGTCCGGCTCGCCCGGCCCTGGCGTCCTGATTCCGGCCCGCCAGTGGCCACCCGGCCCGCTCGGGCTGCCCATGTCCGGGATCCGGCTCTCGTAGCCCGGCCCGGCTCGCTCCCGCTGTCCGTGTCAGGGTTCCGGCTCTCTCGGGAGCGGCGGATCGGGCCGCCTTCGGGCTCCTGGTCATCGGACAGGGCCGGGTCGCGGCTTGTGGCCGCCGGATCGGGGCGGGTTTCCGGCTACTCGGGAGCGTCGGATGGGGCCGGGCTCAGGCTTGTGGCCATGCGGCCCTGATCCGGTTTCCGCCGGGGTCTCAAGCGCCGCCGGCCACCTCGGCAGGCGGCGTGGAGGGGTACGGCGAGCCGCCCACGCCACCCGGCCCCATGACGTCAGGCGACGGGCCGGGCGCCGCCGTTCACGGGGCCAGGACGGGCGCGAGGCTCTTCTCGCCGTAGATCACGATGTGCTCGCCCACCTGCCGCCTGGACAGTTCCGTCCAGCCCTGCCGTTCGTAGAGGGCGAGAGCCGCTCCCTGGCTCATGGTGGTGTCACCCCGCAGCCTGGAGAAGCCGAGCATCAGCGCCCGCTCCTCCAGCTCCGCCAGCATCCTCGCCCCGAACCCGCGCCGCTGGTGGTCGGGGTGCACACGCAGCCTGCACACCTCCACGGTGTCCTCGCCGAGCGGGCGCAGGCCGCCCATCGCGACGACGCGGCCGTCGACCTCGCCGACGAGGAACTCCCCTCCGCACCCCAGGTAGACCTGGTGGATGCGGGGGAAGTCGTCGTCGTAGTAGACCCCGTCGCCCGGGACGATGCCGACCTGGGCCAAGCACACCTGGTGCAGGGAGTAGATCGCGTCGAGGTCGGACCAGCGGTATCGCCGGATGACCAGAGTCATGCCCTGTTTCCCCCGATTCCCATGAGCTCGTAGAACTCCTGGAGGGCCGGGAGGTCCTTGCCTCCGTTGGCCTCCACGGACCTGGCGAACTCGACGGCGGGCCGGAGGATGAAGTCGGTGCGGTACTCGGGCTTGAGCTGGCGTGCCGCGTCGATGGCGACCTCCAGCGCCTCGTCGATGTCGCCTTCGATGAGTCGGCACTGCGCCCGGTCGAGCCTGATCAGCGTCTGGTCGAGGATGTGGTCGGAGTATTTCTCCAGCGCCTGTTCCAGCACCATGTCGGCCTCGATCGTCTGCCCCAGCTTGGTGAGCACGTCGCCCTGGTAGAAGTAGAGCTGGCGCTCGGTGTAGCCGAAGGCGATGTCCTCCTGCTCGTGGGCCTTCATGTGGGTGAAGGCGTTGCGCGCCTTCTGCAGGGCGCGCTTGGCCTGGTCGACCACTTCCTTCTTGCCGTTGTTGCCGGCCAGCAGCGCGAGCGCGCGGGCCTCGACGACCGGAGCCATGGCCTGTGCGACGCAGGGGGTGGCCCCGGCCAGGTCGCGGCTCTTCTTGGCGAGGTTGAGCGCCTCGCGGGCGTCGCCGTAGTAGAGCGGCACCAGCGACTCGCGGGCGGTGATCCACGCGCGCAGCGCGCGGTCGCCCGTCTCGTCGGCGGCGGTGCGTCCGGTGCGGAAGAAGGCCCTGGCCAGCCTGTGGTCGCCGATGTTGATCATGATCATGCCGCTCAGCCCGGACAGTTGGGCGGCCATCCTGCACAGTCGCTCGGCCAGATCCGTCGGCTGGCGGCGCGACATGGCGGCGCGCACCGCGCTCAGCTCCAGCAGCACGTCGCACAGCAGCCGCAGCGGCGGTGTGCTGGTGTACTGCCGGCCGAAGCTGAGCGTTGCCTCCTCCCACTGGTCGAGCATCGCCGGCGAGACCGTGGCCATCACCAGCGTCTCGTCCATGCGCCGCCGGATGCCCTCCACGGCGCCCAGGATCTCGGCCGGTAGCTCGCCGATGGGGCCGGTGCTCGCCTTGTCCAGAAGGTTTAACAACGTCCTGCGCAGGACGTTCTCGTCTTCCTCCGCGGAGCCGCCGCCCGCCGTGCCGCCGCCGTCCCGGCTGAGCCACAGGTCGCGCGGCCTGGAGGGAAGCTCGGCCCTGTCGTCGTCGGCGCTGCCGGTGCTGCGCAGGCCCGGCATGCGGTGACCGTGACCGCAGATGCACGGGCCGTCGTAGCCGAGAGAGATCGGCTCGACGCGGTAGACGGTGCACAGGTAGTGCAGATACTCGGGGCCGGGCCGTTTCAGGCCGCTCTCGTAGGCCGACAGCAGCGTCTCGCCGATGCCCGGCGCCGGCTTCTGGTCACGCTCGAACAGCGCGCGCACCTGTTCGATGACGTCGGCCAGCGCGATGCCATGGGCCAGGCGGTGCCCCTTGATCCTCGTCGTGCCGAACTGGGGACCACAGGTCTCATGGATCTCCTCGGCGATCTGAGCGCACGAGCGGCCGGTGGCCAGACCCTTCGCCCGGATCCGCCTGGCGATCTCCGTTTCCCTGTGCTGCCTGCCGGACATCCCGGCCCCTCTCTCTGAGCCGCAAGGCACCTGTACTGACGCAGAGTAGCGGGAGGGATGCACTCTGCCTCAAGAAAACTATGAACCATTAGTGACAGGAAGAAAATGGTCCCTTGAAGGTTACGGATAAGGATCGTCCTCCAGAGGACTGTTTCTTCCAACCCACGAGGGTCAAGGGCACTCCCGGAGGGGGGTACGGGCTCGTTGACCCCTCCCATGGTCATGAGTCATCTTTCTCTCACCAGCAACGATTCGGTCAGAGGGAGGCTGAGAGGGTGGGCGACGACTTCGGGCACCTGGAGCGTTTGGTTTCCGAGCTCGATGCTCGCGGATTGCTCGCGAGGATGGTTCGGACGCACTCCGGACGCCTCTTCGTCAGGGTGATCAACCCGAACGCGACAAGTCTGGCCGAGAACGTCACCTGCCAGCCCTCCACTGGCGTGCCCGACTGGTACTACTGCTGGTCCTGGGGCGAACCCATGCACCAGGCCGACGATCCCGCGGGCGCGGCGACCAAGGTCGCGCGCGTGCTCGCCGCGGTAGGGGAGTGACCATGGCGGTGATCCGGGTGGGGCGCAGCCACCACGGCTCACCGTCCCGACCGCGGCCCCACGGGGCCGGCGGGGTGTCCGGTGCGGAGAGTCCGCCCTTCGCGGCGGCTCTGGGCACCCCGCCGGTACCCGTGCACCTCCACCTGCGCGCGGGCGTGCGCCCGCACCACGATCTCGTACGGCACAGCGGCTCCCCCGAGGCGTGCCGTACGCGGAGAAGCGTCCTTCGGGTCCACCCGCGGGACGGTCGGGGGATCCCTCCCGGAAACGGTCGGGACATGCTTCCGGGTGCGTGTCCCCTCCGAGTCGTCCGTCACCGGTTCGCCAGGCCCCGCCCCCCGCGGCCCCGGGGCCCGGCGCACCCGTCTTCCCCGGCGTGATGTGACGGCGACCGGCTCGACCGGCAGTATCTTTTGGGGCGTAGTTGGTCCGTAGATTGCCGGCCGAGCCGCTTCCGGAGGGGGATTCACCTCGTGTTCCTGCTTGCCACGCCGACACCGTCGCCGACGCAGACGCCGACGGCGTCGTTCGACCCTGCTTCAGTGGTCAACGACATCAGCAAGGCATGCGAGAGCGACACGATCTTCTGCCAGGGCCTTCGTGACTTCCTGCCTGGTGGGGCGTGGGCTCCCATCCTCGCCAGCGTCATCACGATCGTCCTCATCCTCGTGCTCGCCGTGGTGGTGAGGAATCTCACCCACCGGCTCATCACGCGCGTCGTGAACCGGGCGACCGCCAGCGCCGCCATCACCGGTCGCCTGCGCAGGGGGCAGGCGACCGACGGCATCGACGCCCTGCTCAACGAGCGGCGCAAGCAGCGCGCCGAGACCATGGGCTCGGTCCTGCGCCACGTCGCCTCGATCGTCATCATGGGCACCGCGATCCTGACCGTGCTCGACCGGCTGACGATCCCCATCGCGCCGCTGCTGACCAGCGTCGGCATCCTGGGCATCGCCATCGGTTTCGGCGCCCAGGAGCTCGTCAAGGACTTCATCGCCGGCATGTTCATGCTGATGGAGGACCAGTACGGCGTCGGCGACGTCATCGACGCGGGCGCCGCCATCGGCACCGTCGAGGCGGTCACGCTGCGCGTCACCAGGCTGCGCGACGCCGACGGCCGCGTCTGGTACATCCGCAACGGCACCATCACCCGCGTCGGCAACGAGTCGCAGGGCTGGTCGCGCGCCTACGTCGATGTCCCGGTGGCCTACGACGCCGACGTCCCCGCCGTCCGCGACCTGCTCAAGCGGGTGGCCGACGAGCTGTGGGACGAGCCCGAGTACCGCGAGAGCGTGATCGTGGAGGAGCCGGCCGTCTACGGCATCGAGCAGATCTCCGACACCTCGGTCATCTTCCGCGTCTCGGCCAAGACGCTTCCGTCCAGGCAGGCCGAGGTGGCGCGCGAGCTCCGGATGCGCGTCAAGGCCGCGCTCGACGGGGCGGGAATCGCGCTGGCCGCGTGAGCGCTTACCTAGGAGAAACGTGGCCGGCAGACTGCCGCGCGTCTGTTCGCAGCTGGGCGCCGTATCGGCAGTCCATCGGCCACGTTTCTCGTGAGTGTCGAAGGGAGCGGTCAACGTCCCTGACGTGACGGCGGGAGGCGAAGTCCCGCTGGAGAAGCGTGGGAGGACGGGCGGTCAGCGGTGACCGCGGTGGCCGTGATCGTGCATGCCGTAGAGAATGGATAGCCTGAGATCGTGACCGAGGGTTCGTTTTATGAGGCCGTGGGCGGCGAGGAAACCTTCCGCCGGCTGGTCCACCGCTTCTACGAGGGTGTCGCCGAGGACGCTCTGCTGCGCCCGCTCTACCCCGAGGAAGACCTCACCGCGGCCGAGGACCGGCTGCGCGGGTTCCTCGTCCAGTACTGGGGCGGTCCGAGGACCTACAGCGAGCAGCGCGGCCACCCCCGCCTGCGCATGCGGCACGTGCCGTTCGTCATCGGCGAGGCCGAGCGCGACGCGTGGCTCAAGCACATGCACGACGCCGTGCAGGAGCTGTCGCTGCCGGAGGAGCTGGAGAACCGCCTCTGGGACTATCTGGTGATGGCAGCGCAGAGCCTGGTGAACTCACCCGCATAACGGGCATGACACGCCCCATGGACATCCCCTGGTGGCGTGATGCCGTCGTCTACGAAATCTACGTACGCAGCTTCGCCGACGCCTCGGGAGACGGCGTCGGCGATCTGGTCGGGGTCAGGGAACGCCTGCCGTACCTCTCAGAGCTGGGCGTCGACGCGATCTGGCTGACCCCCTTCTACCCCTCCCCGATGGCCGACGGCGGGTACGACGTGGCGGACTACCGCGGCGTGGACCCGCTGTTCGGCACGCTGGCCGACTTCGAGGCCCTGGTGGCCGACGCGCACACCATGGGCATCAGGGTGCTGATCGACGTCGTCCCCAACCACAGCTCCTCGCTGCATCCGTGGTTCCAGGCCGCGCTGGCGGGCGAGGGACGCGACCGCTACATCTTCCGCGACCGGCCGAACAACTGGCAGTCCACCTTCGGCGGTCCCGCCTGGACACAGGCGGCCGACGGCCAGTGGTACCTGCACCTGTTCGCGCCCCAGCAGCCCGACTTCAACTGGCGCAACCGCGAGGTGCACGAGGAGTTCCTCGACGTGCTGCGCTTCTGGCTGGACCGGGGCGTCGACGGGTTCCGCATCGACGTGGCGATGGGCCTGTACAAGGCGGAGGGCCTGCCCGACGTGGGCGACCAGTCGTTCACCTCGACCTCGCCGGTCTGGGGCAGGCCCGAGGTGCACGACGTCTACCGAGAGTGGCGCAAGCTGCTCGACTCCTACCCCGGCGAGCGGATGGCCGTCGGCGAGGTATGGACCGACAGCGCCGCCGACCTGGCGCTCTACGTGCGGCCCGACGAGCTGCACCAGAGCTTCAACTTCGCCTGGCTGCAGGCGCCGTGGTCGCCGACGGCGTTCAGGAAGGTCATCGACGACACCCTCGCGACCGTCCCGTTCGCGACGTGGGTGCTGTCCAACCACGATGTCGTACGGCACCGCACCCGTTACGACACCGCCGACCCCGGAACCGGACTCTCCAGGGCAAAGGCCGCATTGCTCGTCATGCTCGCGCTGCCCGGGTCGGCATATCTCTACCAGGGGGAAGAACTCGGCCTCCCCGAGGTGAAAGAAATTCCACCCGACGCGCGGCAGGACCCGATCTTCTTCCAGTCGGAGGGAAAGCTCCCGGGCCGCGACGGATGCCGGGTGCCGATCCCGTGGTCGGGCACCGCCTCGCCGTACGGGTTCTCGCCGGACGGGGTGGCCGCCTGGCTGCCCCAGCCGCAGGCGTTCGGCGAACTGAGCGTCCAGGCGCAGACCGGCGACAGCGACTCGACGCTGGAGTTCTACCGCAGGGCCCTGGCCTGCCGCCGCGACCTGACGCGGTCGATCCCCTACGAGCTCGAATGGCTCGACGCCTCCGAAGGGGCGCTGTTCTTCACCCGCGGACAGCTCACCTGCGTGATCAACTGCGGCACCGACCCGGTACGGCTGCCGCCACACGATCACGTCATCCTGTCGAGCGCCACCCTCACCGGCGACATGCTGCCACCCGACACCGCGGCCTGGCTGCACACCACCTGACCGAAGAACGGCCGGCCCCCTCAGGCCGGCCACCGGCCGATCGCCCGGGGCTCGCCGCCAACCCGCCTGATGCCGCCAGAACCCGAGATCCCGGCGCCCTTCCAGGTCCCCCAGGGGGACGCGGCGCCCCTCAGGAGAGGTGGTGGCGTCCTTGGAGCGGGGGCGCGGCGCTCCTCGGATGAGGCGGCATCCCCAGGCCGGGCACGGCGCTCCTGAGTGGGTGCGATGCGACGCCTCCCAACTGGTGTGGCGTCCCTCAGATGAGGTGTGACGCCCTCTTGTTCCGAGAGCGACACACCTCGACGCCGTGCCGCGAGTGCCGCCTCAGGGCGTGGTGAAACGCCGGAGATAGGCCAGCTCGTCCTGCCGCAACCGGCGCGGTGCCGCGTTCTCCACGTCGTAGGCGACGATCACCGACCGGGCCCGCACATACACCTCGTCCTCGTCCCGGATCTCGTAGTCGAGAGTGAACCGTACCGGCCTGATCTCCGTCACCCACGTCTCCACCAGCACCGGGTCGGCCCGGAACGACAGCGGACGCAGATAGTCGATCTCGTGCCTGGCCACCACCAAGCCGCTGAACGTCTCCCCGCCCTCCTTGTGCACGTCGATGGCCAGCATCCCGAACCGCGCGTCCTCGAGATAGTCGAGGAAACGGACGTTGTTCACGTGCCCCTGCGAATCGATGTCCGCGAAACGGACTGTCCGGGGGAAGACGTGCTTGCTTGCGTGCGCGAGGGATCGTTCAACCACGCCCACACCGTATAGGTCCGCCGCTCATGCCCCGACATCGGGCGGCCGTACCCCGGCCACCGGATCGAGCCGCCTGATCAGCACCACCGCCGCCTCGATCACCTGCCGCGCCTCCTCCTCGGTGTCACAGATCGCCACCTCCCTCGCCGCCTCCCCGATCACCGAGGTCAGCACCGCGACCGTGAGCCTGTCGATCGGCTCGGCGCCCGCGCCGAGCAGCACCGCGTTCTGCCGCAGCCACTGCCTTCCCCTGGTACGGCGCAGCAGCTCGAAACCCGGCGGCCCGTCGCCGTCCATGAACAGCCTGACCAGGTCGCGCCGATCCCACGCCCCCTCCAGATAGGCGCGTGAGCCGGTGACGAGCAGGTCGACGGGGTCGTCCACGCCGGCCTGCTTCGCCTTGGCGACGCTGGAGGCCGACGCCTGCTCCTGGGCGACCTGGTGGTCCTCCCACAGCGCCGTGAACAGCTCGGCCTTACCGCCGAAGTGGTGATAGAGGCTGCCCACGCTCGAGCCCGCCCTGGTGACCACGTCGGCGACGTTCGCTTCGGCGAACCCGTGCTCGCCGAACACCTCTCGGGCCGCCTGCAGCATGACCTTGCGCGTCTGCGCGGTGCGGCTCCACTCCCACGCGCTGGAGGACTTGCGTGCCATGAGCACCATGCTAGGAAGGATCGGTCTTCAGGCGCCGCACGACGTGGGAATGCCCGGCGGCGAGGAGTTGCGGGGTCGAGGTCCGGTCCGGCCGACCGTCCCTGCGCATCCCACCATGACGCTGCTGACCCGCCTACGGCCGGAAGAGACCAGAGGTGGTCACGGCGGACAGCCGAGGTGGTCACGGTGGTTGGATTCAGGGGTGGTCACGGCCCGGACGAGGCCCGAAGCTCTCACCGTGGCAGAGGCCATGGTGGTCACGGTGGGACGAGGCCAGGGATGGCCACGGTGCCGCGTAACGGCGGTCGGCCCGCGCGCCCGATGGCCGTCTCCCTGGACAGGCGGCGGCCGGCGACGGCGGGTGGGCGTGGGAGGGCGTGCCGTACGGGCCGGAGGGCGAGCAGCACCGCACCCCCGCCGGGCCCGTGCGGAAACCCCAGACGTCAGGGGCGGCCGGGGACGAACGAAGCCCCCTCCGGGAGCACCGATGTGTCGCGGAGGGGGCTGCCGTCTGGCCGCTGGATCAGTCGCGGTGGAGCTTGCGGTAGGTGACGCGGTGCGGGCGGGCCGCATCGGCACCGAGGCGCTCGATCTTGTTCTTCTCGTAGTCGGCGAAGTTGCCCTCGAACCAGAACCAGTTGGAACCCTCTTCCCACGCCAGGATGTGCGTGGCGATGCGGTCGAGGAACCACCGGTCGTGGGAGGTGATCACCGCGCAGCCCGGGAAGTCGAGCAGCGCGTTCTCCAGGCTGGACAGGGTCTCGGTGTCGAGGTCGTTGGTCGGCTCGTCGAGCAGCAGCACGTTGCCGCCCTGCTTGAGGGTGAGCGCGAGGTTGAGCCTGTTGCGCTCGCCGCCCGACAGGACGCCGGCCTTCTTCTGCTGGTCCGGCCCCTTGAAGCCGAACGCGGCGATGTAGGCGCGCGACGGCATCTCGACGTTTCCGACCTTGATGTGGTCGAGACCGTCGGAGACGACCTCCCACACGTTCTTGTTCGCGTCGATGCCGCCACGGCTCTGGTCGGCGTAGGAGATCTTGACCGTGTCGCCGACGGTGATGGAGCCGGTGTCGGGCGTCTCGCTGCTGGTGATCATCCGGAACAGCGTGGTCTTGCCGACACCGTTGGGGCCGATGATGCCGACGATGCCGTTACGCGGCAGGTCGAAGGTCAGGCCCTCCATCAGCAGGCGGTCGCCGAAGCCCTTGGTGAGCTCGTCGGCCTTGATCACCGTGGTGCCCAGACGCGGGCCCGGCGGGATCTGGATCTCCTCGAAGTCGAGCTTGCGGTACTTGTCCGCCTCGGCGGCCATCTCCTCGTAGCGCTGGAGACGGGCCTTGCTCTTGGTCTGGCGGGCCTTGGGGTTGGAGCGGACCCACTCCAGCTCGTCCTCCAGGCGCTTCTTGCGCTTGGCGTCCTTCTGCCCCTCGACCTTCAGCCGCTGGGCCTTGGCCTCGAGGTAGGTGGAGTAGTTGCCCTCGTAGGGGTAGGTGCGGCCACGGTCGAGCTCAAGGATCCAGGTGGCGACGTTGTCGAGGAAGTAGCGGTCGTGGGTGACGGCCAGCACGGTGCCCGCGTACTTCTCCAGGTGCTGCTCCAGCCACTGCACGCTCTCAGCGTCGAGGTGGTTGGTGGGCTCGTCGAGCAGCAGCAGGTCGGGCGCCTCGAGAAGCAGCTTGCACAGCGCCACCCGGCGACGCTCACCACCGGACAGCTTCGTCACGTCGGCGTCCGGCGGCGGGCAGCGCAGGGCGTCCATCGCCTGCTCAAGCTGGGAGTCGAGGTCCCACGCGTTGCGGTGCTCGAGCTGGTCCTGGAGCTTGCCCATCTCCTCCAGCAGCTCGTCGCTGTAGTCGGTGGCCATCTGCTCGGCGATCTCGTTGTAGCGGTGGAGCATCGCCATCGTCTCGGCGACGCCCTCCTGCACGTTGCCGAGGACGGTCTTGGACTCGTTGAGCGGCGGCTCCTGCTGGAGCATGCCGACGGTGAAGCCGGGCATGAGCTTGGCGTCGCCGTTGGACGGCTGCTCCAGGCCGGCCATCATCCGGAGCAGCGTCGACTTACCGGTGCCGTTCGGGCCCAGCACGCCGATCTTGGCTCCGGGCAGGAACGACAGGGTGACGTCGTCGAGGACAACCTTGTCGCCGTGCGCCTTGCGCACGCGCTGCATCGTGTAGATGTACTCCGGCATGCCTTCTAGCTTAGGGCGTGCGCGAACCGGCTTCCGCCGTACTGGCTGGGCGATCTCCGTGCAATCGTACGGCGGGCACGTCGCCTGGCCGGCTAACCGTTCAGCCACGCGCCGACGAGGCGCTCGACGCGAACGCTGGCCCAGGCCCAGACCTCCGCCGGCGAGTACCCCAGACCGGCCGCGACCGCCAGACCTGCGCAGACGACCATCACGAGCAGGAAAAGCCCCGAGAAGGATCCGGAAGTCCTGGGCAGTGTGGGCCATTCGTCCGTCAACCGCCGCCGGGACGCCTCCGACTGCCGCTGCCACGACCACTCCTGCTCCTGCCGACGCGATCGATACGCGGCCTCTTCCAGGTGGTCGTCGTAGTACATGTCCCTCCCCTGTCGTGGTCGGCGTGACATCTGTTAGATGCCGACATAACCGAGAGAGTTCATGTGATTACGTGGAGTGCTCACTTGTTCGGGTGTGCCGGAACCGGCCACCGCCCGCGGGCCGCCACCCGCACGCGAAAGTCCCTGCGGACCGGGAATCGTCACCAGCGGGTCAGCCTGCGACTCCGGGAAACTCCGGGTTCTGAGGCCAGTCCGCGAAACCCTTGCACCACCCACCCGTGACCCCGTGGCGTCGAATCAGCCTGCCGACCCCAGGAACGGTAGGCGGCGGGGTCGACCGACAGGCCCCGAGCATTCGATCCGGCCGCTGACCCCGGACCTTGTGCCGGCCGATGGCACTCAACGGATCAGGCTGCGGGAGGTGGGTCCATGAGGGTGGTCGGCGGGGGGTCGATGAGGGTGGGCGGCGAGTCCACGGGAGCGGACGGCGGCGCCGGCTGCACGGCAGGGATGCAGATGCGGTCGCGGCCCAGTTCCTTGGCCCGGTACAGCGCCAGGTCGGCGGCGGCGAGCAGTTCGATCAGGTCGTCGCCGTGGATGCTCATGATGGCGACACCCGCCGAGATCGTCACGGTGATCAAGGCGTCGTCGACGGGTACGGCCATGCGGCCGATCCTGCTGCGCAGCCGCTCGGCCACTCTGCGGGCCTCGGTGATGTCGGCGCGCGGCAGCAGGACCACGAACTCCTCGCCGCCGAATCTGCCCACCACGTCGTAGTCACGCAGCTGACTCCGGAGTGTCGCCGCCACCCCGATCAGCACCTGGTCGCCGACCAGATGGCCATGCTTGTCGTTCACGCGCTTGAAGTGGTCGATGTCGATGATGAGGAGGGCCAGCGTCTCTCCGGTACGGCGGGCCCTCACGATCTCGGTGTCGGCCTCCCGCTGCCACGCCGCCGCGTTGAGCAGCCCCGTCTTGGGGTCGGTACGGGCCGCGGCCTGGAGCTGGGCGTGGAGGAGGCTGCGTTGCAGCAGGACGACAGGTGGCAGCGCGAGCGCCAGCAGCGCCAGGTTGAGCGCGCACGCGATCGCCACGATCACACCGAGGCACAGCTCGACGATGTCGAGGATGGCGCTCTCCCTGTCCCACAGCACGTCGCGCCAGCGGGTGTCGGGGTCGGCGGTGTGGGCGGCGATCGCGATGAGCGTGGTGTTGAGCACGGCGAACAGCACCGCACATCCCACCGCCAGCATGATCGGCACACCCGCGCCCTTGGACAGCACCGCCATGTCGGGCACCAGGGTGTGGAAGACCACCGAAGCGGCGCCACCTGCCAGGCCGATGGCCGCCGAGCTGAAGACCCTCCGATAGAGCACCGTCGCCCTGACCCGAAGCTGCATGAGCATCTGCAGCAGGATCGGCGCCAGCAGCGCGTAGATCGGGGGAAGCAGCAGCGCGACGGGCAGCCACCACGCCGACAGCAGGTCGCGGGAGACGCCCGCGGGCATGCCGAGGCGTCGCGTCGCCTCGATGCACACCGCGCCGCACCCCATCAGCGCGGCGAACATCAGGACGTCCGACCAGCGATAGGGGCCGGAAACCGCGAAGAACGCGATGGCCACGAGATCGAGCGCGACGATCCCGCAGAGGTAGGCAACGAGGGGCCGACGCTGCGCCAGCAACGGCCACCGGCCTGCGAGTGTGGACACACTGTCACGAGGCTTGATCGAGGTGTGACTGGTCGCTGCCATCTCGCCCCCTCTCCGACTAACGATGTGTAACACAATAGTTGCGGAGTGTGCGTCGCGCGACGGGAACCGCTACCTTGGGCAAGGTGGCCATCTGCGTCTGGTGGCCCGGGAATGGAACCGCTCACTCCGCGGGCGGGCCGTGCTGGAAAGGAGCAGCCATGGTGCGGGGCGTGACCTGGACCTGACAGATGCTCTAGCCATCTGACACGGAACACCATCGGCCAACCCCTCTCAGCGGCTCGCACTGCGACTCGCGACGCCACTGAACGGCCGGTGCCCCCCTCCACCTCCCGACATCCTCTCTGCGTACGGCTACGCCCACCGCGACCTCGGTTTCGCCGTGCACGTCCCGAAATCCGCGAGTATGGCCGCGAGTCCGCCCCCGCTGCAGCTCTCACGGTTTGCTCGGCTTCGGCCCGTAAGTCCTGGATCACCTTCCTCTCTCGTCGGCATCCCGCAACTGCGCATTGCGGCAGATATCAGGAGAGCCCGTCCAAGCCCCACGGCGACGTCAGCGCTCATGACAGCGACGCAACGGGAGTGACGGCCTGCCCGCGGCAGCGCCGGTCGACCTGCTCCCCTCGTCTGTGGTCCCGAACCGTAGCGGCCACGAACAGCCCATCGGCGAAAACCGCGCCGAGTCCCGGCGTTCGTATCCATCCGCAGAACCCCGAAAGTTCGCACCACCCGTAAACCCCCGGGCCCGCAGAACCGCCAGGAACCGGGCCCGCAGAACCGCCAGGAATTCGCATCATCCGCAGAACCCCGTGCGCTCCTATCCCCACACAGAACGCCCGGCAGCTCATCCGCACGCAGGACGCCGGGATTCGAATCCATCCGCGCAACGCACCGCACCGCCAGCCATCTCCACCCTCATCCGACGGGGCCGTCACTCGAGGGCCTCAACGGCTTCGGCCCCAGTCGGACTGCGGATTCGGCCGGACTGCGGATTCAGCCGGGCCGTGGATTCGACCGGGCCGTGGATTCGGCCGGGTGTGGATTCGGGTCGGACTGCGGTGCGGTGAAGGGTGTCAGGCCCGAGGCGCACTCGGGCCTGACACATGAGGCCGGATGGATGGTCAGGCGGCCTTGGCGCGGCGGGTGCGGCCCGTCGGCGCTTGGGGGGCGTCATGAGGGTTCAGGAGGCGCACCTTCCCCGCCCCGGCGGGGTGGCCCTCGCCCGGATCCGTACCGGGCTCCTCCGACGGCGAGTCGTCGCCCTCCCCCGGCGTGAGCGTCGTCGTGTCCCCATCGGTCGAGGCGACGGCCGAACCGGGCCTGCGCCCGGCCCCCCGTGCGGATCCGGCCCCGGAGCCGGAATCAGCGCCGGTCCTGGAGCCCGCCTCGGACCCTGACTCGGGCAGGGCGTCTGGTGCGGAGCCCGATCGGAAGCCGGCCTCGAATGCGGACTGCGAGCCCGACCCAGAGCCGAACCCGAACCCGGAATCGACAGACTCAGCCCTGGAGACGGAATCCGGTCCGGAGACCGGCTCTGCGGTGATGCCTGCGCCGGTCTCGGCGAAGGCGGGACCCAGGCCAAGGCCAAGGCCAGAGGCAGCACCAGGACCAGCAGCAGGGGCGAAAGGCCAGCCCGCCACGTCGTCCCGCGCCGTCTGCTCCGCCTGCCGCGCGGAGGTCTCCTCCACGTGCCGCGCGGAGGTCTCCTCCGCGTCCCGCGAGGCAGCGGGCCGCCCGTGGAGCGCGCGGGCGGTCGCCGATCCCGACATCGCCCAGTCCTGCGTGGACTCGTCGAGGCTCTCCCTCGTCTCCCTGCTCAGCGTGCCGATGCCGCCCGAGCGTTCGGGCTTGGAGAAGGCGCCGACGCCCCAGCGCAGGTCGTGGCCGATCGAGCTGGCCTCGATCTCGGGCATGAACCTGCGGTCGCCCTCGGGCCCGAACTCCCTGATGCGCAGCTTGCCGCACACCACGACGGGATGCCCCACCTGGAAGGACTGGGCCACGTTGTCGCCGAGAGTGCGCCAGCAACGGACCGCGAAGAACACGGTGTCGCCGTCGGACCACTCCTGGGTCTTCCTGTCGAAGAAGCGATGCCTCGTCGCCACCCTGAGCGAGGTCACCCGCGCCCCGTCGGCGAAGGCGTGCTGGCGGGGCGGGGCTGCGACATTGCCGGTGAGCGTGATGTAGATGTCGTTCATCGTGCCTCCCGTGGAGCGGGCCGGGTGCCCGCTGCTTGGGGACACGGTGTCGCGCGGGAGTGGGTGGCCGGCCGGCCGAGCGTGGTTCTGGGGACGAAGGCGCCGGGGCGCGACGCCGCTGTGGACAACGGAGCGGCGGGACCCTCGAAACACCACCACGAACCCGGTCGCTATCGATGCCTGTTGACGGCCGCGGCGACGAGCTTGGCCGCCCGATCGGCGGTGGCGTAGCCGGGCCGCCGGGCCGAGACGTTGATGACCACCACGACGTTCGACAGCCGGAAGGAGATGTAGCTCTGGTAGACCGGGAGCCCGTAGGGGCTCCGCCGGGTATAGCTCAACGCCTCGTCGCCGACGTCCGGCCCCTTGCGGAGCTTGGTCCCCGGGTTCCGCTTCGGCTCGTCCTTCATCTGCTCGACCATCTGCTTGTGGTAGAGGCCGGCCGCCGAGGCGCTCGGCAGGCGGAACGCCGTGATGTGCAGGTTGGCGCCGTCCGCCTTGCTCCAGCTGCAGGAGGAGTCGCTCCAGAACTGGCGCTTCGTCGCACCGCCGAACAATGAGCGCGTCTGGTTGCTGTTCAGCAGGTCGCACGCCTCGAAGTCGCGAGCGATCAGCGGGGTGGCCGCCGCCGTCGGGAGGAACTTCGGCACGGCGGCGTAGGTGACAGGTGGCGCGAGCGCGTAGCCGAGGATCCGGATCACGTTCGGGAACAGGTAGGGCACGATCACCACGCCCACCACCACGGTCATCACCAGCGCGAGCGCGGCACCGATGAGGACCCTGCTGCGCAGGCGTCGAGACGGGCGTCCCGGCGCGGTCCGCCTGCGGCGCAGGGCCGGGCTGGTCGTGGTGTCGTCCCGCGAGAGGGCCTCCAGCCAGCCGGCCGCCTCGTCGGCGGAGCAGCGGCCTGCGGGGTCCTTCTCCAGGATCGCGGCCAGCACGGGTGCGAGCGGGCCGGCCAGCCGGAAGGGCGCGGGCTCCTGCATCAGCACGGCGGCCAGCACGGCGGCCTGGTTCGGGCCGGCGAACGGCGCCACGCCCTCCACCGCCGTGAAGAGCGTGGCGCCGAGCGACCACAGGTCGGCGAGCGGGCCGTCGACCTCGCCGCGCAGGCGCTCGGGGGCGATGTAGCCAGGCGAGCCGGTCAGCATCCCGGTCTGCGTGATCCCGGTGTCCCCGGCGATGGTGGCGATCCCGAAGTCGGTCAGCAGCACCCGTCCGTCGTCGGTGAGCAGGACGTTGGCGGGTTTGACGTCTCGGTGCAGGATGCCCGCCGCGTGCGCGGCCGCGAGGGCGTCGAGCATGCGCAGGCCGATCGCGGCGACTCGTTGCGGCGGCAGGGGGCCGTCGTCGCGTACGGCCCGCTCGAGAGAGCGGCCGTGGACCAGCTCCATGACGATCCACGGGCGTCCGTCGTCGAGGACCACGTCGTGCACCGTGACGATGGACGGATGGGAACGCAGCGTCGCGGCGGCGCGCGCCTCGCGCAGCGTGCGTTCGCCCAGCTCGGCCCGCGACGCCTCGTCGAGGTCCGATGGGAGCCTGACCTCCTTGACGGCCACCTCCTGCCGGAGCAGCTCGTCCATCGCCCGCCATACCGTGCCCATGCCACCCTGGCCGAGCTGCGACAACAGCCGATAGCGGCCCGCGACCAGCGTCACCGTGCCCTTCCCGCCGTCATGGACTTCGCGACCATCCGTCGCCCCCTGTCGATATCCGGCTGAGCACGGGCACATCAGATGTTAAGGGAACTGATCGTGGGCGTCAGTGAATACTGATCAAAAACGGCCGGGGCGTTCGAGCATCCGGAGGATGGGGCAGCCGGGAACCTCAGCCCGACAGTGCCTTCATCGCCGTGTAGAACTCGTGGTGGCGGGCCAGCTCCCGCTCCACGGGCTCCACCACCATGGTCTCCGCGATGCCCGCGACCCGCCTGCGCATCTCCCGCTCCAGCCGGTCTCGCTCGTTCGCCGCCCCGAGCGCCACGAAGTTCCTGGACGCCATCGCGGACAGCGCCCCCAGTCCCAGCACCGAAGCGGTCATCAACCCCACCCACGGCAGCGTCGCCGCGTCACCGAACAGCGCGAACGGCTCGGGCAGCCGACCGGCGGAGAACACGCCGTACGCCAGCGCCACTCCCGTCCACGCCAGCCCCGCGACGAAGGCGACGACGAGCAGGTACTGCCACAGCCGCAGCAACCGCCACCACACCGGCACCTTGTCCAGCTGCGGCGCGACCTCCGACAGCTCGTCGGACAACGCCTCGGGCAGCTGCGCCGCGCGCGACCTGGCCGCGTGGTGCACGGCCGAACGCCACACGTCGTTCATCCCGACGGTGAGGCCGTCGCTCAGCGCCTGGACGGCGTTGTCGACCTCGGCCGCCTGGGCGCTGACCGACCCTCCGGCCAGCGAGCGGATCTCCTCGCGCAGGTCGCCGAGCTTGAGCGTCTTGAGCGGGTCGCCGCCGAAGGCCGCGCCGATCCGGGCGAACGGCCACGAGATCCAGGAGGCCGAGCGGGTGGCGTAGACGCTCTCCATGGCCTCGCCGACCGCCGGAACGCCCACCGCGTCGCAGAGCGCGTCGGTCAGCCCGACGCGGCGGGCCGCGTCCACGGTGGAGGGCGCCGACAGGGCCGCGCCGACCGGCATGGCCTGGCTGAGGCGGCGTTCGACACGGTCGACGTCCGCGTCGATGCGCTGGATGGCGGCCCTGCGCTTGGAGACGGCGTCGGCGATGACGCCCTTGAGGCTGTCGATGCCGCGGCCCGTGACCGCCGAGGTGGGGACCACCGACGGATGGTTGACGCCTTCGCGACGCAGCAGGTCGTTGAGGTCGATGACCAGCTCGGCCACCTCCTCGGTGGACAGCCGGTCCGACTGGTTGAGCGCGAACACGGTGACCGCCTCGTGCCCGGCCAGCTCGGTGACGTAGCGGCGGTGGGTGGAGGCGTCAGCGTACTTCTGCGGGTCGAGCACCCACACCACCATGTCGGCGAGCCCGATCAGCCGGTCGGCCTCAGGATCGGTGAGGGCTCTGATGGAGTCGTGGTCGGGCAGGTCCAGCAGGACCAGGCCGTGCAGCTGGCTCTCGCCCCTGTCGAGCGCGCTCGCCCTGGCGAAGCGGTGCCGCCACTGGATCTGCAGCCAGTCGAGCAGCGGTGCCGCGCCTTCCTGTCCCCAGACGCAGGCATGGGTGCGGGCGGTGGTCGGACGGCGCACGCCCGTGGGCGACAGTTCGAGCCCCGAGATCGCGTTGAACAGCGAGGACTTACCGCTGCCCGTGCCACCGGCCAGGGCGACCACCGTGTGGTCGGACGACAGCTTGAGCCGTTCGCCAGCCCTGGTGAGCAGGTGGACGGCGTCGGCCAGCAGCGTGGCGTCGAGACGCCCCTGCCCCAGCTCCACGACCTTGGACAGCGCGGCCAGCCTGGCTCCCAGGCCGGGCTTGGTGGTGGAGTAGATGCTCATCGTGCGACCTCGAGGTTGTACGTGGCCTGGTAGAGGCGGGTCGCGGCGGCCTCGTCCGGGATGCCGGCGGCGTCGAGCGCCCGCACGTACCGCATGGCCTCCTCGTCGAACAGCATGACGATCCTGGCGCGCAGGTCGCTGAGCGCCTTGGTGCTGATGCTGCGCAGCGCCTCGGCGCCCAGCAGGCTCCTGAGCAGCTTCTGGGGCAGCTCGTCGGCGCTGAACAGGCCCACCATGAAGATCAGCGCGAACGACTCGGCGCCGAGCGAGACGACCTTGGCCGACCGTTTGGTCACGCCGTCGGTGCGCAGCAGCTCGGTGACGTGGTCCTGCCAGGCGGCGACCGCCCGGCCGGTACGGCGGGCCAGGTCGTCCGAGGGCCGGTCGAGGCCCGCGCCCAGCTCCGTACGGCGCCGCCACCGCGCGCCCACCTCGTCGGCCGCCGCATGCGCGGCGGAGGTGATGAGCGACTCGATCGCGGTGCGGAGAGCGGCGCGGAAGGCGGTGATCCGCTCGGTCGGAACCGGTTTGCCCTTCTTGCGGAAGCTGCGGGTCAGGTCACCGGAGCCGGCGAAGTCCTGCCACCTGGCGCGTGCCTCGCCGCGCATGAGGCTGCCGTCGCGCACGGCGTTGTCGATGTGCGCGAGCGCGTCCGAGTAGGCGACGTCGACGTCGGTGCGCAGCTCGCCGCGGAAGGCCACCTGGCTCTCCAGGTGTCTGGCCAGCGCCGGCACCCGGGTGCGGAAGCTGTTGAGGACGCCGTTCAGCGTCTCCTGGACGGCCTGCGCCCGCCGTTCCTCGTCCACCGACAGCTCGGCCAGCCACAGCCGCAACTCGGTCATGTCGCCGTGGGGCAGCCTGCCGTCGGTGACGGCCGACTCCTCGATGACGAACCGCTCGACGTCGCCCAGGCCGTACTCGGTGAGCATCCGGACGAAGTGCTTGAGCACCACGTCCTTGGTCTTGGGCTGCACGCGCGAGAGCACGATCGCGATCCTGGCGGCGCGCTCCTTGGCCAGGCGCAGCAGGTTCCACGCGGGGGCGTCGGCGTAGCGGGCGGCGGTGGTGACGAAGACCCACAGGTCGGCGGCGTCGAGCATGCGGCGCGCGATCTCGTGGTGCTCCTCGACGACGGAGTCGATGTCGGGGGTGTCGAGCAGCGCGACGCCCTGGGGCAGCCGTTCGGTGGTGACCAGCACGAGGCTGTCGGGCGCGGCCTCCCTGCTCTGCCGCTCGATGCGCTGCAGGCCCGCGAGCAGCTCGCCGTCGGCGAACCAGCCCTCGTCGTCGGGGTGGCAGGCGAGCACGGGGATGCCGGTGGTGGGACGGCGCACGCCGGTCCGGCTGACGTTCTTCTCGGCGAGGGTGTTGACCAGCGTGGACTTGCCCGCCCCGGTGGAGCCGGCGACGACGATGAGGGCGGGCGCGGTGCTCATCCGCACCCTCGGCAGCACGTAGTCATGCAGCTGCGTGAGGATCTCGGTCTGCGCCTTGCGCGCCTCCTCGGCGCCCGGCAGGTCGAGCCCGAACCTGAGGCCGGCGACGGCGTCCCTGAGCGCGTCCAGGGCGGCGGTGAGCGCCTGCGCGGCGGCGTCGGGCAGATCCTCCTCGACGACCCTCCCGACGGCCTCGTCCTCTTCCACTGCGGTGCCGTCACCGAGGGCAGGCTCGTCATCGAGTACGGCAGAGCCGTCGCCGATGGCCAACTCGTCGTCGGCCATGGAACCGGCCTCGGTGTCGCTCTCGACCACGAACTCGTCGTCGGCCACGGACGCGACCTCGGCCATGAGCTCGAACTCGGCCATGGGTTCGGGATCGGCCGCAGCGTCGGTGTCGGTCACGGCCTCGGGACCGGCCCCGGCTTCAGGGTCGGTTACGGCCTCGAACTCGGTCACAGCCTCGGGATCGGTGACGACCTCGAAGTCGGCCTCCGTCACCGAATCGGTTTCGGTCAGGGGCTCGGCGTCGGACGCCGGCTCAGCCTCGACCGTCGACTCGGCCTCGGTCGTTGAATCATCCGCGATCTCGTCGGTGGTGACGGCCTGGGAGGCGGCGGTCCCGCGCTCGTCGAGCGTCTCGTCAGCGGCAGGCGTCTCGCTGACGGCTTGGTCGTCGGCAGCCACCTTTTCGGCGGAGTTCTCGTCCCAGAAAGCACCGTCGGCGACCACCTCGCCGAGGGGAGTATCGCCAGCGGGCGTCTCCCCGGCGATCGTCTCACCGAAGGGACTGTCACCGGCGAACACCTCACTGAAAGGGCCCTCACCGGGGAGCACCTCGCCGACGGGGTTGTCGCCGACGGGTGTGTCGCCGGCGGGAGTCGCAGCGGCAGGGGTCTCGCCGGCGGGTATCGCGCTCGTGGCGACCACGCCGATGGCAGGAACGTCGTCAGCCGTGGCCTCGCCGCTGGCGGGCGTCTCGAGGCTGGCACCCTCACCGGTGGCCATTGCCGCGGCGGCGGCTTCGTCAGAGGCGGTCGCTCCGGCGGCAGCCTCCCCCGTGTCCACCGCATCGGGAGCGGCGAGGGGGGCCTCGGCCGGAACCAGGCCGGTAGCCAAGGCGGCCCCAGCGGGCGTCCCTTCGGCGGCGGCCGAGTCGGCGGCCGTGGACTCCTCGCCGGAGACTGCCTCAATGGCGGGCTCGCCGACAGCTGGTGCCCCGGTGGCGACCTCGGCAAGCCGCCACTCGGCGACGGCCAGGTCAGCCGACGGGGACTCGGCGGGCTCGCCGACAGCTGGTGCCCTGGTGGCGACCTCGGCAAGCCGCCACTCGGCGATGCCCGGGTCAGCAGACGGGGACTCGGCGGGGTACTCGGTGGTGGTCGGGTCTGCGGCGCCAGGCCCCACGACGCGGGCGGCACGACGGTCCTCCGCGGAGCCGGATTCCTCCTGGAGCTCGGACGCGGCGGGATCGGGCTCAGACCCTGGACCGAACGCCCGCGGCCGGGCCCGAAACGCGTCGAACTCCATGGGGTGCGCCGACTCACCCAGGCGCGAAGCCGCACGCGATGCCGGGGGCGCAACCGGGTGCGGTCCCGGCTGTGATCCCGGGCCCGAAGCCGTAAGCGATTCCGGGTGCGCAGCCGGGGGTGATCCCGGGCCCGAAGCCGTAAGCGATTCCGGGTGCGCAGCCGGAGGTGATCCCGGACGCGATGCCGGACGCGATGCCGGATGTGAGGCCGGGCGGGACGGGCTGAAGGCGTCGAAGCCGTCGGAGATCGGTGCCAGCTTGTCGAAGGCGGGCTCGGCGTCCAGGGTGGCGTGGTCGTCCGCCCGGGGCAGGTCGTGCCGGGCGGGACGGGCGAAGGCGAAGAAGGTCTCCCCCGCCGCGTTCTCGTGGTCGTCGGCGGCCGACGCGTCATGGACGTCCGGCGGGGAGGGCGGCGGCGACGCCCCGTTCGCCTGCCGTATGTCCGCCTGGTCGTCGGCCGCGCGGTCGGGACCGTCGTCGTCCCTGATCGCGCGGAAGTTGAGGGTCTGCTCCCCCAGAGACTCGGGGGCGTCACCAGCCGATCTCACGGCACGCGCTCCGCTCGAACCATCTCGACCTCCTGGCCGATCCGCACGACGTCGCCCACGATGACGATCGCCGGTGGCCGGATCTTGGCCGCTGCCACCCGGTCGGCCACGGTGGAAAGCGTGGCCGTGACGGCCCGCTGGGTCGGAAGAGTACCGTCCTGTACCACCATTACGGGAGTTTCCGGCGAACGTCCGTCGCGGATGAGTGTTTCCGCGATGGAAGCGATACGTTCGACGGCCATCATGAGCACCAGAGTGCCTGACGAGCGGGCCAGTCCGGGCCAGTCGACGGTGGACTGCGGGTGGTCGGGCGCCACGTGCACCGAGATCACGTGGAACTCCTGGCTCACCCCTCGATGCGTGACGGGCACGCCGGCCGCGGCGGGCACCGCGACGGCGCTGGTGATGCCGGGCACCACGGTCACCGGGATGCCGGCGCGGGCGCAGGCGAGCATCTCCTCGCCGCCCCTACCGAAGACGTAGGGGTCGCCGCCCTTGAGCCGGACGACGAACCTGCCCTCGCGGGCGTGCGAGATCAGCAGCTCGTTGATCTTCTCCTGGGAGAGCGACCTGCCGTAGGGCACCTTGGCCGCGTCGACCAGCTCGACGTCGGGAGCCAGCTCGTCGAGCAGGGCCCGCGGCGCGAGCCGGTCGGCCACGACCACGTCGGCCTGGGCGAGCAGCTGGCGTCCGCGTACGGTGATCAGCCCGGGGTCGCCGGGCCCGCCGCCGACCAGCGCGACGCCGACCGGTTTGGTGCGGTTGCGGCGCGCGTCGACGGTGCCGTCGCGCAGGGCGCTGACGACGGCGTCCCTGATGCCCGCGGCCCTGCGGGGGTCGCCGCCCGCGGTGATCGCGATGGAGATCTCGTCGACCTTGCCGCTGGCGGGTGTCCACGCGGCGGAGGCGTCCTTGTCGTCGGCGCGCACGCACCAGATCCGCTTGGCCTCGGCCTCGGCGGCGATGGCCGTGTTGACCGCCCTGTCGCTGGTGCAGGCCTGGACGAGCCAGGCACCGTCGCAGTCGCCCACCTGGTACGGCCTGGCCTCCCAGGTGACGCGCCCCGCGGCGATGAGGTCGTCGAGGGCGGGGGTGACGCTGGTCGACACGATGGTGATGTCGGCGCCCGCCTCGAGCAGTGCGGGAACGCGTCGCTGGGCGACCCGCCCGCCGCCCACGACGAGCACCCGGCGACCCGAGAGGCGCAGGCCGAGAAGGTAGGGGCTCATGTCGGCGGATCTCCCGTTCGCGAGGATTGGTATGTCAGGAGGCAAACCTACCGGGTCCGGATTACTAGGGCTGCTTCTCCGTGACACCCGCGGAGTCGAAGGTCGCCACCTCGTGCATCACCCGGACGGCGGCGCAGACCAGCGGGTGGGCGAGCAGCCCTCCGGTGCCTTCGCCGAGCCGCAGCTCGAGGTCGACGAGGGGGCGCAGGCCGAGGTGGTCGAGGGCGGCGGCGTGACCTGGCTCGGCGGAGCGGTGGCCGGCCACGCAGTGGTCGACGACGGCCGGCGCGAGGGCGGCGGCGGCCAGGGCGGCGGACCCGGCGATGACGCCGTCGAGGATGACGGGCACCCGCGCCGCGGCACCGCCGAGGATGAAGCCCGCGATGGCGGCGTGCTCGAACCCGCCGAGGGCGGCCAGGATCTCCAGGGCGTCGTGCGGCAGGACGGCGCCGCTTCCTTCGGTCTCCGGCGCGTGCGGCGCGGGGGTGAGGCCGTTGACGCGCAGGCCCTCGCGGACGACCGCCACCTTGTGGGCGTGGGTGGCGTCGTCGATGCCGGTGCCGCGCCCGGTGACCTCGGCCGCGTCCTTGCCGGTGAACGCGCAGACGAGCGCCGCCGACGCGGTGGTGTTGGCGATGCCCATGTCGCCCGTGATCAGGCAGCGGGCGCCGTCGGCCACGAGGGAACGGGCCACCGAGATGCCCACCTCGATCGCCTGGACGGCCTGCGAGACGGTCATCGCCGGGCCGGCCGACAGGTCGGCGGTGCCGTAGCCGACCTTGCGGGAGAGCAGGCCCTCGGCGGCGGGCAGGTCCGCGGCGACGCCCACGTCGACGACCGTGACCGAGGCGCCGACCTGGGCGGCGAAGGCGTTGGCGACCGCGCCGCCGGCCAGGAAGTTGCCGACCATCTGCAGCGTCACCTCCTGCGGCCAGGGGGAGACGCCGCGCGCGTGGACGCCGTGGTCGCCGGCGAAGATGGCCAGCGCGGCGGGCTCGGGCATGGGCGGCGGGCAGGTGCCGGCCGCGCCGGCCAGCCGTACCGCGACCTCCTCGAGGGCGCCGAGGGAGCCCGGCGGCTTGGTGAGGCGGCTCTGGTGGGCGCGGGCGTCGGCGAGCGCGGCGGCGGAGGCGGGCGTGATCTGGGCGAGCACGTCCTGCAACGTCATGCGGAGACCCCCTCGGCGAGTTCGAGTGCTTCCTCGTACCGGTCGATGACCACGTCGGCGAGCACCTCGCAGTCGCCGATCACCTCGGCGCAGCGGATGTCGAGGTCGGGGTGACCGGCTCCGTAGGCGAGTGCCTGTGCCCAGACGCGCTCCAGCATGCCGCCGGCGAACAGCAGGTACGGCACGACGATGACGCGGCGGGCGCCCAGGCGGCGGCAGCGTTCGAGACCGCCGGGCACGCCGGGCGGGGTGATGGAGACGAAGGCGGTCTCCACCGTCATGAAGTCGTAGGCGTGGGTCTCCCAGAACAGCCGCGAGACGCGGTGGATCTCGGCGTTGGCGGCGGGGTCGGTCGAGCCCTCGCCGACCAGCACGACCGCGGTCTCGGCCGGCTCGATGTGCTCGGCCGGCTCCTCGACGGGGATGGAGGGCACCACGCGCAGGCGGGGCTTGACGTCGTCGAGGGAGCGCAGCCTGGGCATGTCGGCGGCAGCCTCGGCCAGCCGTTCGGCCAGCAGGGATAGCACGCGCGGGTCGGGCCCGAGGGGACGCCCGTGGTCGTACATCAGCGTGGGATGCCGCTCCTGCTCCAGCGCCATGGCCGCGGGGAAGTCCTCCATGCGGCTGAGGCTGAGCGGCAGCGTGACCAGCCGGTGGTGGCCCCTGGCCACGAGGGAGGCGACGGATTCGCTCAGCATGGGCTTGGCCTTGGCAAGGTAGCCGCCCGAGACCTCGGCGGAGCTGTCCTCCAGGCGGCAACGCAGCCTGTGGACGAACCTTCCGAACTCGGCGGCACCTGTGTCGTCGTGCGAGCCCTGCCCGATGAGCAGCAGCGGCGGCT
Source organism: Nonomuraea sp. NPDC003804 (assembly GCF_040610675.1). Lineage (NCBI taxonomy): Bacteria > Bacillati > Actinomycetota > Actinomycetes > Streptosporangiales > Streptosporangiaceae > Nonomuraea > Nonomuraea sp. NPDC003804. Next base: position 113,296 of record NZ_JBEXMT010000024.1, read on the forward strand.
TCATGAAGGGGATCTCCACGCCTGTGACCTGGGGTTTATGTAGACAAGACACGCGAGGATATCCGATGCGCGCTGGTCATGCACAGATCACTCTGCGTGCGTGTACGACGAAGACGGGGTCCTCGGCGGCCAGCGCGTGGGCGCCGTCGGCCTGCACGACCAGCCGCGATGCCTGGATCTGGGTGCACTCGGCGCGGTAGCCGTGCTCTTTCAGCCGCTGGAGGACGGCGGGCACCTGCTCGACGACCTTGAGCGTGCAGACGAGCCTGGAGGGGACGCGGGCGGCACAGGCGACGATCACGTCGGCGCCGCCGCCGCCGACGTAGACGGCGTCGGGATCGGGGAGCGGCTCGAGCGCGGGCGGGGCCTGGCCGCGGGTCAGCGCGACCTTGACACCCTGGCGGATGACGTTGGTACGCAGCCGGGCGCAGGCCTCGTCGTCGCGCTCGACGGCCATGACGGCGGCGCCGAGCCTGGCGCACTCGACGGCGATGCCGCCGGAGCCCGCGCCGACGTCCCAGACGAGGTCGCCGAGCCTGGGGCCGAGCTTGGCCAGCACGTACGCGCTCACCTCGGACGGCAGGTCGCCGCCGACGGCCCACTCGTCGGGTCCTGGGGCCGCCCCCGCCACCCAGGCGGGCTCGCCGGCGCGGTAGAGCGGGTCGATGACGAGGACGACGTCGGGGTCCTTCCACGGCCTGGTGGTGGCCTCGCCCATGCGGCTGTGGGTGACGCGCTCGCCGGGCCCGCCGAGGTCCTCGCAGACGATGAGCGTGCGCGGTGTGGTGGGGGCCAGCTCCCTGGCGATCTCGGCGGGGCCGACGCCGGGGGTGACGATGAGCCCGACCTTGTGGTGGGCGCGGCAGGCGTTGACGACCCTGTTGAGCTGCCCCGGCCCCTCGGGCGCGACGATGAGCGCGTCCTCCCAGCTCATACCCGCCCTGGCGAAGGCGCGCGTGACGAGCGAGCTGGCGGGGATGACGGCCGGTTTCAGGCCGTGGCCGCGCAGCGCGCGCACGACGCCGAAGAAGCCGGGGTCGCCGTCGGCGAGGACGACCGCGGGGCCCTCGCCCTGTTCGAGGTGCTCGTCGAGGAGGGCCAGCAGCTCGCCGCCGGGGACGGGGAGCTTGAAGTGCCGCAGGACCCGTTCGGGACCGGTCACCAGCGTGGCCTGTTGCAGGCAGTCGGTCGCCCTGGCCGACAGCGGCGATCCGTCCCAGCCGATAACCGTGATCATCCGACTCACCGTCCTCTTGACCCAGTGTGTACGGCAAGCCGGGTCACGCGCCATCCTCCGTCCGGGGCGGGCGTCAGTCCAGGGACACGCTCCCCGGGCGCTCGTGGCCGGGGCGGGTCACGGAAGGTCGCCGGGGATCAGCCCGTACACCACGAGATCCTCCTTGCCGGCGCCGTTGCGCGCCACGCCCTCCCGCGTGAAGCCGGCCTTCTCGGCCACCCGCTGGGAAGCGAGGTTGGAGACGGCGGCCCGGAGCTGGAGCCGCTGGAAGCCCTGCTTGTCGAACAGCCATCTGGCGACCGCCAGCACCGCCTCGCCCGCGTAGCCCCTGCCGCGCGCCCAGGGGGCGGTCATGTAGCCGACCTCGGTGGCGCGGTGTCCCCACTCGGTGCTCTTCAGGTCGACGCTGGCGACGAACCTGCCGCTCTCCCTCTCGACGACCGCCCAGACGATCCCTGCGCCGCTGATGCGGTGCTGCGGGCTCGCCATGAGCGCGTAGAACCTGCCGTGCTCCTCGGTGTAGCCGCGGGGCACGCTGGTGCGCCGCTGGGTGATCTCGTCGGCGGCGGTAGCGGTCAGGTCGGGCACGTCGGCGGCGGTGAGCCTGCGCAGCAGCAGGCGCGGGGTGACCAGCTCGTCCTCGGGGAAGACGTTGGGCGATCCGGTGGATCCGCGCAGCAGGCCGAACACGACCAGGTCGTGGGCGCCGTCGTCCTCGAGCTCGGCGGCGCGCAGCACGCCCTCGTAGGAGAAGCCGGACTTCTCGGCCACCCGCACGGACGGGCCGTTGTCGAGGTTGGCACGCAGTTCGATCCTGCGCAGCTCGGTGGTCTCGAACACCCAGGCGGCCAGGCCGCGGACCGCCTCGGTGGCGAAGCCCCTGCTCCGGTACAGGGGGTGCACGCCGTAGCCGACCTCGGTGATGCCCGCGCTCCACTGGGTCCTGAACAGGCTGATCGCCCCGACGATACGGCCGTCGCCGTCGACCATGGCCAGGTGGACGCCCTGGCCCGAGCGCTGGAGCTCGTGGACGCCGGTGGACAGCCAGGCGGCGACGCCGGCGGCCTGGCCGGGGGCGCCCGGCGGGAGGAAACGGTGACCGGCTTCGACGATGGTCGTGATCCTGTCGGCGTCCTCGGGATGGAAGGCGCGCAGGGTCAGCCGGTCGGTGGTGATGCGAAGGCGAGGGTCGAACACGCTCACTTTTCCCCTAAGTGCTCAACGGCGTGCCGAAACCCTACAAGTCCCGGTTTCGCGGGCCGTTCGCGCCCCCGGGAGGGCCGCATGGCCGGGCGGCCTGCGGCCGGGCCTTCGCCCGCGGAAGGTCATGTTTGGTGAGGGCCGCGCGGGTAGGGGCGGGATTCGGGCAGCTTGAAAGGATGAGAACGCCTTGGGATGTGAAAGCGACAAGCACGGGCCCGGACTGGACGAGTGCCGGCAGCACGACGGGGTGGATTCGACCCACGTGGAGGAGTGGCGGCCCGCCGGCCCGCGCGAAGGCCGGAACGGCTCCCGACTTCCCGGTGGAGGCCGTGAGCAGGCTGCCGAGCGGGACCAGGTTCGCCACCATCGAGCAGGTGGCCAAGGCACTGGGGGGTCGGCATCGAGCGGAAGAGGTGGTGAGGTGAGTTGAGGCTCGACTTCATCCGTCCGCTGTACGAGCGTCATGGCCCCTACGCCTCGGTCTACCTCGCGGGGTCGGACGTGGAGGACAGGCGGCGGCGGTGGCGCTCGTTCAGGGACAGCATGGAGGAGGCCGATCGGGACACTCTCGACGCGCTGGAGGAGGCCTGGGGCGCGCCGGCCCCCGGGCGGGCACTGTTCGCCGCGGGCGGCGAGCTCGTGCTGGCCGAGTCGCTGGCCGAGCCGCCGCCGCTGGAGCAGGCCCGCTGGTCGCCGCTGCCGCACGTGACGCCGCTGCTGATGTCGCGGGGCGAGAACGTCCCGCACCTACGGGTCGTGGTCGATCACGCGGGCGCCGAGCTGACGGTGTTCGGCGGCGGCTCGCCGCGGGTGGCGACCGTCGAGGCGCAGAAGTGGCCCCTGCAGAAGACGGCGCAGGGCGGCTGGTCGCAGAAGGTGTACGAGCGGGCGGCCGAGGAGACCTGGGAGCGCGACGCGCGGGTCGTGGCGCACGTGGTGGACGAGCAGGTGCGCAGGATCGGCGCCGAGCTGGTCGTGGTGGCGGGCGAGCCGGCGTCGCGCTCGCAGCTGTGCGACCACCTGGGCACCAAGGCGGCCGACAGGGTGATGATGGTGGAGCACGGCAGCCGCGCCGACCACGGCCGGTTCACGCAGGACGCGGAGAACGCGCTGGACACGTGGCTGGAGCGGCGCAGGGCCGAGCTGCTCGACCGGCACCGGGACAACGCGGGCCCGGTGGGTTTCGGCCAGGTGGCGCGGGCGCTGCGGGAGGGGCGGGTGCACGCCGTCCTGTCCCCCGGCGAACTGCCCGAACTGATGTGGATCGGCCCGGGTGGCACCCAGCTGGCCACCGGCGCCGACGAGCTGCGCCGGTGGGGTGTGGAGGGGCCGGTCCGCGAGCGCGCCGACTCCGCGCTGGCCAGGGCCGCCGCGATGACCGACGCCGAGCTGTGGTTCGCGCCGGAGGTCAAGGAGATCTCGGCGGTGATCAGGTACTGACGATCACCTCGAGGGTGCGCGGGCCGTGCACGCCCTCCACCCGGTTGAGCTCGATGTCGCTGGTCGCCGACGGCCCGCTGATCCAGGTCAGCGGCCGTGCGGGGTCGAGCCTGGCGACCGCCTCGGGGACGCTGGAGACGATCTGGTCGGCCCGCACCAGGCACAGGTGGTAGTCGGGCACGAGGGTCAGCGCCCTGCGGCCCTGGTCGGGCCCCGCGTCGAGGACGATGGTGCCGGTCTCGGCGATGGCGACCGCGCATCCGGTGGCCACGCCGTCGGCCGTCAGCAGCTCCTCCTCCCCCACCGCCTGCGCCACGGCCAGCGGGCCCTGCCCTCGTACGGCCGGCGGCACGATCACGCGCCTGCCCGCCGTCAGCTCGGCCACCAGCGCGGGCACCTCCGCCGAGGCGACGACGTGGACGATCGCCCGGTAGTCGCCGACACGCTCGGCGAAGCGGGCGACCAGGTCGTCCACCGGTATCGAGGTGCGGTAGCCGCGGGGGACGGTCACCTCGGGGGCGCCCTCCACGGCCCTGCGCACCCGGTCGAGGATCTCCTTGCGGGCGCTCATGAGCTCGCCTTCCCTTCTCCGCGCCGCTCCTGGCGGGCCCACCAGTCCCTGAACGACTCCTCGGGGATCTCCGGCAGGTCGCGGGTGTCGGTCCAGGCCGACAGGGGGCCCGGCAGCCGTCCGGGGGCCAGCCTGCGGAAGCGCGTGGCCAGGCGTTGCGCCTTGGCCAGCCGTACCTCCTTGGCCAGCACCCAGCCGGCGGCCCGCATGCCGGCCCGCTCGGCGCGCGGGTGGGCCACCTTGGCCCGCAGGTCGACCAGCACCTCGGGGATGTCGATGGCCACCGGGCAGACCTCGAGGCAGGCCCCGCACAGCGACGAGGCGTAGGGCAGGGAGGCGTCGAGGTCGGAGCCGAGGCCGCGCAGTTGCGGGGTGAGGATGGCGCCGATGGGCCCCGGGTAGACCGAGCCGTAGGCGTGGCCGCCCGCGCGCTCGTAGACGGGGCAGACGTTGAGGCAGGCCGAGCAGCGGATGCAGCGCAGCGCCTGGCGGCCCACCTCGTCGGCCAGGACGGTGGTGCGGCCGTTGTCGAGCAGCACCAGATGGAAGGTCTGGCCCTCGGTGGATCCCGTCCAGGTGGAGGTGTAGGGGTTCATGCGCTCGCCGGTGGAGCTGCGCGGCAGGAGCTGGAGGAAGACCTCCAGGTCACGCCAGGTGGGCAGCACCTTCTCGATGCCGACGACGCTGATCAGGGTCTCCGGCAGGGTCAGGCACATCCGGCCGTTGCCCTCCGACTCCAGGACCACGCAGGTGCCGGTCTCGGCGATCACGAAGTTGGCCCCGGAGATGGCGACCTTGCTGCGCAGGAAGCGTTCGCGCAGGTGGAGCCGGGCGGCCTCGGCCAGCGCGGCGGGTTCGTCGGTGAGGTCGCGGGGCGCGTCGCCCATCCTGCGCAGGAAGATCTCGCGGATCTCGGCGCGGTTGCGGTGGATGGCGGGCACCAGGATGTGGCTGGGGTAGTCGTCGCCGAGCTGGACGATCAGCTCGGCCAGGTCGGTCTCGAACGCGGTGATGCCCTCGGCCGCCAGGTGCTCGTTGAGGCCGATCTCCTGGGTGGCCATCGACTTGACCTTGACGACCTCGTTCTCGCCCGTCCGCCTGACCAGGTCGGTGACGATGCGGTTGGCCTCGGCGGCGTCGCGGGCCCAGTGGACGTGGCCGCCGGCCCGCTGGACCGCCTCCTCCAGCTGGACGAGGTAGCGGTCGAGGTGGCGCAGCGTGTGGTCCTTGATCGCCTTGCCGGCGGCGCGGAGTTCCGGCCAGTCGGGCAGCTCGCCGACCACGGTGGCCCGCTTGCCGCGGATCGTGTGGGTGGCCTTGCGAAGGTTGTAGCGCAGCTGTGAGTTCTGTACGGCTTTAGCGGCGTTCGTCGGGAAGTCGCCCGGCATGCCGATGAAGACGCTCATCTCGCGTCCAGGATCTCGGCCAGGTGCATGACCCGCACCCCCGTCTTCTGACGGCGCATGGTGCCGCCGATGTGCATGAGGCAGGAGTTGTCTGCGGCGCAGAGCACCTCCGCGCCGGTGTCCATCACGTTGCGGACCTTGTCGGCGCACATCGCGGCCGAGATCGCCGGGTTCTTCACCGCGAACGTGCCGCCGAAGCCGCAGCACTCCTCGGCGCCGGGGAGCGGGACCAGCTCCAGCCCCCGCACCCGCCGCAGCAGCCGCGTCGGCTTGTCGCCGAGGTGCAGCCCCCTGAGCGAGTGGCACGTCGGGTGGTAGGTCACCCGGTGCGGGAAGGCGGCGCCGACGTCCTCCACCTCCAGCACGTCGATCAGGAACTCCGACAGGTCGTACACCGGCGGCGGCGCCACGCCCAGCCGCGGGTACTGCTCGCGCACCATCGCCGCGCACGAGCCCGAGGGGGTGACGACCGCGTCGTAGCCGTCGAACACCTCCGCGAAGCGCCGGGCCAGCCGTTCGCCCTCGGCCCGGTAGCCGGTGTTGAGGTGCATCTGGCCGCAGCAGGTCTGCGCCTGCGGGAAGTCGACCTCGCACCCAAGGCGGCGCAGCAGGGACACCACGGCCTTGCCCGTGCCGGGAAAGAGCGTGTCGTTGACACACGTGATGAACAGGGCGACTCGCACGGCACTCCCTTCAAAGTATGGTCTGACCATAGTATGGTCTGACCATATGAGGAAGCCCCGGACCTTCGAGGACGTCATCGCCAGGATCGAGCGGCGCATCGCCGACGACGGGCTCACCGTCGGCGACCGGCTGCCGGGCGAGCGCCGGCTGGCCGAGGAGCTCCAGGTCGGCCGCTCGTCGGTACGCGAGGCGCTGCGCGTGCTCGAGACGCTCGGCGTGGTCTCCTCGCAGGCGGGCCGCGGGCCCGACGCGGGCGCGGTGCTCACCTCCAGACCGGAGAGCGCGCTGGCCGACCTGCTCCGGCTCCACCTCGGTACGGCTTCGCTGTCGCTCGGCGAGGTGATCGCCACCCGCCTGATGATCGAGCAGTGGGCGGTGCAGCACGTCGACGCGCCCGAGGGCCTCGAGGTCATGCGCGCGGCGCTGGAGCAGATGGAGCGGGCCGGCGACGCCCGCTCCTTCGTCGACCACGACGTGACCTTCCACCTCGGGGTGGCGCTGCTGTCGGGCAACCGGCTGCTGGCGGCGACCATGCGGGCGCTGCGGCAGACCATCCACGCCTACTCGGTGGCCGCGGTGGAGGCGGCCGGGCGGACCGACGTGCTCATGGCCGACCACTGGCGCATCTACGAGCTGGCCGCGGCCGGCGACGGGCGGGGCGCCGCCCAGGCCGTCGCCGACCACCTGGCGCACGCCTACCCGGCCCTCACCACACCACCGCCTCCGACTCCCTGACCCACCACCCGGCCTGACCCACCACCCGGCGCCCGGCCCGCCGGGGTCCGGCCCGCCGGGGTCCGGCAGTGCGGTCCCGCGTTGGGGTCGGGCGGCGGGGTCACGCGGGGTCCGACGGCGCGGTCCGGGGGTGGGGTCCGGGTGTGGGGTCCGGCGGTGCGGTCCGGCGGTGGGTCACTCGAAGGCGGCGCGGTGGTCGCGGACCCAGTCGGCGAAACGCCGCGGCGCCCGCCCCAGCACGGCCGCCACGTCGCCGCTGAGCCGCTCGGCACCGCCCGCCGCGACGAACGCGGCCCCCGTCATGGCCACCTCCACCAGGAGCGGCTCGGCGCCCGAGGCCAGCATCCCCTGCCTGGCCGCCTCCAGCGGGATCTCGACCGTCGTCACCTCCCGGCCGAGCACCTGCCCGAGCACGCGCGCCTGCTCGGGCACGCTGATCACCTCGGGCCCGGTCAGCTCGTAGGTCATGCCGTCGTGCGCCCCGCCCGTCAGCGCCTCGACCGCCACCTCGGCCACGTCACGCGGGTCGACCACGCCCTGGCCGCCCGAGCCCGTCGTGTTCGGGATCGGCTCGCCCGCCCTGACCGTGTCGGCCCACATCAGCGCGTTACCGGCGAACCCGGCCGGGCGCAGGATCGTCCATGCCATCCCGCTGTCCCTGACGGCCCGCTCGCCGTGGTGGTGCCAGGAGCGGATGTCCTTCTCGTCGTCGGTCTCCCCGGTGCCGATCGCCGAGATCTTCACGATCTTCTTCGTGCCGGCCCGCCCGGCCGCCGCGACCAGGGCGAGGTCGTGTTCGGGCAGCTCACGCCCGAAGGCCGTCAGCGACAGCACCGTGTCCACCCCTTCGAGTGCCCTGTCCAGCGAGGCGGGGTCGGCGAAGTCGGCCTTCACCGCCCGCGCGCTCAGCTTGGCGGGGTCGCGCGTCATCGCGAGCGCCTGCTCGCCTCTCGCGGCCAGCCGCCTGAGGACTTCACTTCCGATGGTGCCCGTGGCACCCGTGACCAGGATCATGCCTCCTACGCTCCCGTCAGGGAGCCGCCCGCCGATAGGAAAAATCGGCACCTAGGGTGGTGGCGTGAGCGTTCGGGCCGAGCGGATCGGCGAGACGGCGGCCGGCGGCCTGGGCGAGGTGCACGTGCGCGAGCCCGACCCGGCCGCCGTGCTGGCCTTCCGCACCACACTCGACGGGCGCGGCGACCTCATGGTGCTCGGCCCGCGCACCCGCGCCTCCTACCTCGCACCGAAGGAGCTGTCCCGCTGCGTCACCGTGCGGCTGCGCCCCGGCAGGGCGCGGGCGGTGCTCGGCGTGCCGGTCAGCGAGCTGGTCGACAGGATCGTGCCGCTGCGCGAGCTGTGGGGCACCGCGGCCGACCGGCTGGCCGAGGAACTGGCGGCCGCTCCTGGCGACGAGGCGGCCATGGTCGAGGCGGCCCTCCTCGACCGGCTCTCCGCCTGCTCGACCGCCGAGCTGTCGCGGGCCGCGCTGCTGCAGGCCGCCGCCGACCGCCTGCCGTACGCGAGGGTCCCCGAGGTGGCCAGGGACCTCGGCGTCAGCGAGCGCCACCTGCGCGACCTGTTCACCAGCGGGGTGGGGATGCCGCCCAAGCGCTTCGCCCGCCTCGACCGGGTGCGCGGCGTGCTGGCCCGCGCCGCCGCCGGCGGCTGGGCCGCGCTGGCCGCCGACGCGGGCTACTACGACCAGTCGCACCTGACGGCCGAGTTCCGTTCCGTGATGGGCGTCTCCCCCGGCGCGTTCGTCGCCGGCGACCTGCCCGCCGCCGTGGCCTGCTCCGCCTAGCGCTCCCAGGCGTCGGCCGTACGGCAGGTCGCGCCCGAGCACGTCCGCATCGCGTCCAGGCGGGCCTGGAGGTTGCTCAGCAGCTCGGGGGGCGCGGTCGCGGCCAGGTTGTTCAGCTGGTAGGGGTCGGTGGTCAGGTCGTAGAGCTGGGTCTCCCCCGTCACGTACTTCACATAGGTGTGCGTGGCGGTGCGCAGCGCCGCGTAGGCGGGTGTCAGCGTCTGCCGGTTGGCGGCCTGGTTGGTCGGCCTGGCGAACTCGATCAGCGCGTTGCGCCGCCAGCTCGGCGGGTTGAGCCCGCGCAGCAGGGGCACCAGCGAGCGCCCCTCGGCGAAGGCGGGCGCCGGGATGCCGGCCAGTTCGGCGAAGGTGGGCGCGTAGTCGACCGGCTGTGTCAGGGCGGTGATGGTGGAGCCGGGCGCGACGCCTGGGCCGCGCACCACCAGCGGCACCTTGACGGCCTCCTCGAACGGCGTGGTCTTGCCCAGGCGCAGCCGGTGGGTGCCCAGGTGGAAGCCGTTGTCGGAGGCGAAGAAGATGTAGGTGTTGTCGAGCTTGCCGGCCGCCTGCAGGGCGGTGACGACGGTGTTGACCAGGTCGTCCACGCCGAGCATGGCGCGCAGCCTGGCCCGGTGGCGCTCGTCGATGCGTTCTTCGCCCGCCCAGCTGATCTCGGGCAGGTCGCGCAGCCACTGCGGCTCCTTGTGGACGTCGGCCTGGTTGTAGTTGGGTGTCCGGGGCGCCTGCGCGTCGGGGAAGGCGTCGGCGTGGCGGCGCGCGGGGTTGGCCGGGTTGTGCGGGGCGACGGGGGCCAGGTAGAGGAAGAACGGCTGGGTGCCGGGCGCGCTGACGAACTCCTTCGCCTTGCGGGCGAGCACGTCCTCCAGGTAGTCCTCCTCGTCCCAGCCGTACTCGACGAGCCTGCCGTTCTCGTTGAGCGTGTAGTCGTACTCCTCGTAGAGCCGCTTGACCGGCACCGCCCACTGGTCCCAGCCCGGCGGCACGTAGGTGGCGGGCACGCTGGTGCCCGGATAGTGGTTGAGGTACTTGCCCATGAGGCCGGTGCGGTAGCCGGCGCCGCGCATCCAGGCGCCGACCGTGGAGTTCTCCAGCCCGGCCAGGTGGAAGCGGTCGAAGCCGCCTTCAGGGGCGGTGTTGGTCCACACGGTGTGGCTGTGCACGTACTGCGAGCGCAGGAGCGACGCCCTCGAGGGACAGCACCAGGAGTTGGTGACGATGGCGCGGTCGAAGGAGGCTCCCTGCCGGACCAGGTGGCTGGTGATGGCGGGGAAGTTCTGCAGCGTGCCGTACTCGAGGTCGTCGGCGAGGATCAGCACGATGTTGGGCCGCGACTGGTCGGCCGCGCTCGCCGGCATGGCGACGAGTGGCAGCAACAGCAGCAGCACTGCCAGACCCCCCAGCCGCTTCATCAGCACACGGTCTCAACTTCCCCCAACATCCCTCATTGACACCCCTCTCAACAATATTAGAACCTGTTCTCATTTCGGGAGGTATCGCATGAAGTTAGGCCTGAACCTGGGCTACTGGCAGCGACACGCCGACGACGCCACCGAGGTCGTCCAGGCGGCCGAGCGGCTCGGCTACGACTCGGTCTGGACCGCCGAGGCCTACGGCAGCGACGCTTTCACCCCGCTCGCCTGGTACGGCGCGCGCACCACGAGGATCAAGCTCGGCACCTCGGTCGCGCAGCTGTCGGCCCGCACTCCGGTGGCCACCGCGATGACCGCGATGACGCTCGACCACCTCACCGGCGGGCGGCTCCTGCTCGGCGTCGGCGCCTCCGGGCCCCAGGTGGTGGAGGGCTGGTACGGCCAGCCGTTCCCCCGCCCCCTGGCCAGGACCCGCGAGTACGTCGAGATCATGCGCAAGGTGTGGCGGCGCGAGGAGCCGGTCACCAACGAGGGCGCGCACTACCCCCTGCCGCTGCCCGGCGGCCTGGGCAAGCCGCTGAAGCTCATCACGCACCCGCTGCGCCAGGACATCCCCGTCTACATCGGCGCCGAAGGGCCCAAGAACGTCGCGCTCGCCACCGAGATCGCCGACGGCTGGCTGCCGCTGTTCACCTTCCCCTCGAAGATCTCCGATCTCTACGGGAGGTTCCCCGCCGGCTTCGAGGTCGCGGCGATGGTCATGGTGATGGTCACCGACGACGTCAGGGCCGCGCTCGACGGGGTGAAGACGATGCTCACCCTCTACATCGGCGGCATGGGCGCCAAGACGCGCAACTTCCACGCCGACATCATCGGCAGGATGGGCTACGCCGAGGCCGCCGAGCGCATCCAGGCCCTCTACCTGGCCGGGCGCAGGCAGGAGGCCTTCGCCGCCATCCCCGACGAGCTGGCCGACGGCATCTCGCTGGTCGGGCCGCCCGGCAGGATCAAGGAGCGGCTGGAGCTGTGGCGGGCCTCGCCGGTGACGAACCTGCTGGTGATGGGCCCGCGTGACGAACGGTCCCTGACGATCGTCCGCGACCTGGTGCTGGGTTAGCCGCAGACCCCGGCCCCGCCCGTCCGGGACGCGCAGCGGGAGCCCCGGTCCCGCTCAGCCGGGACGCGGAGCGCTCAGTCGGGACGCGGAGCGGGGTCCTCGGTCACCGAGCGCAGGAGCGGCCTGCTCAGCGCGCCCGCGCCGACCACGCCCGCGAACCCGGCGCCGACGCACACCGCCAGCGTGACCGCGCCCGAGATGTTCGGCGAGACCAGCATGAACGGCGAGGCGCAGAACGCGCCCACCAGGATCGAGCCGCCGCCCATCACCACGAGCGGGACCAGCGTCTCCGAGCTGCGCGCCCTGTCCAGCACCTCCAGGGGCGTGCCCGCCAGCCTGAGCAGCGCGTAGGTCTGCCGGCGGTCCAGGACCGAGGAGGCGGCCGTGATGCCCGCGCTGGCGATCGCCACGAGGAACGACACCGACAGCACCACGATGGTGCCGGTGGCGATGTCGTCGAGGAGTTGCCCGCTGAAGTGCTGGTCGTCGGCCTCGCTGGTGGCCGAGTGGCCGGGCACGAGCCCGGCGAGCGCGGTGCGTGCCTTGTCCACGTCCGTCCTGCCCACGGCGGCGAGGACGAGCGTCTTCTCCTTCGTCACCGTCGCCCGCACGCCCGCCTTCTCCAGCCGCCGCCGCGCCTGGTCGGCGACCAGGGCCACTTCGGTCCGCGGCACGGAGAGCCTGAGCCGCTCGTCGCTCACCCGCCCGGCGAGCGCGTCACCCGGGCTGAGCAGACCAAGGAAACCGGCCACGAAGCCCGTCAGCGCGACACCGCTGACCGTCCGCCACGCCGCCCGCGGATCGTCGACCAGCCTGCGCCCCGCCAGCAGCTTCGCCGGGCGTCTCGCCCGCTTCGCGGTGACCTTGCCGATCAGCGCGACGACCCAGGGGCCGACCAGGTTGATGCACAGGAACGCCAGGCCGAGCACCGCCGCGACCACGCCCACACCCGCGTTCGTGCTCAGCAGCGGCACCGCGGCCAGCACCGCGAGCAGGGCGATCACCCTGACGAACCGCATCGCGGGCGGCGTCTCCCTCTTGGCCACCCCGAGCGGGCTGACCACGACCCTGCGCAGGCCGACGATCGCCGACACCCCCACCAGCAGCGGTACGGCCAGCAGCACCGCGACCACCACGAGAGGGACCGGCAGCAGGTCGCCGGCGAACCATGGTCCCCCGCCGATCCTGATGGCGGTGAGCAGCGGGACCGCCGCGCCGTACAGGACGGTGCCGAGCACGGCTCCGGCGAACGCGACGATCACCGCCTCGGCCACGGTCATCGCCACGACCTGGCCGGGGGTGGCGCCCACCAGCCTGAGCGCGGCGAGACGCTGGTCACGGCGGGCCACGGTCAGCCGCGCCGCGGCGCCGCCGAACACCAGCAGCGGCACCACCATGAGCACGCTGGCGATGAGGGCGAGGATCCGGTAGCCCACCGCGTCCTCCGTCGGCGTGCCGGCCAGCGTCTCGACCTTGGTCGGCGGCACCTCGTCCTGCCACGCCTCGCCGCGGGGAGCGGTCATGGTGGGGTCGCCCGGCCGGTGGCCGACCACCGCGACCAGCTCGCGCGGATGGACGAGAGCCTCGTCGCCGAGCACGCCCTTCACGTTCGGGTAGCGGTCGGCGAGCCGGTCGGCGGGCAACTGCCTGGCCAGCTCCGCCAGCGCGGGCGACAGCCACACCTCGCCGGGAGCGGGGAACCTCGGCAGCCCGGGCGGGACGTCCGCCTTCGGGTCCAGCGCGGCCAGATCCACGACGGTGATCTTCTTGTCCTGGACGTAGTCGTTCCTGGTCGCCTCGACGGCCGTCGCCCTGCCCGTCGCCTGGACGGGGTTGCGCCACGCCCCCCGTTCCGCGCGGCCCTCGAAGGCCACGTTGGCCGACACGGCGAACAGCAGCAGGCCCGTGGAGATGACGACCGCGCCCAGCGTCAGCCAGGTGCCCAGCATGCCGCGGCGCCCGCCACCCCTCAGCAGGCGCCAGGTGAGGCTCATGAGGTTGTTCACCGGCTCACCGCGCCGTGCAGCAGGTTGCCGTCGCGGACCTCCACCGTGCGGTCGCACCACCCGGCCACGCCCGGATCGTGGGTCACCACGATGAGCGAGGCGCCGTTGTGCTTGGTGGCCTCCACCAGCAGGCGCATCGTCTCCTGTCCCGTGCTCTGGTCGAGCGCGCCGGTCGGCTCGTCGGCGAACACCACCGCCGGCCTGCTCACCAGCGCCCTGGCGATCGCCACCCGCTGCGCCTGGCCGCCGGACAGCTCGCCCGGCCTGCGGCCCTCCATGCCGCCCAGGCCGAGCGGCGGGAACCACTGCCTCGCCTGCCGTACGGCGTCGGCCCTCGACACGTTGCCGAGCATGAGCGGCAGCGCCACGTTCTCCTCGGCGGGAAGCTCGGGCAGCAGCTGGCCGAACTGGAACACGAACCCGAACCTGGTCCTGCGCAGGGCGCTGCGCTCGCGCTCCTTCATGCTGTCGATGCGCTGGCCGAGCAGGTGCACCTCACCCGCGTCCGGCTTCATGATCCCGGCCAGGCAGTGAAGCAGGGTGGACTTGCCCGAACCGCTCGGACCCATGATCGCCACGGCTTCGCCCGCCTGGATGGTGATGTCCACGCCGTTCAGCGCCACCGTCTGGCCGAAGCGCTTGGCGAGCGCGCGGCCTGCAAGTACGTCGTTCATGGAGAAGACCTTGTCGCGAGGAGAGGGGACGGCGGATCGGCCGTGCGTCCGATCACCATCGGCCGATCGGCCGATCTCCCCTCTGCCGCCCCACCCGGCCGGTGCCCGTCTCCTGGACGTCACCGGACAGGACAGATCGCACAATGATCGGAAAGTTAGGCTTGCCCGTGTGACGATTCGTGTGCTCATCGCCGACGACCAGGAACTTGTCCGCACCGGCTTCCAGATGATCCTCGACGCCCAACCGGACATCGAGGTCGTCGGCGCGGTGGCCAACGGCGCCGACGCGGTCGAGGCGGCCCGGCGGCTGCGCCCCGACGTGTGCCTGCTCGACATCCGGATGCCCAAGCTCGACGGTATCGAGGTGACCAGGATCCTGGCCGGACCGGGCGTCGAGAATCCCATGCGGGTGGTCATCGTCACCACCTTCGACCTCGATGAGTACGTCTACGGCGCGCTCCGCTCGGGCGCGACCGGGTTCCTGCTCAAGGACAGCGGACCCACCCTGCTCATCGAGGCCATCAGGGCCGCGGCCGCCGGCGACGCGCTGGTGTCACCCTCGGTGACCGTACGCCTGCTCCAGCACCTCGCCCAGCCCACCATGGGCGCCACCAAGCCGCTCAACGAGCCGCTCACGGAGCGCGAGCTCGACGTCGTACGGCTGGTCGCCAGGGGCAGGACCAACCAGGAGGTGGCCGCCGAGCTGTTCGTCTCGCTGTCGACGGTCAAGACGCATCTCGGCAGCATCCAGGTCAAGCTCGGCGCCAGGAACAGGGTGGAGATCGCGGCCTGGGCATGGGAGTCAGGCGTGGTCAGCTGATTAACGAGAGGTCTGGCTGGATACATCTGAAGCAGAACCTCAACATGTGTGCCCCGGGGGGAGAGATTCGTGCGCCATGCTCCTTCCGCGGCGAAGCGATCGGCTTCGGCGGTCTATGTGACCCTTGCCGCCCAGCTCGCCGCCATGACCGCTCTTGTGATCTTCGACGAGGTGCGCGGCGGACGGCTCGCCGCCGAGATCATCACTCTGGGTGGTGACATACGGTCGCCGGGGGCGGAAGCGGTGGTCGGCGCGGTGACCCTGTTCGCCGTGCTGATGCTGCTGACGGTGGGCACACTGGTCGCCTCGGCCTCCGCCTACCTCACCTGGCTGGTCAGGGCGTGCCGCGTCAACAAGGTCGCGACCTCCTCCGGTTCGGTGATCGCGGCGTGGCTGCTGCCCGGGATCAACCTGGTGGCTCCCGCCGTACTGGTCGACCAGGTGTGGCGGGGCGCCCACCCGCCGCACGACCGCAGAACGCGCTGGCTCGCCCTGGTGGCCGCCTGGTGGACGAGCTGGCTGGCCGCGCTGGCTCTGGTGACGATACGGCTGCCGCTGCGCGGATCGTCGGAGGAGCTGACGGGGCTGAGCGGGCTGGAACTCGGCGTGACGGCGGTGGCGGCGCTGCTGTGCGCCTGCACGGTCCGCGAGATCACCCGGCTCCAGACCGCCGCCTCCCCGGTGCCCCACCTCACCCCGGCTCCCGTGATCCCCTGACCCGCCCGGCGGCATGCACGAAGATTCACCGTTCCACTGACACATAGCGCGACGGCCATTAACTTAACGTGACATGCCTGGCCCCCAGCATGACGCGACCAACAACCTGGTTCGCGATCATCCACATATCGCCGTCCGGCTGATGAGCATGATCAGCGGCATCCATCTGGTCGACGGCTCGCATATTCGAGTCGCGGACGGCGAGCTCAACGACCGCATCTCCAAAGTGCGTCAAGCCGATACCGTTCTCATCGGCGGCCCACCGCAGGACCCCTGGTACACGGTGATCAGTGAGATCGAAACGAAGCTGTCGGCGCAGAAGCTCGACCAGACGCTTCGATACGCCGCCACCTTGTGGCTCCAGCTGGACAAACCGGTCTACGTTATCGTTATCACTCCCGACCGAAGAGCCGGCACATTCAGGCGGCCGGTAAGAGTGAACGCGGGGAAGCTGACCCTCACGCTGGATCCATGCGTGTACGCACCTGACAACATTCCGGTGCTCACCGATCCCCGGCAGGTGGTCGCTGATCCCGCGTTGGCCGCCCTGTCCGTCATGGCGCACGGCGACCGGAAAGAGGTCGGCGAGGCGTTCCTGACCGGCCTCAACGATCTCGATGACGATAACGCTCCGCGTTACTATGAATACGCTCACAAGATGGCTTCGGCCCCGGCACGACGCGTACTGGAGGCGTTGATGTCCACCTCGACCTGGCCGGTTTCCAGCCCTTTCGCCCGTAAGCATTTCGGCAAGGGAAAGGAGGAAGGCCTCGCGGAAGGCCTCGCGGAAGGGCTCGCGGAAGGGCTCGCGAAGGGCAAGACCGAGGGTGAAGCCATACTCCTGCTGACGCTGCTTGAGGCGCGGGGCATCGTCGTTTCCGACGAGATCCGGGCACGGATCGCCTCCTGTACCGACCTCCTGCAGTTCGACGTCTGGACACGACGTGCCGCCGTGTCGACCTCCGCCGAGGACGTGTTCGAGTAACCGGCCTTCGGCTGCTGGAGGAGTGGCATGCTGACCGCTTCTCACCGCTGCGGCTGGGTCGGGCGCCGCCGGCTCGAGGGTTCCCTGGAGCCGGCGGCGCGGGTCAGGCGGCCTGGGTGGGGCCTGAGCTGCCCTGACTGGCGTGCCAGAGCCGGCGGGGCGGGGTGACGACGCCGGGGGTGGGGCCGATGTCGGAGTACGGCGAGATGCGGTAGCCGTTGGCGTACTCGATGGTGCGCCCGCCGACGTGCTCCGTGCCGGGGCGCTGCCTGTCGAGGAGCGCTCGGACCGCCTCCAGGCCGCCGGTGCGCCATGCGGCGTCCAGGTCCACGAGGTTCCAGCAGTCGACGGCCCGCATGGAGATCGCGCGGGTACCCGTGCGGCGGATCACTCCTCTGGCGACCATCAGCCACGCCCCGAACACCGTCGAAGCGCACCTGCCCTGCACCGACTCGAAGAAGGTCAGGTCGACGGGACCCGTGGAGTCGTCGAGGGTGGTGAAGATGACCCGCTGCCCCGAGCGCACCGCAGGGGTCTGCGTGGCCACCTTGACCCCGGACACCAAAACCTCGGCGCCGTTGCGCTGGGCGAGCAGGTCCTTGGAGCGCACCACTCCGATGGCGTCGAGCAGTTCGTCGTGGAAGCTCATCACGTGGCGGCTGATGTCGATGCCGAGGATCTCCAGCTCCGCCTCGACCATCTCGGTCTCGGTCATCTCCGGGAGTTCGCCGGGCTGGATGTGCTCGGCGAACCCCAGGGGCAGCTGTACGGCCAGCGGCTCCCCCGCCCGGGGCCGCCCCTCGGCCACCGCCCCGTCCAGCAGGGGGCCGTTCTTCGGGGAGTCCTCGGCCGGGGTGGGTCTGGTCGTGCCGGCCCTTGGCGAGGGCCTTCCCCTGTGGCGTGACGGTCTTCCCTGCCGCGCCGCCGAGGGCGACGTCGCCCAGCTTCCATCGGTTCCTGCCCGCCCCGAGAAACCCGAGCCCGAGAAGCCCGAGCCCGAGAAGCCCGAGTCCGGGGAGCCCGGGAAGCCTGAGCCCGAGCCTGCCGAGCGGCCGGAACCCGAGAAGCCCGAGCCCGGGGAAGGTGTGTAGCCCTTGGGCGGCCGGGGACTCGCCTTGACGCCCGAGACCGAGGCCCGCTCCAGCACCCCCGCCTGGGCGATCAGGTCACGTCTCGTCAGCTCCCCCGGCCGCCAGCGCGGGCCGCCCGGCCGTAGCGAGTGGAGGGCGTCGAACCCGCCCACCTGGACGATCCGTTCGACGACGGGACGCGAGGGCCTGGCCCTGTCCCAGAAGTCGGCGAGCGAGGTGTAGGGCTGCCCGGCCACCATCCGGTCGACCTCCGCCTCGCTCACCCCTCTGACCGCCGAGAACGGCACGCGCAGGCCGTACCCGCGACCGAGCTGGTCGGGCCGGAAGTCACGCACCCGCCGCCGGTAGCCGGCCGCACCACCAAGCTCGCCACCAAGCGCGCCGTCCAGCGCGCCATCCAGAAAACCGCCCGAAACGCCGCCCGAAACTCCGCCTGAAACTCCGCCCGAAACTCCGCCTGAAACGCCGTCCCGCGCCTCGTCCCGCGCGCCCTCCAGGGCGGCGGGCCGGACGCTGACGCGCAGCGGCGGGGGGCCGACGCGTTCGACGGTCCAGTGCTTGGCCGACTTGTTGACGTCGAGGGGAAGGATCGTCACCCCGCACTGCCTGGCCTCGTCGATGATCACCCGCTGCGGGTACATGCCGGGCTCGTGGGTGAGCACCCCCGCGAAGAAGGCCGCCGCGTGGTGCCGTTTGAGCCAGGCCGACTGGTAGGTGGGCAGCGCGAACGCGGCCGCGTGCGCCTTGCAGAAGCCGAAGGCGCCGAAGGCGTCGAGCACCTGCCAGGCCCGTTCCACCGTCGCCCGGTCGTAGCCGGGCAGCACGCTGGCGAGGAACCACCGCCGTGCCGCCTCGCGCAGGACGGGGTCGCCGAGGCTGCGCCGTACCTTCTCCGCCTCGGACAGGCCCGCGCCGGTCATCACGTCGATGATCTTCAGGACCTGTTCGTGGAAGACGACGACCCCGTTGGTCTCGGCGAGAGCCTCGCGCAGGCGGGGATGCGGGTAGGTGGCGGCCCGCCAGCCGTGCCGGGACTCCAGGTAGGGCGTGACCATGTCGGAGTTGACGGGGCCGGGCCGGAACAGCGAGATGTCGACGATCAGGTCGTTCATCGTGCGCGGTTCCAGCTTGGCGACCAGCTCGCGCTGCCCGGGCGACTCGATCTGGAAGCAGCCGAGCGTACGGCTGGCGCAGATCATGTCGTAGGTCGGCTCGTCGTCCTGCGGCACGGCGTCGAGTTCGATGTCCACGTCGTCGACCCGCTTGATCTCGGTCAGCGTGTAGGCCATCGCCGACTGCATCCGCACGCCGAGCACGTCGAGCTTGAGCAGCCCCGCCTCCTCCACGTCGTCCTTGTCGAACTGCGACATCGGGAAGTCGAGCGCGCTGCGCTCCACGGGGGTGCGGTCACGCAGGCCGGCGTTGCCGACCAGCACCCCGCACGGGTGCAGCGCGATGTGCCTGGGCAGCCCGTCGAGCTTCTCCGCCAGCTCGAACACCCTGCCGAGCCCGGCCTCGTCGAGCCTGCTCTCGCGCAGCTCCGGCAGGTCCTTCAGCGAGGCGGTGATCTGGCGGGCGCGGATGTGCGGGAACGCCTTGGCGATGGCGTCGACCTCGTGCGGCGGCAGGCCCATCGCGCCGCCCACGTCGCGCAGGGCGCTGCGGGCCCGGTAGGTCTCCATCATGGACACGCAGGCCACGCGCGCCTCGCCGTACATGTCGTAGATCGCCTTGTAGCAGTCGAGGCGGCGGGCGGACTCCACGTCGACGTCGATGTCGGGCAGGCCGACGCGGCCCTCCGACAGGAAGCGCTCCATGAGCAGGCCGTGGTGGAGCGGGTTCACCTCGCCGATGCCGATGAGGTAGTTGACCAGGCTGCCCGCGCCGGAGCCGCGGATGGCGCAGCGGATGCCCATGTGCCTGATCCGGTCGGTGATGCCGACGACCGCCATGAAGTATCCGGACAGCCGCTTCTTCTCGATGATGGCCAGCTCGGCCTCGAGGCGGTCGCGGGCCTGCCTCGAGCCGCGCAGGCCCCGGTCGTCGAGCCCGTCCTCGCAGCGATGGCGCAGCAGGGGGACCGGGTCCCTGCCGATCTCGGGCAGGTGCAGGTCGGGCGGGTCGCTGCGGAGGGCGAGCAGCCGCCTGGGGTCGATCACGCACGCCTCGGCGAGCGCGCGCGTGGTGTGCAGGAGCCGGTTGGCGCGCGACTGGTCGCCGCCGCAGATCTTGTGGGCGACCCTGCGCATCTCGTCGCCGCTCTTGAGGTAGGCGTGGGAGGTGCTCCGCTCCAGGTGCCGGGGGTGGAGGGGGACGAGCTGGCGCGCCGCGTCGAGCACGTCGCCCACCTGGTGGTCGGCGGGGTCGAGATACCTGACCGCGTTCGTGAGAACGGCTGGCACGCCGAACTCCTCGGCGAGGGAGAGCATGCGGACGGCGGTGGTGGCGTCGCGGTAGCCGTACTGGTCGACCAGCTCGATCACCACGCCGCGCACCTGGGAGCGCCAGAGGCCCAGCAGCGCCCTGGCCTGCTCGTCGCGTCGGGCGGCCACCGCGCGGCCCACGTCGGATCTCGGGCCGAGCAGCACGACGAGGCCGTCGTCGGGACCGAACGCCCCGCCCCGCTCCCTACCGCCCTGACGCCTCGCCGGTGCGGGCGACAGCCCGGCGGCCGGCTGCCCGGCGCCAGGGAGGGTGCCGGTGCCAGGGGTGGTGCCGGTGCCAGGGGTGGTGCCGGTGCCAGGGGTGGTGCCGGCGCCCGCGGCCCAGGCGGCGACCAGGTCGCGGGTCACCCTCGGCTCGCCCCGCTCGCCTGCGTGGTGGGCGGCGGTGACCAGGCGGCACAGCCGGGACCACCCGCCGGAGCGGGCCAGGACGGTGACCCTGTCCTCGGCGTCGGGCCCGATCCGCGGGCGCGCCTCCCGCGGACCGGAGGCGGAACGGCCGTCGCCCGGCCCGCGGCTCCCTGAACGCGAGGCGGGCTGGTAGGCGCCGGGCAGCGGCCCGGAGGCGGCGCGGTCGCGCGGCGGGACGGGGTCGAACGCCTGCCCTCCGGCCGCGCCGGGCGAGACGTCGAGGGAGAAGTCGACGCCGAACACCGGCGAGATCCTGGCGTCCATGCAGGCCTGGGCGTGCTTGAGCGCCCCGTAGAGCCCGTCGCGGTCGGTCAGCGCGAGGATGTCCATCCCGTGCTCGGCCGCCCGTCGCACCAGGGCCTGGGGGAAGGCGGTGCCGTACCGCATCGAGTAGGCGGAGCTCACGTGCAGGTGCGGGAAGGAAAGCATCAGTCCCACGCCCTCAGCAGCAGCCAGCCTCCGCTGGCGGTGTCGAAACGCAGCTCGTAGGAGCCGCGCTCACGCCCGGGGCTGGCCTCGACCCGCCAGAACTGGCGCTCGCCGGGGTCGGCCTCGCCGGTCTTCCACCATTCACGGGCCACCACCCACTGGTCGAGGACGCGACGGACGAGGTAGAGCCGATCGCGCCAGACGAACTGGGTCGGCTGGCCCTCCCTGGTCCACACCTCTATCGGATCGCCGTAGAGTCTGCTCAAGACGCTTCTTCTCCCCGTGGCTCTGGGTCTGCTGCTGAGCCACCCGGGGGAAGTCGGGCGCTATATCGAGCATATGTTCGATGTCATGGGAGTGCAAGCCGCGTGAGCGGGTTGGCGCCGATCGAGTTCCTGATGCTGAAGGCGACGCTGCCGGCCCGGTAGCGGTCGTCCGACAGTTCCACCGGGCGCCCCTCCTGGGTGGTGGTGATCCGGCGCTGGCGCAGCAGCGGGCTGCCGCGCCGCACGCCGAGCAGGCGGGCGTCCTCGGTGCCCGCGGCGATCGCGTCGATGAGGTGCTCGCCGTAGGCGAAGACCAGGCCGACCCTGTCGTACAGCGCCTGCGTGACCGACTCGCAGTCGCTCGGCAGC
This sequence comes from Nonomuraea sp. NPDC003804, assembly GCF_040610675.1. Taxonomy (NCBI): domain Bacteria; kingdom Bacillati; phylum Actinomycetota; class Actinomycetes; order Streptosporangiales; family Streptosporangiaceae; genus Nonomuraea; species Nonomuraea sp. NPDC003804. The sequence continues at coordinate 135,093 of NZ_JBEXMT010000024.1, forward strand.
CCCTCGACGGCGGAGGCGATCCACGAGGCGTAGACGGTCCGCTCCAGCAGGACGGGCTCGCCCTCCAGGGTGCGCAGCCTGAGCACCTCGAGCACCTCGGCGCTGCCGAGCCTGACCGACTCTGCCGACGCCGCCCTGCGCCGGCGCTGGGCGAGCACCTGGCCGCCCACCGCGTGCCCCTTGGACCTGGCCCACTGGGCGAAGCTGTGCAACTCGGCGAAGCTCTGGCTGCGCTCGCCGCCGAGCACGATGCGTCGCGCCCCCTGCCGCGAGCCGATCAGACCCTCGGCGGCGAGGATCGCCACGGCCTGCCGTACGGTGCCCCTGGCGGCCGAATAGCGCGCAGCGAGCTCGGCCTCCGAGGGCAGCTGGGACCCTACCAGGTGAACACCGGCCAGGATCTCGTCACGCAGCTCAGCGGCGATCTGTTCATAGCGCGCGGCCATTCACGACCCCTCCTGTTCATGAAATAGCAACGCTTATGCGACTAACTGGGTCTGGCCTTGTTTGTACAAGTTCCCCTACCTTTTAGCCACACCCCAGAGAGTGGAGGCGACGTGTCCGCACCTCGCATCGCAGGCTTGATCGCAGCTCTAACGGTAGTGACAGCGGCGTGCGGCGCCGCTCCGACCACCCAGCCGCAGACGACGACGGGTGGGGTGAACGCCGCGACGGCGACCTCTGCCGCCGACTTCGGCGGTCTCGACAAGCTTGTCGAGGCGGCCAAGAAGGAGGGCAACCTGCACGTCATCGCCCTGCCGCCCGATTGGGCCAACTACGGCGAGATCATCAGGAAATTTCAGGAAAAGTACGGCATCAAGATCGAGAGCGAGAACCCCGACGCCTCCAGCGCCGACGAGATCAACGCGGTGAAGACCCGCAAGGGTCAGGACCGCGCGCCCGACGTGCTGGACCTCGGCCAGTCCTTCGGCTTCAGCGGCGCCAAGGAGGGCCTGTTCGCGCCCTACAAGGTGCAGAGCTGGGACAAGATCCCCGAAGGCCAGAAGGAGCCGAACGGCCTGTGGGTCAACGACTACGGCGGCTTCGTCTCGATCGGCTGTGACGCCAAGAAGATCACCACGTGCCCCAAGACGTACGCCGATCTCCTCAAGCCCGAGTACAAGGGCAAGGTCGCGCTGAACGGCAACCCGAACAAGTCGGGCTCGGCCTTCGCCGGCGTCTGGGCGGCCTCGCTGGCCAACGGCGGCTCGCTCGACGACATCGGCCCCGGCGTGCAGTTCTTCAAGAAGCTGAAGGACGTCGGCAACTACAACCCGGTCGAGTCCACGCCCGCCACGGTCGAGAAGGGCGAGACGCCCATCAGCATCGACTGGGACTACCTGAACGCCGGATACCGGGAGCAGTTCCTGCCGAAGGGTCTCGACTTCCAGGTGGCGGTGCCGTCCGACGGCATCTACGCGCAGTACTACGTGCAGGCCGTCAACAAGGACGCCCCGCACCCGGCCGCCGCGCGGCTGTGGATGGAGTTCCTCTACAGCCCCGAGGGCCAGAACCTGTGGCTCAAGGGCGGCGCCCGTCCCGTGCTGATGCCCGTGATGACCGCCGACGGCACCATCGACAAGGCACTGGCCGAGAAGCTGCCGCCGGTCCAGGGTGAGCCGAAGTTCCCGACCGAGGCCCAGGTCAACAAGGCCAAGGAGGACCTGGCCAAGACCTGGGACGCGGCTGTGGCCGGCTGATGGCGCGCGTTCTCGGCGCGCTGCCGTTGCTGGCGTTCGTCGCGCTCGCCTTCGGGATCCCCGCCATCGCGATGGTGGCGGGGGCCTTCACCGTCGAGGGCGCGCCGGGGCTCGGCAACCTGGCGCTCACCACGCAGGGCGGCTACCTGCTCGCGCTCGGCAACAGCGTGAAGCTGTCGGCGGTGGTGGCGGTGCTGGGCGCGGTGCTCGGCACCTTTCTCGCCCAGGCCGTGGTCACCTCCCGGTCACGGGCGCTGCGCGAGGCCGTGCTGACCGCCTCCGGTGTGCTGGCCAACTTCGGCGGCGTGCCGCTGGCCTTCTTCTGGGTGGCCACGCTCGGCAACGCGGGCGTGATCAGCGGGCTGTTCGGCCTGCCGTCCGGCACGCTGTTCACCTTCTGGGGCCTGGTGCTGGTCTACCTGTACTTCTCCGTGCCGCTCATGGTGCTGGTCATCGCGCCCGCGCTGGACGGCCTGCGCCCGCAGTGGCGCGAGGCCGCCGCCAACAACGGCGCCACGTCCTGGCAGTACTGGCGGTACGTGGCCCTGCCGGTGCTGACCCCCGGCCTGCTCGGCGGCGTGGTGCTGCTGTTCGGGTCGGCGTTCGCCGCCTACGCCACCGCCTCGGCGATGGGCGCGGGCACCGTGTTGCCGCTGGTCACCCTGAAGATCGCCGCGGCTCTCTCCGGTGACGTGCAGACCGGCTTCGAGAACGTCGGCCTGGCGCTCAGCCTCGACATGGTCCTGGTCGCGGCGCTGGTCATGGCGGTCTACCTGCCGCTGCAGAGAAGGAGTACCCGATGGCTCCAGTGAGGTGGACGCCGTGACCGCGCTCGCGCCCGTCGCGCCGGTCCCCGAGAGCGCGCCCGCCGCCTCCCGCCGCCGGGACCGTCCCCGTCTGTGGCGGGGGGTCGTCCTCGCGCTGGCCGCCCTGTACTTCCTCGTCCCGCTCGCCGCGTCGTTCTGGTACACGGTCCACAACCAGAGCACCGGCCTCTCGTTGTCCCCCTACGCGGAGCTGTGGACGGCCGAGGGCTTCCTGACGAGCCTGCTGCTGTCCCTCGTGCTCGCCCTGGCCACCATCGTGCTGGTGCTGCTGCTGACGCTCCCCGCCATGATCACGGTACGGCTGGCAGCCCCCCGGCTGCGCCCGGTCATGGAGGTGATCTGCACGCTGCCGCTGGTCGTGCCGCCGATCACGCTCGTGGCAGGGGTCAGCAGGTCCCTCCAGGTCGGCGGCGACGTGCTGGCGCCCACGCCGTTCTGGGGCACGCTGATCGCGATCCAGAACCAGGACTTCCCGCTGGTGCTGGTGTTCGTCTACGTCGTCCTCGTCCTGCCGTTCGTCTACCGCTCCCTCGACGCGGGGCTGCGCACGATGGACGTGCGGACGCTGGTCGAGGCGGCCCGCAACCTGGGGGCGTCGTGGCCGCACGTGATGTTCCGGGTGATCGTCCCCAACCTGCGCTCGGCGCTGGCCAGCGCCTCGTTCCTCACGCTCGCCCTGGTCCTCGGCGAGTACACGGTGGCCAGCATCCTCGGCTACCAGCCGTTCGCCGTCTGGATCGTCACGATCTCGGGCTCCAAGGGCCAGCTGTCCGTCGCCGCCTCGGTGCTCAGCCTCCTGCTCACCTGGCTGCTGCTGCTCACTATCTCGGGAGGAAGCCGTGACCGCTCGGCTTGAGTTCCAGGGCCTGCGCCGGGTCTTCGGCAAGACGGTCGCCCTCGACGGTCTCGACCTCACCATCGAGCCGGGCGAGCTGGTCGCCCTGCTCGGCCCGTCGGGCTGCGGCAAGACGACCGCGCTGCGTTGCGTGGCCGGGTTCGAGCATCCGGACGCGGGCGCGGTGCTGGTGGACGGCAAGGACATCACCGGCGTGCCGGCCAACAAGCGCGACGCGGGCATGGTGTTCCAGTCCTACTCGCTGTTCCCCAACCTGAACGTGGCCGAGAACGTCGCCTTCGGCCTGCGGGTCCGCAAGACGCCGCAGGCGGCGCGCCGGCAGCGCGCGCTGGAGCTGCTGGAGCTGGTCGGCCTGCCCTCGCACGCCGACCGCTACCCGCACCAGCTGTCCGGCGGCCAGCAGCAGCGGGTCGCCCTCGCCCGCGCGCTGGCGCTGTCGCCGCGTCTGCTGCTGCTCGACGAGCCGCTGTCGGCGCTGGACGCCAAGGTCCGCGTCGCCCTCAGGGAGGAGATCCGCCGCCTGCAGCTCGACCTGGGCATCACCACGATCTTCGTGACGCACGACCAGGAGGAGGCGCTGTCGATCGCCGATCGCGTCGCCGTGCTCAGGAGCGGGCGCCTGGAGCAGTGCGGCTCGCCCGCGGAGGTCTACGACCGGCCGGCCACGCCGTTCGTGGCCGAGTTCGTCGGCACCATGAACCACCTGCCGGGACGCGTCTCGGGCGACAGGGTGACGGTGTTCGGCCAGCTCCTGCCGATCGCGGCAGGCGCGGATGGCACCGACGTGGACGTCCTCATCAGGCCCGAGGCGGTGCTCGTCACCCCCTCCGAGGAGGGGCGGGCCGAGGTGGTCGCCGCCTCCTTCCGCGGCGCGTCCGTCAGGCTGCGGCTGTCCGTGGAGGGCGGCGAGGTCCTCGCCGACGTCCCCGGGCACGAGGCGGCACGGCTGGCGCCGGGCACGCGCGTGACCGTCCGCCTGGTCGAGCGGCCCGTCCTGCTGGCGCCGCGCAGCACCGCCACACCGACTCCGACCTCTGCGAAGGATCCCGCGGGTGCCGTCTGACTCCACGCCGCGCGCGCCCCTTCCCTACGAAGCCGTCCTGTTCGACATGGACGGCACGCTCGTCGACACCGAGGGCCTGTGGTGGGAGGCCACGGTCGACGTCGCCGCCTCGCTGGGGCGCGTCCTGGGCCCCGCGGACACGCCGTACGTCCACGGCCGCACGGTCGAGGACACGGCCGCGCACCTGGCGCCTGCGGCCGACCAGGAAACGGTCGACGCGGTCGCCGAGCGGCTGACCGAGTCGTTCGCCGACCGCATCAGGCGGGGGGTGCGGGTCATCCCCGGCGCCGCCGAGCTCCTGCGGGCACTCGCCACCGAGGCCGTCCCCACGGCGCTGGTCAGCGCCTCCCCGCGGTCGATCGTGGAGCTGGTGCTGCCGTCGCTCGGCCACAGGTTCGCGGTCGTGGTCGCCGCCGGGGAGACCGCGCGCGGCAAGCCGCACCCCGACCCGTACCTGGAGGCGGCCCGCCTCCTGGCGGCCGACCCGCGCCGCTGCGTCGCCGTGGAGGACAGCCCGACGGGGATCGCCGCCGCCACCGCCGCGGGTTGCCGGGTCCTGGTCGTCTCGCCTTCCGCGGGACTGCCCGATCTGCGCGTGATGTCGCTAAGCTGACCGCTCGTGAACCAGATCGGACGCTACAGGCTGTTGAACGTGCTCGGCAGGGGCGGCATGGGCACGGTCCACCTGGCCGAGGATTCTGCGGGGCAGCGCGTCGCGATCAAGGTGATCAATCCGGAGCTCAGCCAGCACGAGCAGTTCAGGATGCGCTTCCGCCGGGAGGCCGACGCGGCGCTCAGGGTGCGCAGGTTCTGCACGGCCGCGGTGCTGGAGGCGGCGCTCGACGGCGACCAGCTCTACGTGGTGACCGAGTACGTGCCCGGGCCGAACCTGGAGGAGGCGGTCGGGCAGTCGGGCCCGCTGCGCGGTTCGAGCCTCGACGCGCTGGCGGTGAGCGTGGCGACCGCGCTCATCGCCATCCACGCGGCGGGCGTCGTGCACCGCGACCTCAAGCCGTCCAACGTGCTGCTGTCGCCCGTCGGCCCGCGCGTGATCGACTTCGGCATCGCCAGGGCGCTCGACGAGATCGGCGGCGTGACCGGCACCGGCGAGCTGATCGGCACACCCCGCTACATGGCGCCCGAGGTGCTGCGCGGCGAACCCGTCTCGCCGGCGTGCGACGTTTTCTCGTGGGGCTGCCTGATGGCGTTCGCGGCCACGGGACGCGCGCCGTTCCCCGGCGAGACGCTGCCCGCGATCATCTACCAGGTGCTCAACACCGAGCCCGCCCTCGACGGGCTCGAGCCCGGCCTGCGTGAGCTGGTGGTGGCCGCCCTGGTGAAGGATCCGGCGGCCCGCCCGACGGCGCAGCAGATCCTCGACCACCTGATCGGCCGCCAGGCGGCCCCCGAGCAGGTCGTGCAGACCGTGCGGGTGGCCTGGCAGGAGGGCGGCACCGCCGTCCACCTCCCTCCTCGGGCCGGCGCGAAGAAGGCCAGGGTCCTGGCGGGGGTCGCCGTCGCGGCGGTGGCGCTGGTGGCGGCGGCGGGGGTGGGCGTGTGGACGATGCTGCCCGGCGGCCCGCCGGAGCTGCCCATGCTCTTCTCCGACGACTTCACCTCGACCTCGAGCGGCTGGAACGGCACCTACGACAGCGAGGCCGACAACAGCCAGGGCTACATCACCTCCGACTTCACCTACGGTCTCGACGCCGGCGAGTACAACGAGGAGCGCTGGGCGACGGCTCCGGTGCCGTTCGCCACCGAGAAGCCCGCCTCCCCCGAGCCCTCGGCCTCGCCCACGCCGATGATGCCCTCCACGCTGGTCGTCGGGGTGACGGCCAAGGCCAGGTCCGGCGCCGGCGAGTTCGGCCTGTGGTGCAGGGGCCAGGGCGACGGCGACGGCACCTACTACGAGTTCACCCTCGACACCTCGGGCAACGCCAGGATCCGGCGCATCGTCGACTCGGCGGGCGGCAACATGGCCGCCCCGGTCAAGCTCGACGGGTTCAACCCGAGGGACAAGAACCACATCCAGGTCGCCTGCGAGGACGAAGGCGGCGCCACGCGGCTGTCCATGTGGGTCAACGGTGAGCGGGTCCACCAGGTCGACGACCCGGCCGGCCTGCCGACCGGCGACATCGGCCTGTTCGCCCGCGTGCCGAAGGGCAGCGACAACCCGCTCAAGATGGTCTACGACGACTTCGAGATGCACGGCCTCAAGCAGCAGCCCTAGACCCCCCGATCTCCTGGAACACGCGCTGGAGGCCTGCCGGGGCGCGCTGGTGGCGGTCTCGCACGACAGGACCCTGCACGAAGGTTACGGCGGCGCCAGGTGGAGACTGGAGCCATGCATGCCATTGTGATCAACGCCCAGGGCGGCCCCGAGGTCCTCCAGTACGCCGAACACCCCGACCCCTCACCCGGCCCCGGCGAGGTGCTGATCGACGTCGCCGCGAGCGGCGTCAACTTCATCGACGTCTACCACCGCACCGGCACCTACCCCCTTGACCTGCCGTCGCCGATCGGCTCGGAGGGGGCGGGCACCGTCGCCGCCGTCGGCGAAGGGGTGGACGACGTCGCCGTCGGCGACACCGTCGCGTGGGTGAACGTGCTGGGCAGCTACGCCGAGAAGGCCGTGGTGCCGGCCTCCAGGGTGGTGCCCGTGCCCGACGGCGTGCCGGCCGAGCTGGCGGCGGCCTCGCTGCTGCAGGGCCTGACCGCGCACTTCCTGACGCACTCGGTGCACGAGGTGAAGCCGGGTGACGTCATCCTCGTGCACGCGGCGGCCGGCGGCATGGGGCAGCTGCTGACCCAGCTCGGCAAGCTGAAGGGCGCCACGGTGCTCGCCACCGTCTCCTCCGACGCCAAGGAGAAGCTGGCCAGGGAGGCCGGCGCCGACGAGGTGTTCCGCTACGACGGCTTCGCCGACGCCGTACGCGCGGCCGTGCCGCGCGGCGTGGACGTCGTCTACGACGGGGTGGGCGCCACCACCTTCGACGGCGGCCTGGCCGCGCTGCGCCCGCGCGGCCTCATGGTGCTGTACGGCGGGGCCAGCGGCCCGGTGCCGCCGATGGACCCGCAGGCGCTCAACAGGAACGGCTCGCTGTACCTGACCAGGCCGTCGCTCGTCCACTTCATCGCCGAGCGGGACGAGCTGCTGTGGCGGGCGGCCGACCTGTTCGGCTGGCTGGCGGCGGGCGAGCTGAGGATCAACGTCTCCGAGCGCTACCCGCTGGCCGAGGCGGCGCGGGCGCACGAGGACCTGCAGGCCCGCCGTACGACGGGCAAGCTGCTGCTGATCCCCTGATCGCGTGATCGCCTGAGCCGTGATCGCCTGGCAGGGCCGCCGGCCGGGCGGTCCTGCGCCGGCGTGACTCACCAGTCCTGGTTGAGGCCCGACATCCGGCGGAGGTACTCGTCCTCGTCGATCTCGCCCGCGGCGTAGCGGCGCTTGAGTATCTCGCGAGGGCTGTCCTTGGGCGGCCGCGCGGGCGGCGCGGGAGGCCGTCTGATCATCATGAGCACGAGCACCACCAGGATGATCAGCAGTAGTACGACAAGCAGCTTCAGCATGCGGACGCCACCCTCCTCCCGAGAACTCTACGGACCCCGGCCCGGTGCGGCCAGAGGCAGCCAGGCTAGGCGATGATACGGGGTTGTGAGGACAGCGTTCGTGCTCGGCGGCGGTGGGGTGCTCGGGGCGCACGAGGTGGGCATGCTCCGGGCGCTCGACGAGGCCGGGATCCGGCCCGACCTGGTCGTCGGCACGTCGGTGGGCGCGCTCAACGGCGTGCTGCTGTCCGCCTCGCCGTCCGACGCCGTGGAGCGGCTGACCCGGCTGTGGCGCTCCGACGTCGCGCGCACCGCGTTCTCGGGCTCGTGGATGCGGCGGCTGTCCACGCTCGCCAGGACCGGCACGCACGTGCACCCGATCGCGCCGCTCCGGCGGCTGCTGACCGATCTGGTCGGCGTGGCGCTCATCGAGGAGCTGCCCGTCCCCTTCCAGTGCGTGGCGGCCTCGATCGAGCGGGCCAGCGCCCACTGGTTCGCCGAAGGGCCGCTGGTGGAGGCCGTGCTGGCCAGCTGCGCCGTCCCCGGGCTGCTGCCGCCCGTACGGATCGGCGACGAGCACTACGTCGACGGCGGGCTGGTGCACAGCATTCCCGTCGGCAGGGCCGTCCGGCTGGGCGCGGGCAGGGTGTTCGTGTTGCAGGTCGGCAGGATCGAGCGGCCGCTGGCGGCGCCCAGGCGGCCGTGGGAGGTGGGGATGGTGGCCTTCGAGATCGCGCGCAGGCACCGCTTCGCCGAGGAGATGGCCGCGCTGCCCAGCTCGGTGGAGGTGCACGTGCTGCCCACGGGCCTCGACGCCCCCGTCTCCCCCTTGCGTTACCGGGATCTGTCGCAGATCTCCCGCTCCATCGAGCGGGCCTACACCGCCTCTTCCCGCTACCTGGCGGGCGTGGTCGGATGAGGTGTGCCTCCTCGTTTCGTCCGCAGGCTCGTGCTGGTGCCCCTGCTGATCGTGCTGGCCGTGGCGGCCGTCGTCACGCTGCCCCTGTGGCTGGCGGTGGTCACCGCCGCCTCTCTGCGGCTGCCGCCGCCGCAGCGGCGCGGGGTCCGCTTCCTGTGGTTCGGCGTGTCGTGGCTGGTGCTGGAGTGCGGGGTGCTGGTGGCGTGCCTGGGGTTGTGGGTGGCGGCCGGCTTCGGCGGGCGCCTGCACCGTGACCGCCACCAGGAGCGCCACTACCAGCTCATCCACTGGTTCCTGTCCCGCCTGTACGGCGTGGCGGTGCGTGTCTTCCGGCTGCGCGTGGAGATCGACGAGCCCCCTGGCGACCTACGGCCGACCGGCCCGGTGATCGTGCTGTCGCGGCACGCTGGCCCCGGCGACTCCTTCCTCCTGGTCCACCACCTGCTCGACCGCTACCGGCGGCGGCCGAGGATCGTCATGAAGGCGGCCCTGCAGTTCGACCCGTCGCTCGACGTGGTCGTCAACCGCCTGCCCAACGCCTTCGTCCCTGGCAGGAGGGGCTCGCTCGGGATCATCGACGAGATCCGGCGCCTGGCGGCCACCATGGACGCCGACGACGCTCTGGTGATCTTCCCCGAGGGCGGCAACTTCACCCCGCGCCGCCGCCGTCTGGCGATCAGGCGGCTGGAGGAGAAGGGCCTGACGGAGGAGGCGAAGCGGGCCGCCGCCCTCGACCACCTGCTGCCGCCCCGGCCGGGCGGGGCGATCGCCGCGATCGAGGCGTGCCCGGCGGCCGACGTGGTGTTCGTCGCGCACACCGGGCTGGACGACCTCGTCACGATCGGCGACGTGTGGCACAGGCTGCCGGTGAGCGCCCGCATCAGGGCGCGCTGGTGGCGCGTCCCGGCCGCCGAGATCCCCGCGTCACGCCAGGACCGCATCAGGTGGCTCTACGACCAGTGGGAGATCATCGACGACTGGGTCGCCGACAACCGTCCCGGCGGGAGTTAGCCCGCCCGCACCACCTGTCCCTTGATCTCCTGCGGGTGGCGGATCAGGTTGAGGATCGGGCACACCCGCTCCACCTCGGCGTGCAGCCGCGCGAGGTCGTCGTCGGAGGCGGGCGAGTCGATCCGCACCTCGTAGCGGAAGTTCTGCGGGTACACCGGGACGTCGGTGGTGCCGGGCGCCTGGGCGCGCGGATCGTATTCCGCCTCCACCTCCACCGACAGCGCGTCGAGCGGCACCTCCAGCTCGGCCGCCTTGATCAGGAAGATGTGGGTCACGCAGCTGCCGAGCACCCCGGCCTGCAGTTCGGGAGAGCCGGGCCCGAGGTCGTATCCCGCGAAGTCGGGCCCGCTGTCGCTGAGGATCTGGAAGTCCCTGATCCTGATCCTGCGCACCCCGCTACGGCCCTCGGCGGTGACGCTCGCCCGCAGCGGCACCGGTCCGCCCGGCTGTGCCGCCCGCCTGGCCGGCAGCGCGGCCCGCTTCTGTGACAGGTACTCGCGCAGTCCGCTCACGCCAGCGTCACCTTTCCCTCGGGGGTGTCCAGGACGGCCCGCAGCCCGGCCGCCGGTCCTTCCTCCACGTCGACGGCCGCGCCCACCGCCTCGAGCTCGGCTCGCAGGGCCGCGACGTCGGGTGTGACGGCCGTGAACGACACCAGCGTGAGCTGGGGCAGCCCGGAGGCCGCGGGGTGCCGCGTCGTCCCCCAGTCGATGAGGAACGGCACCGGCCGGACGGCCGCAGGAGAGTCGAAGCGGGTCAGCCGCCACTCCAGCAACGTCCCGTCGGGTGTGCGGCGCGACAGCGGCTGCACCTCGCCCGGGTCGTACCCGCGCTCGCGGGCCAGCGCCACCGTGCGGTCGATGTCGTCGGCGCGGATCGCCCACGCGGCCAGCCGCGCCTCGGTCAGCGTCTCCAGCCCGAACGCCCTCGGCCGGGCGCCCGGCACCTCGGGATCGGGCCCGATGATCTCCAGATAGGCGGTGGGCCCGAGCCCTACCAGGTAGTTGGCGGTGCCGCCGGGATGCGAGCCGCCCTTCACCGGGGCGATGCCGGTCCGCTCGGTGAACTCGGCCACCCCCTTCGCCAGGTCGGGAACGGCGTACACCAGGTGATCAAGACTCATCGGGTTCTCCCAGGGAAAGCATGAGCCGGTTGGCCCAGTTGAAGAAGGCGGTCGCGTGCAGGGCGTCGCTGATGGCCAGGTCGTCGAGCCCCTGCTCGCGCAGGGCCGCGACGTCCGCCCGCGGCGGGGTCGCGGTCAGCGCGACGGCGGCGTCGCGGAAGCGGAGCCCCTCGACGTTCTCGTGGGCCAGCTCGGGTTCACGGTAGTGCCCGTAGGGGCCCGCTCGCCTTGCCCGCCTCGGCCTGCGCGGCGATCCGCTTGGCCAGGTCGGGCTCAAGCGCGGCGGCGTAGTGGGCGGTGACGGCCTCGTGCCGGTGCAGGCCCGCGACGAAGGCGGCGACGGCGTGCCGTTCGGCCGGTGTCACCTCCTCCAGCCCGACCTCGCTCACGCCCCGCCCGGGCGGGGCGCCCCCGGCCGCCTCCGCCGTCACGGAGGGCGAGGCCGGGACGGCGGAGGGCGAGGCCGGGACGGCGGAGGGCGAGGCCGGCGCGGCGCCGGACCCGGCCTGCGCCCGCAGCTCGAACGACGGCACGAACAGCGCCTCGTAGGTGCGCTGGGCGTACGCGCGGGCGTCCGGGCGGCGCCTGCGCAGCACGTCGAGCCGGGATCCCGGGTCGACGCCCACCAGCTGGTCGATGACGTCGGTCATGCCTGCTCCGAAGGGGTCCAGCCGAGCGCGGGCGCGACCTTGGTGGCCAGCAGCTCGATCGAGCGGAGGACGAGAGGGTGCGGCGGATCCGCCGAGTGCACCTGGAAGACCAGGTCGGTCACCCTGTCGAGGGTGGTGTCGGCGCGCAGGCTCGCGATCACCTCGTCCGGGGTGCCCACGTGCGAGTCGGCCCACAGGAAGGCGGCCAGCTCAGGCGACTGCCGGGCGGCCCTGGCGATGCCCTCCTCGGCGTGGCGCAGGGCCTCGTCCCTGGAGTCGGCGACGAACGCGGTGCGCGAGGCGGCGATACGCGGAGCCGTACCGGGAGGCAGGTTGTCGTAGTAGGCGTCCACGATCGGCTTCTGCACCTGCGCCAGGGTGACGCCTTCGGCGCGCGGCTGGGTGCGCGACAGCATCAGGCCGTTGCCCGCGCGGCCGGCCCGCTCCCCGCCGCCGACGGAGAAGGTGGCCTCCCAGATGGCGCCGAGCAGCCGGGGCGCGGCGGGGTAGAGGTGGTTGCCGCCGCCCAGGTCGCCGCCCGACCAGGCGTTCACGAGAACCGCCAGGTGTTCGGCGTAGATCGCCGAGCGGTCGGCGCTGTCGTGGCCGAAGGCGGCGAAGGACGAGGCGGTGCCTCCGCTGCCGACGCCGACCTCCAGGCGCCCGCCGGACAGCAGGTCGAGGACGGCGGTGTCCTCGGCCACCCGTACCGGGTGTTCGAGCGGCAGCGTGATGATGCCGGTGCCGAGCCTGATCCTGCTGGTCCTGGCCGCGACGGAGGCGAGCAGGACCAGGGGCGCGGGCAGGCCGCCCTCGCTCTCGCTGAAGTGGTGCTGGGCCACCCACGCCGAGTCGAACCCGTTGGCCTCGGCGTGGGCGATCTGCGCCGCGGCCAGCTCGTACCGCTCGGCCGGGCCGGCCTGGTCGAGCAGACGCGTGAAGAAGCCCAGCCGTCTGCGGCTCATCGGACCGGCTCCGGGATGGCCGCGAGCAGCTCGCGGGTGTAGGCGTGCCGAGGTCTGGTGAAGACCTCCTCGGTCGTTCCGGATTCCACGATCTTTCCCTTGTTCATGACGGAGACGGTGTGCGAGATCTGCCGCACGACCTTCAGGTCGTGGGAGATGAACAGGTAGGTGATGCCCAGCTCGCGCTGGAGACTTTCCAGCAGGTCGAGAATCTGCTCCTGGGCGCTCACGTCCAGCGTGGAGACGGCCTCGTAGGTACAGGCCGTTGTTGACGCCTCTGGTCGGCTCGGCGTACAGGGTGAAGCCCGCGCTCTTGACCGTCTGCTCGTCGTAGGCCTGGACGTAGCGGACGAAGTCGGCCTGGCCGCTGGTGAGCGCGCCGACCCTGACGTTGTCCTCGGGCGTGACGATGATCTTGATCTCGCCGAGGTAGGCGCGGCCCTGGTGCTCGGACGACGCGGGCGCCCAGTTGTAGTCCTTGCGGGCCTTGAGATCGATCTGCCTGTCCACGACCTGATGGGCGACGGTGAAGGGGCCCGAGCCGATGACGTTCTTCAGCTGGCACTGCTGCTCGTACGGCAGGCCGATGGTCTTCTTCGACACCAGCCCCGCCCCGATGACCGAGGTGCCCTGCAGGAAGCCGGGCGAGGGCTTGTCGAAGTGGAACCTCACCGTCCTGGCGTCGAGGACCTCGCTGCGCGCGTAGTTGTTGATCATGTCCACATGCTGATACGGCCTGCGCCCCTCACTTGAGACGCAAGCCGTATCGCCGCCCGGTTACCTCAGCCCGGCGTCCAGGGCGCCGGTGAGGGCACCGGTGTCCCCGGACATCTCCCAGACCATCGCGCCGAGCAGGTTCCTGCTCCGCAGCCAGGCGGTCTTCCTGCCGATCGACCAGACGTCGTCGAAGGACCACCACTGGCCGCCGTCGCCGGTGAAGCACGACGTGGCCACGGCCTGCTCGTCATGCCGCACCGTGCAGTTCGGCACGCTCGCCACCAGGTTGGCGTAGCCGCGCGTGCCCGCCTCCTCGGCGAACTGGCCAGGCGCGGCGCCGGTCGCCGACTGCCACTCCCCCGCCTTGCCGCCGTCGGCGACGCCCTGCCAGCCGCGCCCGTAATAGGCCAGGCCGATGGTGAGCTTGCGCGGGTGCACCCCCGCCGCCAGGTAGACGTCGATCGCCTTCTCGACGCTGAAGTCGGGGTTGGAGGGGCTGTCGGTGTCGAGGTGGAGGTTGCCCTGGTGGCCGGTGCGGTTGGGCTCCCAGGAGTTGTCGCTGCCCGCGCCGTGGAAGTCGTAGCCCTGGACGTTGAAGATGTCCAGGTGCTTGGCGACCTGCGGCAGGTCCCAGCCCGCCGCGATCTTGGCGGGGTCGGCCGGGGTGAAGGCGGTCAGCTGGTAGCGCCGGCCGGTCTGCCTGGTCAGCTCGTCGAGCTGGCGGCGGAACTCGGCGATCAGCAGCGTGTTGTTGGCCTTGTCGCTCGGGCTGACGTGGTTGCCGGGGTGCCCTTCGGCGCCGGGCCACTCCCAGTCCAGGTCGATGCCGTCGAAGACGCCCGCCGCCGTGCCAGGGCCGCCCGCGCCACCGGCGACGGGCAGATTGCCCTTGATGTAGATGTCGACGCACGAGCTGACGAACTTCCTACGCGCGGCGTCGGTGGCGGCCACGTCGGAGAAGTACTTGGAGTAGGTCCAGCCGCCGAGCGAGATCAGCACCTTGAGGTGCGGGTGCTTGGCCTTGAGCTTCTTGAGCTGGTTGAAGTTGCCGCGCAGCTTCTCCCACCCGGTGTCGGCCACGCCGTCGACCGACTGCGCCGCGCTGAACGGCCTGCCGTAGTCGGCGTCGGCGTCGCCCGCCCCGTCACCCTGGTTCGGGTCCTGCGGGTTCTGCGTGGTGCCCTTGGTGACACCCTGCAGGCAGGTCAGGTTGACCGGGTCGATGTTGCCGAAGGCGTAGTTGATGTGGGTGAGCCTGGCCGCCGCGCCGCTGGTGTCGAGGTTGCGGACGAAGTACTGCCGGCCGTAGATGCCCCACTGGACGAAGTAGCCGACCCTGGCGTAGCCGCTCTCCACGATGTCGGCGGTGGTCACGGTGACCGGGACGCTGGCGGGCGAGAGGTTGTCGTACAGGTCGCGCGCCCTGACGGTGAAGGTGTACTCCGTCGAGGGCGACAGACCGCCGATGGTGGCGGTCGTGCCGGTGACGCTCGTGGCCGGCGTGGTGCCGGTGTAGACGTCGTAGCCTGCCACGCCCTTGTCGTCGGTGGAGGCGGTCCAGGTGAGGGTGACGCTGGAGGAGGTCTTGCCGGTGCTGCGCGGGCTGCCGGGGGCGGTCGGCGGCTGCGTGTCGTCGGCCGGGTCGTTGGTCGTCACGGTCACCGGAGTGCCGGCCGCCGACAGCGTGCCCTTGCGGTCCTTGGCCCTGACGGTGAAGGTGTAGGCGGTGTTGGGCGTCAGACCGGTCACGGTCGCCGTGGTGCCGGTGACCTCGGTGCCGTTGGACAGCACGTAGCCGACGATGGGCAGGCTGCCCTGCCGGGCGGCGTCCCAGGCCAGCGAGACGGTCTTGGTGGTCTTGACCGTCACGCGCAGGTTGCCGGGGGCTCCCGGCGGCGCGTCGGGGGTGCCGTCGCAGTTCACGTCGTTGATCCGGCAGGAGGTGGGCTCGACGCCTGCCGTACTGACGGTGAACGCCGGGCTGTAGGGCTCGGTCGTCGCGCCCGCGGCCACGGTGGTGTTGTAGTGGGCGGGCGTCAGCGTGACCGTGCGGCCGTCCTGGGCGAGCGAGGCGTGCTGGGCGTTGCTCGCGGTCACCCCCGCGGGCAGGTCGAAGACGATCGTCCAGCCGTTCAGCGCCGTGGTGGAGTTGTTGGCCACCACGAACTTCGCCGAGGTGCCGGTCACCGTGTAGGTCGCGCCGACGGGCGGCGGGGCGGGCGGCTCGGGGCCGCTGCCGTCGCAGTTGGCGCCGTTGATCGTGCACGAGGCCGGCTGGACGGCCGAGCTCAGCGTGAAGGCCGGGCTGTAGGGTTCGGTGTTCCTGCCCGCCTGGACGGTGTTGATGTAGAAGGCCGGGGTCAGCGTCACCCTGGTGCCGTTCTGCGTGAGGGTGGCGTGCTGCGGGTTGCTCGCGGTCACGCCCGGCGGCAGGTCGAAGATGATCGACCAGCCGGTGACGGCGGTGGTGCCGGGGTTGGCGACGACGAACTTCCCGGTGGTGCCCGACAGCCCGAAGGTGGCGGTCAGGCGCGCCGCGGCGCCTGCCGGAACGGCGCCGAGCGCGAGGGCGATGAGGACGACGAGCAGCACGATCGGCGATCTGCGCATGCGAGGGATCTTTCTTTTAAGAAAGTTTCCTAAGAGTTTGACCGATGGTAAGCCCGCCTCTGACCACCCGCAAGGCCCAAAGTTTGACCTTGACGTAACGGCAACGTGTGTAATGACCGCATGCGGATCGGAGAGCTCGCCTCCCTCGTGGGGGTGTCGACCAGGACCGTGCGCCACTACCACCATCTGGGGCTGCTGCCCGAACCCGAACGCCTGGCCAACGGCTACCGGGAGTACCGGCTGAGGGACGCCGTGCTCCTCTCGCGCATCAGACAGCTGGCCGCGCTCGGCATGTCGCTGGACGAGCTGCGCGACGTGCTGGCCGACGACCAGGGCAAGGACCTGCGCGAGGTCCTCCAGGAGCTCGACGCCGACCTCGCGCGGCAGCAGGCGGCGATCACGGCCAGACGCGAACGGCTGGCCGTCCTGCTCGCCGAGACCGAGCTGCACCCCGACTCCGTCGCTCCACCCGACATGACGGCGGTGCTGCGCGACCTCATCCCCGAGGAGTCGGCCTTCGCCAGGCTCGACCGCGAGCTGCTCACCCTGATGAGCAACGTGGCCGACCCCGCGGTCAGCACCGAGTTCGTCGACCTGATCCGGCCGCTCACCGAACCCGCCGCGCTGCAACGCAGCCACGAGCTCTACCGGCGCCTCGACGAGCTGGCCGACGTCCCCCTCGACGACGAACGCCTGGCGGCGCTGGCCCGCGACCTGGCCGACCATCTGCCCGAGGGCCTGGTGCGGCCGATGCTCGAGCACGCGGAGCCCGACGGCACGACATGGCTGGAGACGGTGCGGGACGGGATGACGCCCGCACAGGTCGAGGTGTTCAGGCTGCTCATCGAGACGGTGAAGGGACGGGTGTGATGCTCCGACTGGCCCGCGCGGCGCTCTACACCGCCATCCCCGCCGAGTTACTGCTCGCGGTCCTGCTCGTCTCGGGTGTCCCGCTGCCCACGCCGGTGATGGTGGCCACGGAGGCGGTCGTGGCAGGCGTGCTCGCGCTGGAGGCCGTGACCGCCTACCGGCTCTACCGGACGGCGCGCGGCGCGGGGGCCGACCGGCGGGCGGCGCTGCGGGACAGCGTCGACGCGCTGGTGCCCGTCAAGGTGCGCAAACTGCTGGAGTTCGAGCTGAACGGCATCGCCAGCCTGTTCCTGTGGGTCGCCAGGCGGCGCCACGGCGTGCCCCCGGGAGGCAGGGCCGTGCCGTACTCGAAGGAGCAGTCGACGACTCTGATGATCATGCTTTTCGTGATGGTCGTCGAGACGGTCGGCATCGACCTGCTGCTGGCCGCGCTGGACGTGCCCACGGCGGTACGCGTGACCGTGCTGGTGCTCGACCTGTACAGCATCCTGTTCGCGCTGGCCTTCGCCGCGGCCTGCGTCACCAGGCCGCACGTCGTGACCGACGAGGAGCTGCGCGTCCGCTTCGGCGCCTACTTCGACCTGCGGATCCCGCGCGAGCTGATCACCTCGGTACGGGTGTCGCGCAACTACAACGAGACCGGCACGATCCACGTCGCGGGCGGACGGCTCAGCGTCGCCGTCGGTTCCCAGACCAACGTCGTCGTCGAACTGGCCGCGCCGATCACCGTCACGAGGCCGCTCGGCGCCCGCGAGACCGTCACGAGCGTCCGCTTCTTCGCCGACACGCCCCACGCCCTCCGGCTGCAGGAGGCCTGAGGACCCGGCGACGCCGGCCGGTGCCCGCGCCGGCGCCGTCGGGCGCGGTCGCCGAGGTGCTCGGCCGGCCGGCGGCGGGCTGCCGCGTGACCTGCGCCAAGCGCCCGGCCTGCCCGCGTGACCCGCGCCGCGCGCCCGGCGGGCCTGCCCGTGACGTGCGCCGCGACGGCGCGCCTGGCGGGGGCGACCGGGCGGGCGTGAAGGAGACTGCTGTCATGAACGCGCACGAGATGGCTGCGGCGCCGGGGCGGGCGGAGCTCGCCGGCGCCGTGTACGGCTCGCTCCTGGCGGCCTCCGTGGTCGTCGGCTCCGCCACCGACCACCAGCCGGCCCCGGCGGAGGACCTGATCGTCCTGCTGATCTGCACGGGCATCGTGTTCTGGCTCGCGCACGTCTACGCCGAGGTCGTGGCCCACGTCAAGACCCTCACCTGGGCCAACCTGCGCAGGGTCGCCAGGGAGGAATGGCCGCTCGCGCAGGCCTCCTTCCCGCCGGCCACGGCCGCCGCCTTCGCCTCCACGTTCGGCATGTCCGACACGGTCGCGGCGTGGATGGCGCTGGGAGTGGCGGTGGCGAGCCAGGTCATCTGGGCCGTCGCGGCGGCGGTCACCATCCACTCCAGCAAGGCGGTGATCCTCTGGTCGGGAGTGGCCAACCTCCTGCTCGGACTGATCCTCGTCCTGCTCAAGACGCTCATCGCCGGCCACTGACCCGGCCGGTCAGGCGCCAGGGGGTAGGAACGGGGCCTCCGGCGCCCCCTTGTCGATCAGCCGGACCAAGGCGTCCGTGTCGAGGTGTCGCTCGACCAGGTCGCCCAGCGCGTCGAGCCGCTCCTCCCGCAGCCGCGCGAACGAAACGTCCGGCGCCGGGACGAAGTCACGGCCCGCCCGCTCCGCCACCTCCGCCAGGAACGCCCGTCTGAAGCCGTCGTTCTCCAGCGCGCCGTGCCAGGTCGTCCCCCACACCGCCCCCACCGTGCACCCGTCGAGGAACGGCTCGCCGCCCTCCACCGTGGCGACGCCGTGGTGGATCTCGTAGGCCGACACCGCATGGCCGTACGCCTGTCCCGTGGGCCTGGCCAGGCGCTTGTCCTCGCCGAACGTCACCCGGACAGGCAGCAACCCGAGCCCTCGTACCCGCCCCGCCCTCGACTCCACCTCGTCCACGATCTCCCGCGCGAGCATCTGGTAACCGCCGCAGATGCCCAGGATCGGCAGGCTCCTGGCCGCCAGCGCGTCGGCCAGCCCCGTCGAACGCAGCCACGCCAGGTCGGAGACCGTCGCCTTCGATCCGGGCAGGACGACCAGGTCGGCGTCGTCGAGCTCGGCGGGCGTGGTGACGAACCTCACCAGCACGCCGGGCTCGCTCGCCAGCGCGTCGAGGTCGGTGAAGTTGGAGATGCGCGGCAGCCTCACCACGGCCACGCGCAGCGTCTGCCTGCCGTGGGGCCGCCCGCTCGCCGCCGGACGGCTGTCGAGCGCGAGGGAGTCCTCGACGTCCAGCCACAACCCGTCGAGCCAGGGCAGCACGCCGTAGACCTGGCGGCCGGTCAGCGCGCGCAACGTGTCGAGCCCCGGCTGGAGCAGCTCGACCGCGCCCCTGAACTTGTTGACCACGAAGCCGGACACGAGCGCCTGGTCCTCGGGCGACAGCAGCGCCACGGTGCCGTAGAAGGCGGCGAACACCCCGCCCCTGTCGATGTCGCCCACCACGACGACGGGCAGGTTCGCGGCCCTGGCCAGGCCCATGTTGGCGATGTCGCCGCGCCTGAGGTTGATCTCGGCGGGGCTGCCTGCGCCCTCGCAGACCACCACGTCGTAGGCCGCGCGCAGCCGCTCGAAGGACTCCAGCGCCCGCTGCCGGAGGAAGTCCTTGAGCGCGCCGTACTCCATCGCGTCGACGTCGGTCAGCGGCCTGCCCATGAGCACGACCTGGCTGCGGCGGTCGCTGCCGGGCTTCAGCAGGATCGGGTTCATGTCCGCGACGGGCTCCAGGCCGGCCGCCTGGGCCTGCATGGCCTGCGCCCGGCCGATCTCCGCGCCGTCGGCGGCGACGAAGGAGTTCAGCGACATGTTCTGCGCCTTGAACGGCGCGACCCGCACGCCCTGCCTGGCCAGCCAGCGGCAGATGCCCGCCGTCACCACGCTCTTGCCCGCATCCGACGTGGTCCCCGCGACCAGCAGCGCACCCTTCACCAGGCCACCGTAGCGGCCCCGCGCGAACGCCCGTGCCGCCCCACTTGGCACATGATGTGACATCCGCCACTGCGGGCTCCCTGGTCACCGGCGTGTACGCGCCCATCCCGCCCAGGGTGACCGGGCGCGATCACGCTCATGGCGCGGGGGTTCTCCGAGCGCGACGCGGCCAGAGCGCTGGAACAAGCACGGCGACAGCGGCCGAAGTGAGGCTCACGGTCCTGGTCAGCCGCACCGCCCTGCGGATGTCCCGCACCTCCGGCTTCGGTCCGTCGCCCATCTCCGGGCGGTGCTCGACGCGGGAGCCGTACACGTTGGTGCCGCCCAGCGTCACCTCCAGCGCTCCGGCGAACGCGGCCTCGCACCTGCCCGCGTTCGGGCTGGGGTGCCGGTGGCCGTCCCTCAGCAGCACCCGCAGGGCCCGCCGCCGGTCAGGAGCGGCGAGTACGGCCAGCAGCCCGGTGATCCTGGCCGGGACGTAGTTGGCCACGTCGTCGAGCCTGGCGGCGGCCCAGCCGAACCGCTCGTACCGCGGCGAGCGGTGGCCGATCATGGCGTCGAGCGTGTTGACGGCGCGGTAGGCGAGCAGGCCCGGCAAACCCGCGACTGCGCCCCAGAACAGCGGCGCGACGACGGCGTCGGAGGTGTTCTCGGCCAGCGACTCGACGGTGGCCCTGGCCAGTTCCGGGGCCTCCAGGCCGCGCGGGTCCCTGCCGCACAGGTGCGGCAGGCGGGCCCTGGCGGCGGCGAGGTCGTCGGCTTCGAGCGCTTCGGCCATGTGGACACCCTCGCGGGCGAGCGTGGTGCCGCCGAGAACCGCCCAGGTGGCGGCCGCCGTCAGCCCCGTCTCCACCAGCCACCGGCCCGCGCCCCCCGGGCCCCCCGGGCCCCCCGGACCGTCCACCGCGGCCCACCGCGCGGACGGGCGCCTCCCGCCCACGTCCGTCCCCCGGCGTCCGGACGATCGCGACCGGCTGAGCGCGGCGCCCGCCCGTCGGGCCAGCAGGCCCAGCCCCGCCGTGCTCCCCACACAGATCGCGACATGCGCCACCCCGTTGGGTCTGGCGTCGCCGTACAGCCGCTTCTCCAGCGCCGCGGCGGCCCGGCCGAACAGGGCGACAGGATGACCACGCCGCGGGTCACCCACGGCGGCGTCCACGAGAACCCCGAGCGCGATCCCCGCGGACCTAGACGAGATGTGCATGCACCTCATCTTCGTGGGTGTCGAGCCATGCCGCCGCCCGCCGGATGCGCTCGCCGGCGCCGTCCGCCCACATCCGCGCCCAGCCGCCGCCCTCAGCCGCACGTGTCCGCATCACCTCGTACGAGCGTCCGAACCGCAGCCGCGCCAGCGGGATCAGGCGCCGGCGCTCGCGGGGCGGCAGGCCGTACGCGTCGCAGAAGCGCCGCAGCCGTGCCCCCACGTCGGCCTGGCGCAGCAACGGATGCCGGTCGACCGGGTCGGCGATCGGCGCCCAGTGGCGCATCGTCGTGACCACGTCGAACAGCCTCGTCGTCGGCCGCGCGAGATCGAAGTCGATGAGCGCGACGGGCCGGTCACCCCTGAAGATCACGTTGGCGGGGGTCAGGTCACAGTGCCCGATCACCTCGGGAGCGGCGTCGTCGTTCGACCCGCCCTCCCAGCGGTGCCCGGCCAGCGGGAAGCCCGCCGTCGCGTCATGGAAGTCGCGCAGCAGCCGCGCCAGCCGCTCCAGCGCCCGGTCGCCGGCGCTCTCGGCGGTCAGGCCCGCCGTACCGGGAACGAAGGTGATGATCTCGCGGCCGGCGGCGTCGACGCCCTTCAACCGGGGCGCGCCCGCGAACCCGACCGCCTCCAGGTGGCGCAGCAGAGCGTGCACGGCGGGGCTGGACCGGCAGGTGGGCCTGCGGACCGTGTCGCCGATTCGCACCACTCCGTCCGTCACGTCCCCGCCCTGCAGCGGAATCTCGTGCAGGACCGTCGCGACCATGCCACGACACCTTAGCCCTTTATGTACGCCCCCCGCCTGGGGTTTTCGGAGATTAACCGTGTCGTGACCCTCGACTCGCCCTTCACCACATGAGTCAACGACCGCACGCCGTGAACCTCCCCCAGGGCTCAGCCGTCCCCTCAGCAACTCGGGAAGGAGCCCGCATGTCACTCCCCCTGACCGTCCTCCTCGCCGCGGCCACCACCCTCAGCCCCGCAACAGCCAGGGCCGCATCGGCGGCCCCCACGGTGCAGATCACCAAGGTCTACTACGACTCCCCCGGCGTCGACCGACGCAGCAACGCCTCGATCAACGGCGAGTACGTCACGATCCGCAACACCACCCGCAAGCCCATCGAACTGGCAGACTGGACCATCCACGACAAGACCGGCTACAGGTACACGTTCGCACCCGACGCCGCCCTGAACCCGGGCCAGCAACTCACCCTCCGCACCGGACAGGGCCGCGACACCGCGTCCACGACGCACTGGGGGCGGCACGCCTACGTCTGGAACAACGACAAGGACATCGCCTACCTGCGCGACCCGTCCGGCAGGCTGATCGACTCGTGCTCGTACAACAGCGCACGGAGCGACTACCGAGACTGCAGGTAGGAGGCGGGATGCGCACGGCGTGGAGAATCGAGTACGTGCACACTCCCAGGATCATGCACAATTAGGCGGGAGCGCCCTTAGCTCAGCTGGATAGAGCACCGGACTTCTAATCCGACGGTCGCAGGTTCGAATCCTGCAGGGCGCGCTTTTCACCAGCGGAAACCGCAGCCGCGCCCGCGCGTCGGCGCGGCATGGGGCAAATGTGAGGCAAACCTGAGTCAGCCGCCGAGCGGCCGCCCCAGCGCGGACGCGGCTTTCAGCACCAGCCGGGCCGTTTCCCGGGCCGCCTGGTGGGCCACCTCCGGCAGCACCGAGACGTAGGTGTCGGCGGTCAGCACGATGCTGGCATGCCCCAGCATTGCCTGCACCACCTTCAGGTCGGTGCGCGCGGCCAGCGCCAGCGTCGCGGCGCCATGCCGCAGGTCGTGCAGCCGGATCGGAGGCTGTCCGGAGGCGGCCACCAACCGGCGGAACCGGCCGGTGAGGTAGTCCGGCCGCAACGGCGCCCCATCCGCGGTGGTGAACACGTACCCCGAGTCCTGCCAGCGGCTGCCCGCTGCCGCGCTCAGCTTCTCTTGCCGCTCGCGGTGCCAGGTCAGCACCCGTACGGTCTGAACGTCCAGGGCCACCACCCGGCAACTGGCGGCGCTCTTCGGTGGTCCAGCCACGACCTGGCCGTCGGCGTGCACCCGCTGCTGCGCCACCGTCAGCTCCGCGGCCTGCAGGTCGACGTCCGTCCAGCGCAGCCCGGCCAGCTCGCCGCGGCGCAGGCCGCGTAGCGAGGCCAGCCACCACGCGGCGTACAGGTCGTCCTGCGCGACGCCGGCCAGGAAGGCCGCGAGTTGTTGCTCGGTCCAGATCGCCACCGCCGGACGCTCTCCCGTTTCCTGCCAGCGGGCGGTCCGCCCGGCGGTCCAGACGACCGGGTGCGGTCGCCGCGGATGGGGCAGTTCGGCGCCGTTGGCCGGGTTGAGGGGGATCAGCCGGGCACGCACCGCCGCGTTTAGCGCGGTCCGCAAGGTGGCGTGGATCCGCACCACGGTGGCCGGCGACAGTCGGCGGCCGGTCGGCGAGGGACGGGACGCGAGCGTCGCGAGCAGCCCGTTGACGTCGCGAGGGGTGAGTTGGTGGAGCAGGATCCGTCCCAGCTGCGGGATGAGATGGAGGCGGATGTGTGTGGCGTAGCCTTGCCGGGTCGACGGACGCAGGGCAGCCTTGGTGGCCAGCCAGCGTGCCAGCCACTCACCGACGGTGCATCCACGCAACCGCATCGCCTGCTGACCTGCACACGAGTCTTTGTCATCGATCCCACCTCCACCCTTCACGGTGTGCGACGACAGCGGCGCCAGCTAGACTAGGGCTCGCACTCGTTCGGCGGGATGACCTCAGGTCTGGTGTCCGGAGTACGGGGACGCTGCAGGGTGCGGCGGTCGGCGCTGCCGCGATGAGTCCCGACCGGGCACACCAGGGGCGGTTGATGTGCGGGGCGAGTGCTACGGCGGGGAAGCGCGGGCTGCACGTCGGCGATGTGCAGCTGATCACCCAGCCGAGGCCAGCGTTCGGCGAGCGGCTTCAACGGCGAACCGGGCCGGGTCGAACTCCTGCGCGCTCTCCAGACCGGCCCAGCGGACATATTCGTCGTGCTCGTCGTGTTCGGGATCGGCCAGGGCCAGACGGAAGTATGTGTAGCCTCCGATGCCGCCTACGTCCTCTGGCGGGCAAGCGCCCGCCCCGTCCACCAGCACCGGGTAACGGACCCCCTCCTCCGCGGTGAGGATCTCCTCCAGCACGAGGTCATGCCGCCAGCTGTCACCCAGGTCGTACTCGTACTCGATGGTTGCCCCGACCTCTGCGAGGACCTCCCGCAGCAGGGCCTTCTTCTCGTCCAGGACGTCCAGATCCCACTCGGGTGAGGCTTGGCCGTACAGGGCACCGCCCGCCGTGAACAGGTGGAGATGGCGGTTCTCCCAGCCCATCGCCGCGACCAGGATGCGGTGCAGCCTGTCGAGCGTGATCCCGGGGGAGACGAGCAGGCGCCGACAGATCACCGGATCCGCACTGTCCTGGAGCGTCACCCGGATCTGGTAGATCGGCTCTCCCGGTGCGGCCTCACCCAGGCTGCGCCGTACGGTGTTCACCGCCGCCGGAGTCAGAGCCGCCGTCTCCTCCGTGAGCTCCACCGCGCCCACCCTGACCAGGACGGCCAGTAGCCGATCGAGGTCCTGGTCGGCCATGCGCCGCTGCGCCTGCGGGTCGCGCATCTCGTAGTACGGTGATGCGATCTCCCAGGCCAGTTCCCGGAGATCCGCAGCGGGCACCGGCCCGCCGTACATCCTGCGCAGCAGCGCGGGCCAGATGAGCGTGAACTCCTCGCCGATGAGCGAGGTGTACCAGTAGTTCTTGGGGAAGAGCGCCTCGCTCATCTTCCCCAGTGCCGAGAACGCCGTTTCCCACAACCGCTCCGGGTCCTTCAGCAGTGGCGCCGCCTTCTTCACCGGCAGCAGCCGCCCCTTGACCACCCGGACCAGCCCGGCAGCCTTGGCCCATTCCACGATCAGGTTCAATCGGGGCAGTTCGGTGCTGCTCTTCGTCCGGAACACCCGGTCGCCGATCTTCGGGTCAATCTCGTCGCCGGTTTCCAGCAGTGCCACCAGCGCCCGCGCGTCCGACAGCGTCAGTTTCCCCGTCTGGGTCAGCTTCCGGCCTGTGCCCACCCACTCGGTGAACGCCCGCAACTCCTCCTGCATGGCGTTCAGAGTATGGCCCCGCTTCGCGTGAATGAGTCTTCCTGGCCCATGCGACACCGTAGGGTGGGATGCCGTGGCGAAGAAGCGTAGAGCGAAGGCGAACCCCACGCGGGGAGTCAGCGGCAATCCTGCCCGGCGCGCGCAACAGCTCGCCACCCGTCAGCCCTCACCCGACCCTCGTTCTGTGCTGTTCGAGTCGCTGCTGGGGACCGCTGGGGATCAATGGTGGCCGGATTCCCAGAATGCGATCATCGAGCGCCTCGCCGACCTGCCCGCCCACTCACCTCTGCGGCTGGAGAACGCCGTCGTCGATCTGGTCGGCGAGGAGCTGTGGGCGCGCACCCAGACCGAGAGCATGGGTTTCCACTGGGACCAGTACCTGGCATCTCTGGCTGACCTCGTCCGCGATGAGATCCAGATCGCCGCGCGCACCGGCGGGCCGATAGATGACCTGTGGCGGATGCTGCACGGGCTCGCCGCGATGACTGCGCCGTCCAGCGGGAAGACACTGCGCCGTGACCCCGGCCTCGCCGTCCGCGAGGCCATCAAGGACACCACAGCGGCCTTGGCCAAGGCCGGCATCGCACCCGGGTGGCCGAGTGAGATTCGCCGGGCCGCTCCGGCCGGAGAGCCGCTGCTGCTGGCCGACGAGTACGGCTCGCGGTACGCGCTCCTCGCCCCCTTCGCCTGGGGCGAGGAGGACTCGCACTGGTACTGCTGGGACATCGACCGCTGCACCGGAGACCGGGTCGTGCACGCTGCCGTCTTCGCCTCACCGGAGGAAGCGCTCGCCGAGTGGCGAGCCGCCGTCGGGACGCACGCGACACCCGCCTCCACCCAGCCGACCCCGTGCGACCAAGCCACCGCCCGCGACCTGTTGGATCCGCTATGCCGAACTGACCTCCTGGGCGCGCTGCTGCTCGGCAACGAGTCGCAACAGCTCATCGCCGAGCATTTCCGCCTGTGCCAGCGCGCCCGCGCCCTCTGCGAGTCGTTCACCGTCGCTCCTGAGCCCAAGCCCCAGCAGGACCTCAACCCGATCATCGACGACTTCGCCGCCTGGCTACGCGATCGAGACGACCACAGAC
This sequence comes from Nonomuraea sp. NPDC003804, assembly GCF_040610675.1. Classification (NCBI taxonomy): domain Bacteria; kingdom Bacillati; phylum Actinomycetota; class Actinomycetes; order Streptosporangiales; family Streptosporangiaceae; genus Nonomuraea; species Nonomuraea sp. NPDC003804. The sequence goes on from NZ_JBEXMT010000024.1 coordinate 161,388, forward strand.
CCGAACGAGAAGACATCGCCACACTCGCCGACACCTGGTCCCGCCTCTCCGGACCCGGCTACTATGCCTGCTCCCCGCATCGCATCGAGCACACCGTGATCCTCGTCGCAGACGGATACATCAAGAAGTACGCCGAGGCCGTACTCGATCTGCTACCCCAGTGGGTCGAATGGTGCATCGAACGCACCGGCCTGACCGGCGAATTGGCAGAGCGAGCCCGCCAAGCAGCCGCGAACAACCGGTGGGACGGATCCGACAACATGGACTTGCGCCGCACCGAATAGTTGAACCGCTCCCAGATGTCCGGGCTGCGCGCCACGCTGGAAGCGCTGGCCCGTGTCGGCGGCAGGACCGGCGTGCCCCAGGCCATCCAAGTCGCCGACCGATTCCACCTTATGCAGAAACGCCGCTCTGGATCGCGTGCACGCGATCCAGAGCGGCCGCCGAGCAAACAATTTTTGTTGAAAAATAGGGATTGGGTGGGGTTGGGTTATAGTTTAGAACAGT
>NZ_JBEXMT010000025.1:0-156588 GCF_040610675.1 Nonomuraea sp. NPDC003804
TCCAGATCCAGGTCACTGCCCACCGACACCACCGCGTCCAGCAACGCGTGCACCCGGTCACGGGTGGCCAGCACGGCGTTCAACCGGACCTGGAGTTCGGCCAGCAGTTCGTCGAGTCGCATGTTCGGCATGAGTGGATCAGGCACGTTTCACATCTTCTCAGCAGCGCGGCGAGGGGTCACCCTCGGCGTGCTCTTCGCTGCCCGGCGGTCCCGCCGGTGTGCGGCACGCCACCTCGCACGGCCGGGTATCGGGGACCTTCGTCCCTGTTCAGGCCGCGCGGCACGCCGAAGACTGAGATCACGTGCCAGGCACTCGACGGAGACACTCGACGCAGACACCGGAGGACGGGCAGGATGTCGGCGACCACCACCGCGCCCCGCGGGCTCTCATCGGCCGAGGCGGCTGCCCGCCTCGATCGCGACGGACCGAACCTGCTGCCGGAGAAGCCCCCGGTGCCGCTGTGGCGCCGGATCCTGTCCCAGCTGCGCGATCCGCTGATCCTGGTGCTGCTGGTGGCCGTGGTGCTGACCATCGTCACCGGCGACTGGAGCGACACGACGGTGATCATGCTGGTGATCGTGGTCAACACCGCGGTCGGCGTGAGCCAGGAGATCAGGGCCGACCGCGCCATCACGGCGCTGACGCGGCTCACCGCCCCGGCCGCCCGGGTGATCAGGGACGGCGTGGAGCAGCACGTGCCGGCCGCCGACGTGGTGGTGGGCGACCTCCTGGTGCTGGCCGAGGGCGACATCGTGCCCGCCGACGCCAGGGTGACGCAGTCGGCGGCCCTGCTCGTCGACGAGTCGGCCCTGACCGGTGAGTCGGTCCCCGTGGAGAAGGCGCGTGAGGAGCAGGTGTCGTCCGGAACCGTCGTGGTGCGGGGCCGTGGGCGGGCGGTGGCCGGCGCGACCGGCGTGGCCAGCGCGACCGGCCGGATCGCCGCCCTGATGGCCCAGGGGTCGGGCCTGACCCCGCTGCAGCGGCGCCTGATGGGGGTCGGTCGCCTGCTGGCCGGTGTCACCGTCCTGCTGTGCACGCTGGTGCTGGCCCTGGGGCTGGTGCGCGGCCAGCCGATCGAGCTGATGGTGATCACGGCGATCAGCCTGGTGGTCGCCGCCGTACCGGAGTCGCTTCCCGCCGTCGTGACCTTGAGCCTGGCGCTGGGCGCCCGCCGGATGGCCGCCCGCAACGCGCTGGTGCGCAGGCTGCCCGCGGTGGAGACGCTGGGCTCGGTGACCGTGCTGGCGACCGACAAGACCGGCACGCTGACCGAGGGCCGCATGGTGGTCAGGCGGCTGTGGACACCCGCCGGTGAGGCGGCGGTCTCCGGCTCGGGCTACGGGCCGGACGGCGAGATCACCCGGGAGGGGACCCTCGATGACCGGAGCCTCACCGGCCTGCTGACCGCGGCCGCGCTGTGCAACGACGCCACCCTGTCCGCCGGCGACGGGGGAGAGTGGATCGCGATCGGCGATCCCACCGAGGCGGCGCTGCTCGCGGCCGCGGCCAAGGCGGGCCTGCGCCGTCCGGAACTGGAGCGCGGCCTGCCCCGGTACGCCGAGATTCCCTTCGACAGCGGGCGCAAGCGCATGACCACCGTGCACCGGCGGGCCGGTGGCCGGGGCGCCGTGGTGCTGTGCAAGGGCGCCCCTGAGGCGCTGCTCCACGCGGCTGCCCTCGTGGACGAGCCCGCCCTGCTGGCCAGGGCCAGAGCGCGGGCCGACGAGCTCGCCCGGGCCGGCTACCGGGTGCTGGCCGTCGCCAGGGCCGACCTGGCCGAGGTACCGCAGGACGCCGAGGAGCGGGGCCTGTCCCTGCTCGGGCTCGTCGCGATCATGGATCCGCCGCGCGCCGCCGCGGCGGCGACCATCGCCGCGTGCCGGCGGGCGGGCATCCGGCCGGTCCTGATCACCGGCGACCATCCGGGTACGGCCCGCGCCATCGCCACCGACCTGGGCATCATCGACGCCGGCGACGCCGTGGTCGACTGCCGCGCCGCCGAGGGGCTCGACGGGCAGAACGCCGCCGTCTACGCCAGGGCCACCCCCGAGGAGAAGCTGGTCCTCGTCCAGAGCATGCGCGAACGCGGCGAGATCCTCGCCATGACCGGCGACGGCGTCAACGACGGGCCCGCCCTGCGCCGCGCCGACATCGGGGTGGCCATGGGCAGGCGCGGCACCGAGGTCGCCCGCCAGGCCGCCGATCTGGTGCTGGCCGACGACGACCTGAACACCGTGGTGGCGGCGGTCGAGGAGGGTCGCCGGGTCTACACCAACATCCGCCGCTTCCTGGTCTACGGCCTGTCCGGCGGCGCGGCCGAGATCGCCGTCATGCTGCTGGGCCCGGCCGTCGGCCTCGCGCTTCCGCTGCTGCCCGCCCAGATCCTGTGGATCAACCTGCTCACCCACGGGCTGCCCGGGGTGGCGCTGGGCGGCGAGCCCGCCATCCCGCAGGCCATGGCGACACCGCCCCGTCCGCCGTCGCAGAGCATCCTGGGCGCCGGGCTGTGGCAACGCGTCGTCCGCGTGGCCGTCGTGCTCACCGCGGTCTGCCTCGGTGTCGGCGTGTGGGCCTACCAGACAGGCCGCCCCTGGCAGAGCATGATCTTCTTCGCTCTCGGCGCCGCCCAGCTCGGCGTGGCGCTCGGCTCCCGCACCCGGCCGGGCTCGCTGGCCAACCCGCTGCTGCTGCTCGCCGTCGCGGGCGCCTTCGTCCTGCAACTGGCCGGGCTGTACCTGCCGCCCCTGCAAGAGCTGCTCGGCACCGAGCCGCTGGCCGCGGGCGATCTCCTCATCGTCACGGCGCTGTCGGTCCTCGGCTACGCCGCCGCGCGCCTGGACCGGATCCTGCACCGATCGCGGAAGTGACGTCGGCGGTGGGTAGGACCGTTCGCGGGCGAGGTGACGTCCGGCAGCGGCGAAAAGCCCGGAATCGGGGATGAACGTGCTTTCGCGGTCAAGAGCCTGTCATGGACGGCGTGGCTCCGTTGTCCGGGTACGCGGACTGCCGTACGACGGCAGGAGACATCACCAGTCATCACTGCATGCAGGGGGAAAAGATGATCTCGCGCGGTAAGCCGGACAAGAATGCCATGGTCGCGATCACCTTCTCGTTGCCCGGCGAGGTCACCGGGCCGGTCTCAGTCGTCGGCGACTTCAACGACTGGGACCCCTACGTCCACCCGATGACCAAGGGCCCCGACGGCCGGCACGCCGTCACCGTGACGGTGCCGCAGGGGCTCACCTTCGCCTTCCGCTACCTGCGGGACGGCGGCATCTGGTTCGACGACCCGCAGGCCGACGAGTACGACGCGCGAGGCGGCATCCTCCACGTCCCGGCCTCGGACGCCGGCCGTCCGGCCGCCAAGGACAGCAAGGACAGCAAGGACAGCAGCGACGAGCCCGAGCCGGTGTCGGCCTGAGGCGCGGTGTGATCGTCGCCCGGTCGCCGTCCGGCTCGGTGCCGCGACGGCGGCCGGCTTGGCACCGCGACGGCGGCCGGCCCTTCCAGACATAGGGGGCCAGGGCGCGCTGGTGGTCAGACCAGGCAGGTGCCGCGGGACAGGGCGGCGACCGCCGAGCCGAGCGTGGCCTCGGCCATGAGCTTGGCGAACGCGGGAAGCGTGCCGGCCCGCTGCCACAAGGCCCGCTGCCGGTCCGCGCCGGTGCCGCGCTGGACGAAGGCGGCCAGCAGCGTGCAGACCGGCTCGGCCAGGGCGACGCGGTCGGGCAGCGCGGCCGCCGCGCCGAGCCCGTGCCGGGCGGCGGCCGACAGGTCCGCGGCCACCTGGTCGTCGGTCAGCGGCGTGACGGGCACGCCCTCCCGGATGTCCGCCACGGCGGCGGCCATCAGCTCCCGCACCAGCGCGGCGACGAGCACGGTGTCGTCGACGCTGAGGCAGGTGTCCATGACGCGCACCTCGACGGTCGGGTAGCGGGGTGACAGCCGGGCGTGGAAGTAGGCCGAGCGCTCGTCCAGGATCTTGCCGGTCCTGACCAGCTCGCGCACCTCGGCGTCGTACTCCTCGACGTCGCGCCAGGCACGCGGGGCCACCGCCGACGGCCATCGCGACCAGCGGAGGTACCGCCGGCTCGCCCAGGCGGTGTCCCGGTGTCCGGCGATGGGCGAGTTGGCGCTGATGGCGAGCAGCGTCGCCAGCCATGGCCGCAACCGCCCGATCACCTGCAGTCCCAGCTCGCGCGACGGGACGCCGACGTGCACGTGGCACCCGCAGGTGCCGGTCGTGGCCACCAGCCGCGGATAGCGCTGGGCCAGCCGCCGGTAGCGCGGATGGTCGGTGAGGGGCACCAGGTCCGGAAGGAATCCCGGTGCGACCCCGGAGGCCACCAGATGGCAGCCGACCTGCTCTGCCGCCGTCGCCGCGATCACGCGCCGGCGGGCGACCTCCCCCTCTACCTGGTCGATCGTCGCGCAGACGCCGGTGACCGTCTCGAGCTGATAGCGCAGAGCCTCGGGTTTGATGCCGTCGTGGCCGTCGAGACCGGCCAGTACCTGCGTCGCCATGGGAGCGAGCACGCCGGTGTCCGAGTCGAGGAGGAAGAACTCCTCCTCGACCCCCAACGTCAGCGGGAACGCGCCGGGGTCCGACCGTGTCATGACTCCAGTATCGGCGTCTGGAACGTTCCGTACAGGGGGCTGAGGTCCCGGATCCGGCGCCGAAGAGCCCGGCCGTCCGTCCCGTTCGTCAGCGTGGCGGCCGCGACGACGATGTCCCGCGCGGATGGTGAGCAGGCACGGCTGTTCACCACGACCATTTGGGCATCGGAGCGTCCACGAAGCGGGCGATGTCGCGCTGTGTGACGACGGCCAGCTTGTCGGCGAGATCGGCGAGTGCGCGCGAGGCCGCGAGCTCGTCACCGATCTCGGGGATCGACGGATCGGTCGGATTGCGCCGCGCCCGGCCGGTTCCGGACAGATGCGTGCCCTCCCTCGTGATGAGTTCGGCCTTCGCCGTGGTGTCGTCTCCGTCCTCGGCGATGTAGATCTGCACGGTCCACTGTTTGGCTTTCATGGTGCCGCTTTCCTCAGCCAGGTGTCGGCTCTCCACGATGGAGACTTCACTCCCATCCACCCCCGCTGCGAGCCGCCTGCCAAGAGGCGAAAGGCCCCGGGTGCGGCGGCGAAGGTCACCTCCCGCACCTCCCGCCGCCCAGGCGCACGGCGGTGACCTTGTACTCCGGGCACGACGTCACGGTGTCCGCCTGGCCGGAGGTCAGGCTGTTGACCCCGCTGGACGGGAAGTGGAAGGCGCAGAAGACCTGCCCGGGTACCGTCTCGTCGCTGATGCGCGTGGTGAGGACGGCGCGACCGTGGCGGCTCTCGACCGTGACGGGCTCGCCCTCGCGCAGGCCGTACCTGGCCGCGTCGGCGGGGTGGAGATCGAGCCGGTCGTCGGGGTCGAGCCGGATGTTGCCGGTACGGCGGGTCATGCTGCCGGAGTTGTAGTGCGCCCATCGGCGTCCGGTGACGAGGATCAGGGGGTAGCGGTCGTCGGGCGTCTCGCCCGGCGGCAGGTAGGGGCAGGCGGCCAGATGGGCGCGCCCGTCCGGCGTCGCGAACCGCTCCCGGTAGAGCTTGGCCTGCCCCGGCCTGTCGGGGTCGGGGCACGGCCAGGCGATGGCGCCCTCCCGATCCAGCCGCTCGTGGGACAGCCCGGCGAAGACGGGCGCGAGCCGCCCGCATTCGGCCAGCGCCTCGGCAGGCGTCCGGCAGCCGAGCTCGACGCCGAGGGCCGCGGCGAGGGCGTGGACGACGGCGAAGTCGGCGCGGGCCTGCCCCGGCGGGTCGAGGGCGGGGCGCACCCGCTGGAACCGGCGGTCGAAGTTGACGAAGGTCCCGTCCTTCTCCAGCCAGGAGGCCACGGGCAGGACGACGTCGGCGCGTTCGGCGGTCTCGGACAGGAACAGCTCGTCGCAGACGACCAGCGGGCAGGCCTCCAGGGCCGCGGCGACGCGGGTGGTGTCGGGGTCCGTGGCGCACACGTCCTCGCCGATGATCCACAGCGCCTTCAGCTTCCCCGCGCGGGCGGCCGCGAACATCTCCGGGATGCGCAGGCCTGGACGGGCCGGGACGGGGACACCCCACACCGTCTCGGCCCTGGCCCGCGCGGCCGGATCGGTGACCTTGCCGTACCCGGGCAGCAGATCGGGCAGCGCTCCCATGTCGGAGGCGCCCTGGACGTTGTTCTGGCCGCGCAGCGGGTTGACGCCGTAGCCGCGCTCGGTCCCGACCGCGCCGCGCAGGATCGCCAGGTTGGACAGCGCGCGCACGCCGTCGGTGCCGTGCAGGTGCTCGGTGACGCCCAGGCCGTAGACGATCGCCGGCCGTTCGGCCCGCCCGTAGAGGCGGGCCGCCGCGACCACGTCTGCGGCCGGGACACCGGTGACGGCGGCCACCCGCTCCGGCGGGTAGCCGGCCAGCAGCGCGGTGAGCTCCGGCAGGCCGCTCGCGCGGCGGCGCAGGAACTCCTCGTCGATCAGGCCCTCGGCGAGCAGCACGTGCGCCAGCCCGTGGAAGAGGGCGACGTTGGTGCCTGGCCGGGGGCGCAGGTGCACGTCGGCATGGCGGGCCAGGCCGACCGATCGCGGGTCGGCGACGACCAGCCGTGCCCCTCGCAGGACACGCTGGAGCAGGCGCGCGCCGATGACGGGGTGCGCCTCGACCGGGTTCGCGCCGACCACCAGCAGGCAGTCGGCCCGCTCGACGTCGTCGAAGCCGTCGGTACCGCCGGACAGGCCGAACGCGGCGGTCAGCCCGGCGGCGGACGGGGCGTGGCAGAGCCGGGAGCAGTTGTCGACGTTGTTGGTGCCGATGGCGACCCGCATGAACTTCTGGACCAGGTAGTTCTCCTCGTTCGTCGCCCGCGCGGAGGAGATCGCCGCCACCGCGTCCGGACCGCCCGAGGCGACGGCCTCGCGCAGGCCGCGGGCCACATGGTCGAGCGCCTCGGCCCAGCTCACCGGCTCCAGGCGGCCGCCGCGCCGCAGCAGCGGCCGGGTGAGCCGTTCGGGCGAGCGGCGGAAGCCGTGGGCGAAGCGGCCCTTGACGCAGGCGTGGCCGCGGTTGACCGGGCCGTCCCGGTCTGGCAGGACGGCCGCCACCTCGCCGTCCCTGGTCAGCACCTCCAGGGAGCATCCGACTCCGCAGTAGCCGCACGTCGTGCGGGTCCTGGTGGCGATGGACGCCCTGGCGCCGAGCGGCAGTCCCGGCTCGGTCAGCGCCCCCGTGGGACAGGAGTCGACGCAGCCGCCGCAGGAGACGCAGTCGGAGCCGGCCCACGAGCCGCCGGTGCCGGGCGCGACCACCGTGTCGAAGCCCCGGCCGGCGAGTGTCAGGGCGAAGGTGCCCTGCACCTCGGCGCACATCCGCACGCACCGCCCGCAGGCGATGCACAGATCCCGGTCGAGACGGATGTAGGGATGGCTGTCGTCGACGCCCCGGCCGGCCGGGCCCCGGGCCGCCTCAGGGCCGATGCCCAGGGCGGCGCAGACGCGGGTCAGCTCGGTCGCCTCCGCGCCGCCGTCCAGGGCGTACGGCGGCAGGGCCGAGACGATCAGCTCCACCGCCTCGCGGCGCAGCGTCCGCGGCTCCTCGGCGGCCACCTCGATCACCGCGCCGTCCGCGGCCGGGGTCACGCACGCGGCCACCACGGCGCCGCCGCAGCTCACCAGGCAGGTACGGCAGGAGCCGGCCGGGCTCAGCCGGTCGTCGTGGCACAGGCTCGGCAGCTCCACGCCGGCCGCGCGCACCGCGTCGAGCACCGACGCCCCGTCGGCCGGCGTGACGGCCGTCCCGTCGACCGTGACCCTCACCCGCTCCACCCCCGCAGCCGCTCGCCGTAAGCCCGGACCAGGCTGCGCACGGCGGCGGGAACCCGCCGGCCGAAGGCGCACAGGCTGGCCGCCCCCATCACCCGCAGCAGCCGGGCGTACTCCTGCCCGGCCGGCGCCCCGGCCGTCACCAGGTCCAGACCGCGGCGGCAGCCGACCCGGCAGGGGGAACAGGCGCCGCAGCTCTCGGCGGCGGCGAACTCCCACACGTGCCGCAGTACCTGCTCAGGTTCCGCCCGCGCGTCGAAGGCGACCAGCCCGGCATGCCCCAGCGCCGCGCCACGGCGGGACAGCTCGGCGTCGGTCAGCGGCACGTCCAGCCCACCGGCGGGCAGGAAGCCGCCCAGCGGCCCGCCCACCTGCAGCACGCTCAGCTCGGCGCCGTCCCGCAGGCCACCGCCCAGCCCGGCGACGATGTCACCCACGGGCGTCCCGAGCTCGACCTCGTAGCAGCCGGGCCTGGCGAACCTCTCCGACAGGCAGACCAGCTTCGTGCCGGTTTCCGGCCTGGTCCCGCGCCTGGCGTAGGCGGCCCCGCCCCGTCCTACGATCCACGGGACCGCGGCCAGCGTCTCGACGTTGTTGACCACCGTCGCGGCGTCCCACAGGCCCCGTTGGGTGGGGTACGGCGGGCGCGGGCGCGCGGTGCCGCGCCCGCCTTCGAGACCCGCGATCAGCGCGGTCTCCTCGCCCGTGACGTACGATCCCGCGCCCTCGACGACCTCGATGTCCAGGTCGACGCCGCTCCCGTGAACCGCGCGCCCCAGATGCCCGTCGGCGCGCGTCCGATCGACCGCCGCCCGCATCCGCGCCCGCGCCCGCGGGTACTCCGAACGCACCACGACGACGCCACGGCCTGCCCCGCAGGCGAAACAGGCCAGGGCCAGCCCTTCGAGCACCCGATCCGGATCGGCTTCCATCAGCAGCCGGTCGGCGTAGGAGCCAGGGTCGCCCTCGTCTCCGTTGGCCACCACCACCGTGCGAGCCGCCGGAACCGCCGCTGGATCCGCTGTGCCCTCCCCCGGCCTGTCCGCTGACCTGGCCGCCGGGTCCTCACCCCTCCTGCCCGGTGACCTGACCGCTTTCCCGGAAACCGACCCGGACACCGCGCCGGATACCGCGCCGGATACCGCGCCGGACACCGCGCCGGCCGCGGCGGCCCACTTGGCGGCCACCGGGAACCCCGCTCCGCCCCGGCCGCGCAGGCCGGAGGCCGCCACCTCGGCGCGCAGCTGCTCGGGCGTCCACGTGCGCACCACCTCCGGCCACACCCGCCAGGCCTGCTCCCCGGCCACGACTCCCGCCAGGACGACCGGATCACCGGTGGCGTCGGCGAAGGGGATCGGCGGCGCCTGAGGCTCGGCCCGGCCACACAGCTGATCGGCCAGCGCCGGCCCGGTGCAGGCCGTCTCGCCGTCGAGGCAGGCCGGACCGGCGTAGCAGTAGCCGAGGCAGCGCACGGTCTGCAGCGAGACCTGCCCGTCGGCGCGGGCCGAGTCGGCGGCGACGCCGAGCGCCTGCTCCACACCGGAGACATGCCGGCCCAGGGTGGCGGCGAAACAGGCGGCGGCGGTGCACACCCGCACGTGGCGACGGCCGTGCCGGGCGACCAGGTCGGCGTAGAAGGTGGCCGGTCCGAGTCCTGCCGCGGCGGGCAGGCCGTATCGCCTGGCCACCTCGGGCGCCCACCCGCCGGGGCCGCCGTGTGCGCCGCTCTTCGCCGCCTCGGACAGCGACTCCACCAGCCGGACGCCGGCGCGCCCGCGCCGGGCGGCCAGCGCGCGGAAAGCGTCGAAACCCGCATCCGCGCCCATCGTCCCCCCATCCGGTTCGGCCAGCCGCTCCTCAGTCGAGAACCTCCGAGAGCGGACGGCGGACACCACGCGTGGCCTCGGACGTGAACCCCAACCGCATGATCATCTGCGGGTAGGCGCCTCCGCACAGCTCCTCACGCAAGAACTCTCGCAGCAGCGGCACCTCCAGCGCCTGCGTGTGGAAGGCCGCGCTCACCCCGTACGCGCACGCGTACAACAGCACCCGCTGCAACGCCTGACCCGCCGCGATCCACTCCGACCTGCCGTCCTTCGCCGTCGTCAGCACCGCGACCACCCCGGTCGCCACCGCCGACTGCTCGCCCTCGATGCCCCACGGGTAGTCACGCTGCGGGAACCCGGTGTCGGCGGGCTCACGCGGATAGGCGTCGGCCGGCACCCCGTCCCGGCGCGCGCTGCCCGGCGGGCGGGCCCACCGCCGGGCCTCGGCATCCTGCGGTCGGGCAGCCTGCGCCGCCTGCGTCACCGCGGCCAGCATCCGCACGCCCGCCTCCTGGCCGACCGGCATCAGCCTGGCCCGCTCGGCCGCCGCCTGCCGTACCAGGGCCTCCACCAGCCGATCGGGAACCGGCACGGCGGCGAACCCCGCCCGGTGCGTGCGCCGATGCTCGATCTCCCCGTACAGCAGGCGGCTGACCTCGTCGGTCACCATCGCCTCGCCCGGCCGCACGGTCGCCAGCAGGTTCGGCCGATCCGGATCCGGCAGCACCCGCGTCACCGGGGCCCACCCCCGCTCGCGCAGCACCGCGCGGATGTTGAACAAAGCCGCGCCGCAGCCGATCAGCATCTCCCTGCCCTCGGGATCGCTCACCCGCAGCCTGCGATCGGCGTCAGCGCGCACGCAGATCTCCTCGCCGTACACCGCGAACGTCCACGGCTGGCTGTTGTGCACCGACGGCGCCCACGTCGCGGCCTGCAACGCCGCCTGTATCGCCTCCGACCGCATGCCGACCACCTCCACCGGTGTCCATCCAGCCAATCACCGGCCACACTCCGCGGTCAGGGCCAAAGGTCCTTGTCCTGTCACCGTCAGCCGCCCAGGGCGGGGCATGATGCCGGCACAGACGGTTGGAAGATCTCCGCGAGGTGGGACTTTGGTCCCACCGATCGCGGACTTTCCGCCCGTCCGTACCGTCATGCGATCATTTACCGTTCGGATGGGGGGATCCATTCAACGGCGGCGCCCCGGCGATGTGGCGGTGATGGCCATGGATGACCTGACGTGGGGTGAGCGGCACAGCCTGGCACGGATCGAGGCAGGGTTGGTCAGGGAGGATCCGGCGTTCGTCCACCGAGTGAGGCTCATCAGCGATCTCGCACCGCAGGCGGCTCTGCACCGAACGCGTTCGAGGAGCTGGTCCGCTCGGCTCGCCAGGCATCCCGGGTGGGTTGTCTTGCTGGCCGTCGCGGTGGTGGTCCTCCTGCTACTGACCTTGACGACCTGATCCGGTCGACTACGCCGTCGACCCGGCCACGGAACTGGAACCGGTCTTCGCGGCCCTGGTCGAGGTGCAGGCAGCGTGCGCGAGTGCGTGGTTTGCTTGCGGATCTGCCGGATATCGGATGTGTCGTCCGGGTAGTCGCGGCCAATCAGGTGGCCGACCGGACAGTCCCGACGGGGATCATCCTGCGGTTGAGCAGAGCCTTGAGCGCGCTGCGTTGCATGGTGCCGGTCAGGGTCTGAGCACGATTTTGCCGTGGGTGTGTCGGCGTTCGAGTTCGGTGTATGCCTGGCGGACCTGCGTCAGCGGGTAGACGTCGGCGATCGGGACTTCGAGGTGTCCGTCGGCGATCAGGGCGGCCAGTTCGGCAAGTACCTCGGCGCCCGGTCTGGCGTTGGTTCCGGGTTCTGTCTTGACTCCGTACCTCGCGGCTGACTGCCTTGGCCATTGTCTTGCTTCTCCTTCGATGCACGACGCGCGGCTGACCTCGGGAACGGGAATGGCAGGCACCGGTGTGCCCGTCACCAGGGCACCGTTCCGGCGTCGTCGAAGAATCCGCCGGTCGGTCCGTCGTCGGGCAGGGTCGCGAGGCGAATCGCGATGGCCGCGCCCTGTTGTGGTGTACGGACGCCGCGAAAGCCGTTGAGGTCGGTGGCGGTGAAACCGGGACAGCCAGAATTGATCAGGATGTTGGTGTCACCCAGTTCCTTGACGTATTGGATGGTGAGGGCGTTGAGGAAGGTCTTCGAGGCCAAGTAGGCGGCCGGAACCTGGCCCATGTCGATGCCGGGTGTGGTTTGCAGGGCGAGCGAGCCGACGCTGCTGGACATGTTGACGATCCGTGGTGATGCCGAGTCGCGCAGCATCGGCAGCATCGCGTTGGTGACCCGGATGACCCCGATCACGTTGGTTTCCACGACAGCTCGCACGGTCGCGGGATCGACCGTGGTAGGTGTCTGCGGCACGCCGCCGGTGATCGCGGCATTGTTGACCAGAACATCGAGCCCTCCGGCATGGCCGGCGATCAGCTCGGCCGCCGCGGCCACACTTGCGTCGTCGGTCACGTCGAGCGGCACACCGAACGCATCGGTCCCGGCCGCGCGCAGCTTCTCCACCGCGGTGTCGCGGCGTTGCCGATCGCGCGCGCCCACACCGATTCGCCAGCCGAGCGCGCCCAGGCCAGCGGCGATCTCGTATCCGATTCCCTTGTTCGCGCCGGTCACCAGCGCAATCGTCCGTTCACTCATACCGTCGATCATGTTGCGGACTCGGGTGGGGCGTCCAAGACCGGTCGGGTGGGCGGCGATACCGCACGGGTATTGGTCGTGGTCAGCGCCGGATACGATGAGCGGGTGGAGACGCGGGAGTTGCGATACTTCGTCGCCGTCGCCGAGGAGCTGCACTTCGGGCGGGCGGCACAACGGCTCGCGATGGCGCAACCACCACTGTCGCGGGCGATCCAGCAGCTGGAACGGCGACTCGGAGTCGTTCTGCTGCACCGCACTACTCGCGCCATCGCCTTGACCGAGGCCGGGTCGGTGCTGCTGCGGGAAGCCCGGACCGCGCTCGACGCGGTCGAAGCCGCCGAGCGGCGAACCCGCCGTGCCGCGGGCGACCAGCCGGGTGTGGTGCTGGCCGCCAAGGCCGGAGCGTCCAGGGAACTGTTGTCGAAGCTTCTGGACGCCTACGCCGCTGAACCGGGCTCGGTGGCAGTCGAGGTGATGTTGTGCGGGCCGGGCGAGCCGGAAAGTCTGCTGCGCACCGGGCGTGCCGACGTTGCTCTGCTCCACCGGCCTTACGACACGACAGCCGGATTCGACACCGAGGATCTGCACACCGAACAGCAGGTCGTGGTCCTGCCCAAGGGTCATCCCCTCGCCAACCGGGCGCATCTGTCGTTAGTGGAGGTCAACGCCCAGACGGACCTGCCCCTGCCGCGCTGGCCTGGACGAGATGGCGGCTATCCGGACGGCCCCGGCCCGCAGGTGCGCGACCATACCCAACTGTTCCAACTGATCACGCTCGGACTGGCCTGCGCCGTCGTACCCGAGTCGCTCCGAGACCAGCTACGCGACGACCACGCCATCGTGCCGGTGCCGGACGCACCGGCCGTCACGACCGTCATCGCCTGGCCACCCCACAGCAGATCCAAAGCCGTCGCCGACCTCGTCCGCACCGCGACACGCCTCTAGCCGATATCCCCTGCACAATCCGAGGTTCTCCCGCTGGTCACAGCAATATCGTCTTCCGGTCAGCGACTGGCGACAAGATCCGACCGCTCATGCCGGATTGACGATGTTCAGCCGTGACCACCACCGACGACAACGTCATGGCCGGCAACAGTTAGGCGCCGGCCCGCGGGGCGCAGGGCATCCGCCAGCCGGTGCCGAACCAGTCGGCGAGGTAGCGCTGCATCTGGAACATCTCAGCGTGCTGGCTGTCGCGTACCGTGCGGGCGAAGTCGGCGACTTCCCGGTGCTGGACGCGCCCGTGCATGAGCAGTTGCTGGGACATCATCACCGCCACCATGTGGTGGGGAATCATGTCTTGCAGGAACGTCTCGTCAAGCGCGTCCCCCGACAGCTTGGACAGATCGCGCATCATCGGCCGGTAGGGCACTGCCTGCCGGCTTGGGTACCACGTGGCCAGCCAGGTTCTCATGGCGGTGATCTCGGCGGTCTGCGTCCTGACGATGGACGCGCCGAGGGTGCGCATCTCCGCCCGGCCTGAGCGCTGCAGCTGGCGGGCCGCCTCGATCGCTTCCTGGTGGTGGGCCACCATCTGGGCCAGGTAGTCGGCCTCGTCGTCCGCCACGATCCGGTGCGTTGCTCCCATCGGCCGGCAGGGCTGCTGCCATCCGGCGGCCGTGGCGGTGGGTACCGGCCGGCGGTCGGCGGTGGCGAGGACGCCTCCGCTCACCGCTACGGCGGTTGCCACAGCTGCGGTTGTCAGCGTCGCCACGGTCATGGAGCGTTTCATGTCATCCCTCCGCCCCTTGAAGGAGGTGTCTGTTTCAGACTCCTCCCCGCCCGCATTCCGCGCCCAGAGCCGTTAGGCCTGCTCACCGGGGTCCATGGTCCTGCCGGCCAGGCAACGTTCGAAGAACGCCTCCTGCGAGCAGGTCAGGCGGCGGTGAGCGTCAGCGACCAGCGGGCGAGGGCGGCTTCGAGCGACGCGCGCGACTTCTCGTCAGGCTCCGGCACGTCGGTCGCCCAGGCCACATACCCGTCGGGCCGCACCAGCAGGGCCGTGCAGGACCCGGCGGAGCGTCCCCGCACCTGGGGGTGCCCCCAGTCCCCGCCGGTGAAGTCGATCAGCAGCGGCCCGGCGTCCCTGGTCAGCTCGGCCAGTCGCGCTCCGTCGTCGAGGATCAGGTCGGGCGCCCACCGGCCCACCAGCGGATGGTCGCCTGCGGCGTAGCGGATGTCGTTGCCCGACATGAGATCGGCGACGCGCCGCAGGCTGTCCGGGTCGGCGAGCAGTTCGGTGAACAGCTCGCGCAGCCCGGTGACCTCGCTGCCGGGGGCGACGAGGGCGGCCTGGGCTCGCGTGGACATGATCACTCGCTCGGCGGCCGGGCGGCGCTCGGCCTCGTAGGTGTCCAGCAGGTCCTCCTCGGCCCGGCCGCCGATGACGGCGGCCAGTTTCCAGCCGAGGTTGACCGCATCCTGCAGGCCGAGGTTGAGCCCGGGGCCGCCGATCGCGGAGTGCACGTGGGCGGCGTCGCCGACCAGGAGCACGCGCCGGTCGCGGAACCGTTCGGCCAGCCGGGTGTTGCCGCCGGTGAGCTTGCGCAGCAGGTGCGGCCCTTCGCCCTCGGGCGCGCCGAGCTCGATGTCGACGCCGAGCACCCGGCCGATGCTGGCCCGCAGCTCGGGGATGGTCAGCGGCCCTTCGGCGTCCTCCTGGCTCCATTCGGTCGTGGTGACCAGTGGCCACGGGCTGGAGGGCAGCGGCGCGTAGACGAACATGCCGCGCTCGGTGCGGTGATGCAGCATCGGCGGGATCGGGCCGTATCCGGGCAGGTCCAGCCCGCCGGTCGCCGGGTCGACGAGCTCGGCGGGCACCCTGGCGTGGGCGGTGCGCGAGATCGTGTGGTCGGTGGTCACCCCGGGGAAGGCGATCTCGGCGAGCTTGCGCGTGATGCTGTGCCCGCCGTCCGCGCCGACCAGGTAGCGGGCCTCGATCCGGTACGGCCCGGCCGCACCGGAGACCTCGATGACGACGCGGTCCTCGTGCTGGGTGAAGCCGGTGACCTCCTGGCCCCGGCGGATCTCCACGCCGAGCTCGATCGCCCGCTCCTCCAGCATCTGCTCGATCTTGCGCTGTGGGGCCAGCAGGATGTGGAGCGGGTTGTCGTCGAGCATGCGCAGGTTCAGCGGCAGGGCGCCGAACACGAAACCGGGGGTCGGCGCGGGCGGTTCGGTGGTTCCGGCGAGCCGTTCGTACAGGCCGCGCCGGTCGAGCATCCGCACGACCTGGCCGACCAGTCCGTTGGCCCGGCTTTCCTGGGTGCGCTCGGGGAGCCGTTCCACGACCAGCGGGCGCACGCCGGCCAGGCTGAGCTCGCAGGCCAGCATGAGACCGTTCGGGCCTGCTCCGGCGATGACGACGTCTGTGACCATGACACCTCTCCTAGGGTGTTCGAGGGCATGACGGATCGACCGGCGCGCGGCCGGTTGATCTCGCGGGTGGGGGTCAGGGCGTGGGGAGCCCCGCGGTGAGCTGGCGGAAGGCGTCGCGCAGCAGTTCGGCGACCGGAGGCCGCGAGTCGGTGCGCAGCAGCAGGTCCGACACCGCCGACAAGGCGGCGGCGACCGACCCGGCGACCAGGTGCGGGTAGAGATCGCGGTCGAGATCGGTGCCGGTCCGCTCGGCCACGGTGGCGGCCAGTTCCTCCTGCGCGGCCCGGCTCGCCCGCAGGAGCTCCCCTTGGATCGCCGGGTGCTGCAGCATCAGCCTGATGCCGGCGTTCCAGCCCTCGTCGGAGGGCGCCTCGTCCTCGGTCATGCCGAGGGCGAAGCGTGCCGCGACGGCCTGGACGATGGCCTCCCACAGCGGCTCGTCGGCCGGCCTCGCACGCAGTTCCCGCGCGATCTGGGCGGCCCGCTCGCGATGCCGCGCGGCGATCGCCTCCGCCTTGCTCGAGAAGTAGTTGTTGAACGTGCGGGGTGAGACGCCCGCCTCGGCGGCGATGTCCTCCACCTTGACGTTGTCGAAGCCGCGCTCGACGGTCAGCCGGATCGCCGCCCAGCTGAGGGCGATCCGCAGCTCTTCCTTCTTGCGCTCTCTCAACCCCATGAGATCACTCTACACAAAGGTGCGTGTCACGCAATCTTTCGTGGCACGCATCTTTTGGGAGCCTGGACCTCGCGGCCGCCTCTTCCTCGGCGCTGGACAGCGGTCGCCGTCGCAGGGCGGCGCGGCCGTTCCGCTGTGATGTTCACCCGGGCTTCCTCGGCCGTTGCCGGGAGATCAGCCGGGCGCTTCCGTTCACTCCCACAATCAGGACGTGGCTCACGAGACGTGGGCGATTCCAGGGATTTGTGAGACTCCGGATGCCCGCGTGGCAGGCGGAGATGGGGAGCACGGCATGCAGCACCACTCCAGCGGATCGTCGGCCTCCAGCCGCCGCTCGTTCCTGCGGGCCACCGGGCTGGCCGGCGTCGGCACGGCGGCCGCGATGGGCCTGACGGTCACGCCGGCCGCCGCGTCGGAAGCGGCCGCCTCGAGCGAGGCCGGGACGGCCGGATGGCGGCCCGACACGGACAGCCCGCGTTTCACCGTGGCCGTGATGCCGGACACCCAGTACCTCTTCGACGACACGAGCATCAGGCCCGAACCCGTCGAGGCGTCCTTCCGCTACCTGCTGGACAGGGGCCGCGAGGACAACATCGTCTTCCTGGCGCACCTGGGCGACCTCACCCAGAACGGTCTGAAGCACGAGTTCGAGCCGATCGGCAAGGCCTTCGAGCTCCTTGACCGGCGGGGCCTGCCGTACAGCGTGCTGGCCGGCAACCACGACATCGACTCCTCGACCGACGACCAGCGCGGCGCCACGCCGTACCTGGACGCCTTCGGGCCGCGCCGCTTCCGCCGCTCGCGCTCCTTCGGCGGGGCCAGCCCCGACGGGTACAACACCTTCCACACCTTCCGCGCCGCGGGCCGGGAGTGGCTGGTGCTCGCGCTGGACTGGCGGCCGTCGGCGGCGGGCATCGCCTGGGCGGCGGACGTCATCAGGCGGCATCCGACGGCGCCGGTGATCCTGACCGTCCACGAGCTGATCTACGCCGACACCTACGGCGAGGAGGGCCGCTTCTCCGACTTCGGCGCGCAGGTGTGGGACCGGCTCGTCGCGGGCAACGACCAGATCTTCCTGGCCCTGAACGGTCACTACTGGCCGCCCGCGCGGACCACCAGGAAGAACGCCGCGGGCAACGACGTCCACGCGCACATCGCGAACTACCAGAACCGCTACTACGGCGGCGCCGGGATGATCAGGCTCTACCGGTTCGACCTGTCCAGGAACACGATCGACGTCGAGACCTTCTCCCCGTGGCTGCTCGGCCAGGACGACGGCCGCCTCAACGCGCTGGAGCGCCTGGAGATCGAGCAGACGGGCCCGCAGGACTCCTTCTCGGTGGCGATCGACTTCGATCGGCGCTTCGCGGGATTCGCACCCGTCGTCCCCCGCCCGTCGCGGCCCGCGCCGTCCATGGTGATCCCCGGCACGGTGGCCTACTGGCGCTTCGACGGCGCCCACGAGGACGGCTCGCCCGCCGCCGACACCGTGGCGGATCTGTCGGGCCGCGGCAACGACCTCACCAAGGTCACCGTGCAGGGCAGCCCCGCGACCGCGCTGACCTGGTCCGCCCAGCACCACCCCGACCAGCCCGGGCACGGCAGCCTCTGCTTCGGCGGCGCCAAGAGCCCGCTGCGCGGCGCCTACCTGCAGACCGTCCCGACGGCGCCGATCAACACCGCCACCTTCCCCACCGGCTACACCGTCGAGGCCTTCGTCAAGCTGCCCGCCGACTGGGATCCGGGCCAGAACGGCTGGGCGGCCCTGCTCAGCCGTTGGGGGCTGAGCAGGGAGGCGGGCAAGACGCAGGGCGACCCCGACGAGCCGGTGGCCACGCTCAGCCTGTCGCCGGGCCGCGAACCGCAGTGGGCCGTCTACCCGGTGAACCTGCAGGGACCCGTCACCAACTGGGGGCACGAACTTCCGCTCGACACGTGGTGGCACGTCGCCGTCGTGAACGACGGCCGCCACACCACCATGTACGTCGACGGCTGCCCCGTCGCGCGCAACCCCGCCACCAAGGCGGTGGGCCTGTCCACGGTGGGACAGCCGTGGCTGCTGGGCGGCTACGAGTACGGCGGCAAGCTGGACCAGGTGCTGCACGGCTGGGTCGGCGACGTGCGCATCGTCGACCGGGCCCTGCCGGTGGAGCAGTTCATGAACGCGTGACGCAGGCAGGGCGCCGGGCAGGGCTCGCCGCGGGTCGCCGGCCAGCGGCGACCTGCGGCAGGTCGCTCGGGTGCGGGGGTTACGCTGGAGTGGTGGTGGGGACCCGTACCGCGGCGGTCCTCATGACCGCCGCGTTGCTGACGGCCGCATGCGGAGCGCAGGGTGACGGCCCGGCCGGCGCGCTGCCCACCTGGCCGTCGGCCCCCGCCGCCGCTTCCGCCCCGGAGACCGTTCCCGCCGCGTTGAGGTTCACCGCCAGGACCCTGGACGGCAAGGATTTCAAGGGCGAGAGCCTGGCGGGAAAGCACGTGGTCTTCTGGTTCTGGGCGCCGTGGTGCGGGAACTGCTGGGACGAGGCGCCGGCGGTCAGGGCGAACGCGGCGAAGTTCGGTGACGTCGCCTTCATCGGTGTCGCGGGCCTCGACACCGAGGCGGCGATGAAGGACTTCGTCCAGCGCACCAAGACCGGCACCATCGTCCAGCTCTCCGACGACAAGGGCGTGGTGTGGACCAAGCTGGGGGTCACCGAACAGTCCACTTTCGTGTTCATGAGGCCGGACGGCTCGACCAGGCGGGCGTCGGGGCCGCTCACCACCGAAGAGCTGACCGGTTATGTCACCGCGACGCTGGCCGGCTAGCACGACGCCCCCGCCGGGGCCACGACGGCGGTGAACGCCGACCTGCCGCTCGCGCTGGCCCTCACCGCGGGCACCCTGGCCGCCTTCAACCCGTGCGGCTTCGCGTTGCTCCCGGCCTACCTGGCCATGCTGCTGTCCGACGACTCGGAGCCTCGCTGCCGTCCCGTGCCGCGGGCGCTCAAGCTCTCGCTGGCCATGACGGGCGGGTTCGTCACCGTCTTCGGCCTGTCCGGCCTGGTCCTGACCCCGCTGGCCGTATCGGTCGGGCAGTACCTCCCCTGGCTGACGATCGTGATCGGCGTCGTCCTCGCCGTCCTGGGGCTGTGGCTGCTGAGCGGCAGGGAGCTGTCGCCGCGCATCCCGAAGCCGGCCACCGGCCGCCCGGCGATGTCGGTGGGATCGCTGTACGGGTACGGGCTGACCTACGCGGTGGCCTCGCTGTCGTGCACGGTCGGCCCGTTCCTCGCCGTCGTCTCCGCCGCCCTGGTCGGTGGCGGGGTGCTCGGCGGGCTGGCGGTCTTCGTGGCCTACGCGCTCGGCATGGGGCTGGTGGTCGCGTTTCTCTCCCTGGCCGTCGCGCTGGCCAGGGACGCGGTCGTGGGCGGGCTGCGGCGGGTCCTGCCGTACGTGTCACGGATCGGCGGCGGCCTGCTCCTGCTCGCCGGGCTGTACGTCGCCTACTACGGCTGGTACGAGCTGCGCGTTTTCACGGGCGCCCCGAGCGGCGATCCGATCGTCGGCGCCGCCAGGGCCGTGCAGCGAACGGTGGCGGGATGGGTCGGGGCCCTGGGCGCCGGCTGGATCGCCGTCGCGCTGGCGGTGGCCGCTCTCGCCGCGTTCGGGCTGGGGCACGGCCGTACCGGATCACGCCGGAAGTGAGCGCGGGAAGTGAGCCTGGGAAGTGAGCGTGGGAAGTGCGCGCGGCACGCCGGGCGGCGGGCGGCGGGCACCGCTCCGGGAGTGGCGCCGGCGTCACCCCGCTGAAGCCAGGGGTGCCCAGGCGAACTCGCGCATGCCCTCGGCGAACCCGATCGCGGCCGTGAACCCCAGCTCCGCACCCGCGAGGGAGGGCGAGGCCACGATGTGGCGCACGTCGCCGAGCCGGTACTCCCCCGTCGTGACCGGCGCGGGACCGCCCCGCTCGGCGGCCAGCGCCGCGGCCATCTCCCCGACGGTGCGCGGTTCGCCGCTGGCGACGTTGTAGGCGACCAGCGTGCCGGGCCGCCCCGCCCCGAGCGCGGCCAGGTTCGCCCGCGCCACGTCGCGCACGTGCACGAAGTCGCGGCGCTGCCGGCCGTCCTCGAAGACCCGGGGCGCCCTGCCCGCCTCCAGGGCGGAGCGGAAGATCGCCGCCACCCCCGAGTACGGCGTGTCCCTGGGCATGCGCGGGCCGTAGACGTTGTGGTAGCGCAGCGCCACCACCGTGCCGCCGGTCTGTCTCGCCCATCCGGCGGCCAGGTGTTCCTGGGCGAGCTTGGTCGTGGCGTAGGCGTTGCGCGGGTCCGCCGGCGCGTCCTCGCCGATCGGGGCGGGGCACAGGCCGCCGCCGCATCGCGGGCAGCGCGGCTCGAACACCCCCCGTGCCAGGTCCTCCTCGGCGCGCGCGGCGGGGCGGACCCGGCCGTGCTCGGCACAGTCGTAGGCGCCCTCACCGTAGATCACCATCGACGAGGCCAGCACCAGCCTGCCGACGCCGTGCCTGGCCATCGCGGCGAGCAGGACGGCGGTGCCGTGGACGTTGATCGAGGCGTAGTCGGGGAGGTCGGCCACGTCGACCCCCAGCCCCACCTTCGCCGCCTGGTGCGCGACGGCGTCCACGCCGGGCAGCAGCCGGTCCAGTGCCACGCCGTCCCGCACGTCGACGCCGTCGCGCAGGTCGAGTCCGACCACCTCGTGGCCGGACCCGGCCAGGGCCGCGCGGACGTGGCCGCCGATGAACCCGGCCGAACCGGTGAGAAGTACCTTCACGCTGGCGAGACTACGACCGGCGCCGCGCCCGCCGTCCGGGAACGAGGTTCATCCCGGCGAGAGCGGCCGCGAAGCGGGAGCGCGGCGCCTCGGCCGCCACGCGGATCGTGTCCTGGAAGCAGTCGACGTCGGTCAGCTCCGGCATCACGGCCACCTGCAGCCCGGCCTGCCGCAGGCGCCGTAGCTGAGTGTCTCCCGTCGTGGGCCGGGACATCGGCACCCCCAGCACCAGCGCCGGGTCGGGCCGGCGCAGGCCGAGCAGCCAGAACCCGCCGTCCGCGGCGGGGCCGTACACCGCGTCCCCGGTCCGCAGCGCGGCGACCGCCTCGGCCAGCAGGTCCGCGGTCACCTGGGGCGTGTCCATGCCGATCACCACGACGGGCAGCGGGCACCGCCGGTAGGCGTCCTCGAACGCGGCGGCGAGGCGTTCGTCCAACGGCCCGCCGCGCTGAGGGATGACCACGAAACCGTCGGGCGAGCACGCGCCGGGCGGGCCGTCGAAGGCGAGGACCCGCCGGCGCACCCGGACCGCGGCCACGGCGGCCAGGGTGTCCTCCAGTGAGGCCGCCGCCAGGCGCGCGGCCTCCTGGGGGGTGAACGGCGGGGTGAGCCGGGTCTTGACCTTGCCGGGTAGGGGTTCCTTCGCGAGGACGACGATCTGCGCGGCGGCGCGCCGGAGCGGGATCATGCCTGTCCGTCCTGCTCGGCCAGCACCCGCCGCATGTCGCCGAGCGCCCGCAGCGTGCCGCGCACGGTGCCGGTGACCTTGGACCGGCCGGCGCGCGGAAGGTAGTCCACCTCGGTCTCGGCGATGCGCCAGCCGGCTCTCGCCGCGCGCAGCACCATCTCCAGGGGATAGCCGGACCGCCGGTCGGTCAGCCGCAGTGCCAGCAGTTCGGCCCGTCTGCAGGCCCGCATCGGGCCGAGATCGTGCAGCTGGACGCCGGTACGGCGCCGCACCGTCGCGGCCAGGACGAGGTTTCCGAGGCGGGCGTGCAGGGGCCAGCGCGCGCCGGCGCGGGGTATGCGGCGGCCGAGCATCAGATCGCACCCGCCCGCCAGCACGGGGCCGGCCGTCCTGGGCAGCTGGCGCGGGTCCATGGAGGCGTCGGCGTCCATGAAGCACACCACCTCACCGTCGGCGGCCAGGAGCCCCGCATGGCAGGCCGCGCCGAACCCGCGCCGCGGCTCGTTCACCACCAGCACGCCGTGCTCGGCCGCGACCCGTGCGGAGCCGTCGGTCGAGCCGTTGTCGACCACGATCGCGCGGTAGCCGTCCGGCATCCGCCCGAGCACCCACGGCAGGGCCGTCTCCTCGTCCAGGCACGGCAGCACCACGTCGACGGTCACAGCTTTCACGGTAGGGCCGACCAGGGCGGCGAACTCCTATGCGCCGGTGCGGTGTGCTCAAAGAGTTTCCAGCTCGGACCGGCCGTGGGCCTACCGTGGGAAAGGTGGTCGAGCGTTCCGGGGATCGGCCTGGCACGGCCGGCGAAGCCCCTGCCGGGCGGCCGCCTGCCCGCCAGGGCCGGCGGGTGCCGGTCGCGCTGGCCGTCTGGGCCGCGCTGATCGGGTGGTCCTTCTTCGAAGGCGCGGCCCTGCGCGCGCGGGGCGCGCTCCCCATCGACCGCCTGGCGCCGCTGCACGGCGACCTCCGCCTGCTGACGGTCACGCTGCTGCCCGCCGCCGTCTTCGCGGCCATCGCCGTCCTCACGTTGCCGCCCCTCGTGGCGCGGGCGCGCTTCGGCTGGGCGTTGTTCGTGTCGTACGGTTTCGCGCTGGCCTGGACGGTGCTGCTGGCGGTCTCGGACGACGGGCTGGCGGCGCCGCTCACCCATGCCACCGACTATCTCGCCGTGCTGCCCGCCGTGGGCAACGACCCGACGGGCTGGCTGGCCGGCTTCACCCGACACCTGCCTGACTATCCGACCCACGTGCGAGGGCATCCACCGCTGGCCGTCCTCGTGCTGTGGGCCCTGGCGGCGGCCGGGCTGCGCGGGCCGGCCTGGGCGGCGCTGCTGGTCGTCGCGGCCGGCTGCTCGGCCACCGTGGCGATCGCCGTGACGGTGCGACGGCTGGCCGGGGAGACGATGGCCCGCCGCGCTCTTCCCTACCTGGCGTTGACCCCCGCCGCGGTCTGGATCGCCACCAGCATGGACGCCTTCTTCGCCGGCGTCGGCGCGTGGGGAGTCGCCCTGCTGGTGCTCGGCCGGGCCTGGATCGCCTTCGCGGCGGGGCTGCTGCTCGGCGCGCTGCCGTACCTCAGCTACGGGCTGGTGCCGTACCTGCTCATCCCCGTGGTGGCCGGCGTGGTGGCCAGGGTGCCGCGCGCGACCGTGCTCGCGGCCCTGGCCGGTGCGGCGTCGGTGACGGCCGCCTTCGCCGCAGGGGGGTTCCTGTGGCCGGCCGGGGTGCTCGCGACATACGCCGAATGGGCCCCCGACCCGGGCGCCGCCGCCCGGCCGTACCTGTATTTCCTGGTGGCCGACCTGGCCGTGCTGGCCATGCTCACCGGTCCTGCGACGGCGGCGGGTCTGGTACGGCTCCCGCCGTACGGCGTGCGGGCCGTCGTCGCCGCGGCCGGGATGGCGGTGCTCGCGCTCGACCTCAGCGGGGTGACCCGTGGCGAGGTGGAGCGCATCTGGCTGCCCTACGCGGTGTGGATCGGCCTGGCGGCGGGCATGTCGCCGGGCCGCCGGTGGCTCGCGGCTCAGGTGGTCACGGGGCTGCTGTTGCAGGCCCTGGTTGACTCGCCTTGGTGAGCCGGCGACGTTCGCACTCGGTAAGAACCGAGGTAGTTGGCCAGGGATAGCGTCTGGGTACTGGATGAATGACATTCCGTAACCAGGGAGGCGCTGATGGTCGACACCGTGACGCTGCCACGGGGCGGCCCCGCCATGATGGCTTTCGTCCGCGTGGCCGTCGCCTGCTTGTGGATCCAGAACTCGGGCTGGAAGACGCCCGGTGACGACTTCGGACGGATGGGGCGGCGGGGGCTGTACCTGTTCACCGGCTACGCGGTCGAACATCCGGTGTTCCCGCCGTTCACGTGGTTTGTCGAGCATGTCGTGCTGCCGAACTTCGTCATCTTCGGCTGGCTGACGCTGCTCGTCGAGACCGCGCTCGGGGCGTTCCTGCTCGCGGGGCTGGCGACGCGGCTGTGGGCCCTGATCGGGATCGGGCAGTCGCTCGCGATCACGTTCTCGGTGCTCTACGCGCCGCACGAGTGGCACTGGTCCTACTTCCTGATGATCCTGGCGCACGTGGCGCTGTTCGCCACCGCCGCGGGCCGGTTCTACGGTGCCGACGGGTTGCTGCGCCCCTCCTGGGAGAGATCGCCCAACCTGCCGGCCCGGTGGCTGGTGAGGTTCTCATGAGGGCTCCGGACCGGTTCGCGCTCGCCCTGGGCGTCGCCTCGGTGCTGAGCGCCGTGTTCGTCTTCGTGCACGGCGACCCGTGGCAGCTGGTCAAGATGACCGGCCAGGCGGTCCCGGTCGCCATCGTCCTCGGCGTCCTGGCCTGCCTGGCCGGAGCGCTCCGGCGTCCGCCGATGCAGACGACCGCCGGTGCGCTGTTCGTCCTGTCCGCCCTGCTGGTTCTCGCGGAGCTGGCCTTCGGGTTCTCGCTGACCGCGGGCAGCGCGTCCACGGCGAGCCTCTGGCTGGGGCTCGGCATCGGGCTGGTGTCGGCGGGCCGTACGCCGCGGGAACCGTGAGGGCTCCTCGCACGCCCCGCCGTACCATGGGAAGGAGTGACATGGATCTTTCAGCCCGCCTCGAACCTGTCCTGGACATCGCACGGCAGTCGGCCAGGACGGTGGACGCCGACGGCGGCTTCCCGGTCCAGGCGGTTGACGCCGTGCGCCGTTCCGGCCTGCTGGGGTTGACCCTGCCGCCGCGGCGGGGCGGTCTCGGCGGCGGTCCCGAGGCGCTCGTGGAGGTGCTGAGCAGCCTCGCGGCCGTCTGCGGGTCCACGGCGATGGTCTATCTGATGCATGTGAGCGCGGCCATGGCGGTCGCCGCGGCACCGCCGAGCGGCCATCCCGCGCTGCTCGAGCGGCTCGCCTCGGACTGCCTGGCGACGCTGGCCTTCAGCGAGGCGGGATCGCGCTCCCACTTCTGGGCCCCGGTCTCGCAGGCCCGCCGTGAAGGGGACACGATCGCCGTGCGGGCCGCCAAGAGCTGGGTCACCTCGGCGGGTCATGCCCAGGTGTACGTGGTGTCCACCCTCGCCCCGGATGGCGAGCAGGGGGCGGTCGACCTCTACGCCGTCTTCGCCGAGAATCCCGGGGTCGAGGTCGCGGGCTCGTGGCGGGGGCTCGGCCTGCGCGGCAACGCGTCCTCTCCGATGCGCTTCGAGGTGCTCGCCGGCGACCGCGAGCGGATCGGCGAGCCGGGCGGCGGCTTCCCCCTGATGCTCCAGTCGGTGATGCCGTGGTTCAACCTCGGCAACGCCGCCGTCTCGCTCGGCCTGGCGCAGGCCGCGGTGGACGCGGCCGTGACGCACGCGAGCGGCGTCAGGTTCCAGCACACCGGCGAGGGCCTGGCGGACCTGCCGACCATCCGCGCGCAGCTGTCCCGCATCGCGCTGGACCTCGCGATGGCCCGCGCCTACGTGGAGAAGGCGGCCCGCAGCCTCGCCGCGCCCGACGACTCGACCATGCTGCACGTGCTCGGCGTCAAGGCGGCCGCCAACGACATGGCCCTGCGCGTCACCGACACGGCGATGCGGGTCTGCGGCGGCGCCGCCTTCTCCGAGCACCTTCAGCTCGAGCGGTTCTTCCGGGACGCCCGAGCCGGCCATGTCATGGCCCCGACCGCGGACGTCCTCTACGACTTCTACGGCAAGGCGATCACCGGACGGGAGCTGTTCTGATGCTGACGATCGGCGCGGTGGCCTACACACCCAACGTCGTGCCCATCTGGGAGGGCATCCGCGGCTACTTCGACGGCAGCGGCGCCGAGATGGACTTCGTGCTGTTCTCCAACTACGGCAGGCAGGTCGACTCCCTCCTCGCCGGCACCGTCGACATCGCCTGGAACACCAACCTGGCCTGGGTGCGAACCGTGCTCCAGACCGGCGGGAGCTGCCGCGCCCTGGCCATGCGCGACACCGACCTGACCTTCGCCAGCGTCCTGGTGGCGCGGGCGGGCAGCGGCCTCAGCGGTCTGGACGCCCTGCACCGTCGCCGCATCGCGCTCGGATCCCGCGACTCCGCCCAGGCGGCGATCCTGCCCGTGCATTTCCTCACCCGCGCCGGCGTCACCGACGTCGAGTACCTCCGCATCGACGGCGATCTGGGCAAGCACGGTGACACCGGCCGCAGCGAGCTGGACGCGATCCGCGCGGTGCTCGACGACCAGGCCGACGCCGCCGCGATCGGCATCACCACCTGGGAGGCCATCGGCAAGGACGAGCTCATGCCCGACGCGCTCGAGGAGGTGTGGCGCTCCGAGCCGTACTGCCACTGCAACTTCACCACCCTCCTGCCGCCCGAGCGCACCGAGCCGTGGGTGGAGCACCTTCTCGCGATGGACTGGAACGATCCCGCCCACCGGCCCATCCTCGAGATGGAGGGCCTGCGCCGGTGGGTGCGGCCCGAGCTGGACGGCTACGCCTCGCTGTTCGAGGCGGTGCGACGGCAGGGACTCTCGCCGACATGGTGATCCTCGACCTGGTCGAGCGGATGGGCGCGCTCCCCGTCGGGGCGACGGCCGAGGTCCCGCTCGGCGCCGGGGAGGCCGAGCTCGTCGAACGCTGGTGTGCCCGGACCGGGAACGAGCTCGTCGAGATCGGCCGGGGCGTGGCCGTGGTCCGGCGGGGCCGCCCGCCCGATCCCGTCGCCGATCTCCCGGCCGACCGGCGGCCGGGAGCCCGGCTCTGGCTCTACACGAACTTCGACTGCAACCTCGCCTGCGACTACTGCTGCTCGCGCTCCTCGCCACGGACCGCGCGCCGCGCGCTCGGCCTGGACCGGGTGCGCCGGATCATGGCCGAAGCCGAGGGGGTCACCGAGGTCTTCCTCACCGGCGGGGAGCCGTTCCTCCTGCCGGACCTGGACGAGATCGTGCGCGCCTGCACCGACCGGTTCCACACGACGCTGCTGACCAACGGGATGCTCTTCCGCGGCCACCGGCTCAATATGCTGCGCGCCATGCCGCGCGACCGGCTGGCGCTGCAGATCAGCCTCGACTCGCCCACCCCCGACCGGCACGACCGGCACCGCGGCAAGGGGAGCTGGGACCGCGCGATGGCGGGCATCAGGACCGCGCTCGACGAAGGGTTCCGCGTCCGCGTGGCGGCCACCATCGCGCCGGGGGAGGACACCGACGCCGAAGCGTTCCACGCCTGTCTCGACGGGCTCGGCATCGCCGTCCAGGATCGGGTCGTCCGGCCGGTGGCCAGGCGCGGCTCCGCCGAGGAGGGAGTCGCCCTCACCGTGGAGACCCTCGTGCCCGAGGTGACCGTGACCGCCGAAGGCGTCTACTGGCACCCCGTCGGCGCCGACCACCTCGACCAGCTGGTCACTCGGGAGATCTTCCCCCTCTCCGCCGCGATCGAGGAGGTACGGCGCCGCTTCGCCGAGTACCGGCGTGGCGCGATGGAGGCGGCCGCGAGCTTCCCCTGCGCGTGAAGCGTCCTCGTCGCGGCGGTCGTTCTCGCTAAACGGCCCGCCGGCCTGGTTGGTGCACGCTCCGCGCTGCCATGGAGAGGCTGCGGGTCGTAGACTGCGCGGCATGGGTGATCTTCCCGTTTACGATGTCGTGCTGCTGCCCCCGGCCGACGTCGCCGCGGCGGCCGTCCGGTTGAGCGAGCAGTGCGCGGAGGCGGCTCCCGCCGAGTTCGTCCTGGCCGAGGAGCGGGTGTATCCGCACCTGTCGCTGTTCATGGCCACCTTCGCACCCGAGCAGTGCGCGGCCGCCGTGCGGCTGCTGGGTGACATCAGCGCGCGGACGACGATGATCCCCTTGCGGGGTGATCACTTCGCGGGCAACGAGCACGGCATGTTCGAGCTGTTCTACGAGAAGACCGCGGCCGTCACCACCCTGCAGGAGGACATCCTGGCCACGGTGGCGCCGCTGCGCACGGGATGGCGGCGGCGCGATCCGGTCGGGCGCGTCCTGGCGGACTACCGGCGCACCGCTCCCGCGGCCGCCCGCGACAATCTCGAGCGGTACGGCTACGACGAGGTCGGCGCGCTGTTCCGCCCGCACATCACCCTGACCCGTTTCCAGAAGCCTGGTCAGGGAGTCGCGCCGGCGCTGCTGCCACCCGCGCGGTCGTTCACGGCGGCCTTCGACACGCTCGCGCTGTGCGTGATGGGCGAGCACGGCACCTGTACCGAGGTCGTCGCCCGCTTCGCCTTGGCCGGCGAGGCCGTCGGCCCGGCCCCAGCTCGCCCCTAGAGTGGAGATGGGATCTCTCCCGCCGGGATCGCGCGCGTCCCGTCCGATGTCTCCGGGGGCCTGGGCGCTCCAGGCCCCCGGAAACGGGTCAGCCGGTGGCGGCGTTGGAGTTGCCCGCCAGCTTGGTGGCGGCCAGGTCGTGCGCCAGGATCGCGGTCTCGACCGCGGCCACCGACGAGCTCTGCGTCACGCCCGGCAGGGTCGCGGTGTCCAGCGCGTACAGGGTGAACTCGTACTTGTGCGTGGAGCCGCCCGGGCACGGCCCGAAGTACTGCAGGGCCTTGTTGCCGCTGCTCATCGCCTTCTGCCTGGCCGGAGCCTGGCCGGGCACGTCGTAGCCGAGCCCGAGTCCCTCCGGCAGCGAGGCCTTGGCCGCCGGGATGTCCCAGATCGCCCAGTGCTTGCCGCCGTTGGCCGTGTCGATGAAGGTGATCGCGTAGCTCTTGGCCGTGGCCGGTCCGTTCGCCCAGGCCAGAGCGGGCGAGATGTCGTTGCCTGACACCCCGTCCTGCGCGCAGGTGTACCTCGCCGGGATGGTGCCGTTGTGCGCGAAGGCCGTGCTGGTCAGCGTGAACGGCGGGCCGGCGAACTTCAGCCTGACGATGTCGTTGTCGATGACGGTGGGTGTGCCGCCGTCCTTGTCGTTGTTGGTCGAGGTCAGCCACAGGCCGCCGTCGGGAGTCTTGACGACGGTGCGCAGCCTGCCCCACTGGCCGTTGAAGAAGGCGCGCGGGGTGTCGGTGGTGTTGCCGGTGATCTTCATGACCCACAGCCGCTGGCCGCGGACGGCCGCCATGTAGATCCAGTCGTTGACGATCTCCAGGCCGCTCGGCGAGGCCGACGAGACGCTCCACACCCTGACCGGGTTGACGTAGCGGGTGTCGCTGCAGGTGCCCTCGCAGGTCGGCCAGCCGTAGTTCTTGCCCGGCTGGATGAGGTTGAGCTCGTCCCAGGTGCCGTCGCCGAACTCCGACTCCCACAGCCTGCCCTGCGAGTCCCAGGCGATGCCCTGCGGGTTGCGGTGGCCGAGGCTGTAGACGCGCGGCGCGTTCGGGAACGGGTTACCGGGGGCGCCGGCACCCGTGGGCGTCACGCGCAGGATCTTGCCGTTGAGCGAGTTCAGGTCCTGCGACCTGCTGCTGGTCTGCGCGTCTCCGGTGGTGATGTACAGCATGCCGTCCGGACCGAACTTGATCCGCCCGCCGTTGTGGAACTTGGCCTTGGAGATGCCGGTGACGATCGGCTCGCGCGGGCCGATGGAGCCGTTCTCGTACTTGAAGCGCACGACCCGGTTGTCACTGGCGGCCGTGTGGTAGGCGTAGACGTAGTGGTCGGTCGCGAAGGTCGGCGACAGCGCCAGGCCGAGCAGGCCGCCCTCGCCGACGGTGGTCACAGCTTCGGTGACCTTGCCGACGGTGGTCTTCTGCCCGGTGGCGGTCACCCTGACGACCTCGAAGCGGTCGCGCTCGGCGACCAGCGCGCTGCCGTCGGGCAGGAAGGCGACGCCCCAGGGCAGGTCGAGCTTGGCGACGTCGCGGTCGAAGAGCGGGTCGCCGCCGGTGGCCTGCGTGGAGGTCCGCACCGTCAGCGCCGGGCTCCTGGCCGAGACGTTGCCGTTGGCGTCGAACGCCTCCACGGCGAAGGAGTACTCGGTGTTCTGCGTGAGCCCGTCCGCGGTGGCGGTCAGGTCGGGCACGGTGGCGAACTTGACGCCGCCACGGTAGACGTTGTAGCCGGTCACCTCGACGTTGTCGGTCGCTGCGTCCCACGCCAGGGTGACGCTGGTGGCGCTGACGTTCGTGGAGCGCAGGTTCGCGGGCACGCCGGGTGCCTCGTGGTCGTCGCTCGGCGGCGTCGTGATCGACACGTTGTCGCTGGCCGGCGAGCCGTTGCCGGCGGCGTCGTAGGCCAGCACGCTCAGCACGTAGGTGGTGTTGGGCGTCAGGCCGGTGACCGTGGCGGTCGTCTGGTTGCCGCCGACGGTCTTGACCACGTTGCCGCCGTTGTAGATCACGTAGCTGGAGACGCCCACGTTGTCGGTCGAGGCGTCCCACGCCAGATCGACGGCGTTCGGCCGTACGTCGCCGACGACCCTGAGGTTGCCCGGCGCGGTGGGGGGCTGCCCGTCAGGCGGCACCGTGGCGGTGATGCGGTCCAGGTTGGGTCCGCCGTTCACCGTCGTGGCGGCGGCGCGGAGCTTGTTGGCGCCGGCGATCAGCGGGACGGTCACGGTCTTCTCCACCCACGTCGTCCAGGCGCCGGTGCCGGGGAAGCTGACGTTGGTGGCCGCCGCCCCGTTGACCGAGACGCCCATCGGCCGGTCGACTGTGGTGCCGTTGGCGAAGCGGAACTTCACCTCGTAGTTGCCGGCCGTGGCGGCGTTGATCGTGAACTCCACGTGGGAGCCGACCACGTTGTCGTAGTTGACGAAGCCGGTCCCGGTGAAGCCGGCGTGGTTGGACTCCACCACGCCCTGGGAGATGGTCGCGTTCTCCGCCTGCAGCTCGGTGCTCGGCGCGGCCACCTCGACGTCGGCGAAGTCGAGGTTCGGGTTGCCGTTGGCCGTGGTGGCGGTGACACGGATCTTGTTGGTACCGGCGGTGAGGGGCGCGGTGAACGTGGCGGTGGCCCACGTGGTCCACGCGCCGGTGCCGGCGAAGACGTGTCCGGCCGAGATCACGCTGCCGTTGACCGCGATGTCGGCGGGCCGGTCGGCGGTGGTGCCGTTGGCGTAGCGGATGCCGATCGTGGCCTGGCCGGCCGTGGCGGCGTTGACGGTGAACTCGACGTGGCTGCCCGCCACGTTGTCGCCGTTGACGAAGCCGGCGCCGGAGAAGCCCGCGTGGTTGGACTCCACCGCGCCCTGGGAGACGGTCGCGTCCTCGGCCTCGTACCGGGTGGGCGCGGCCTCGGCGGGCACCGCCTGCAACGCGCTCACCAGTAATGCGGCCACGAGCGCGCCGGCCAACGCGCGCGCCCGGGAGAGAGATCGCATGGATCCTCCTAAGCGGGGGGTGATAGTTAAGAATATTTCCTAACTTGCGATTGATGGGATCACTCCCGACGAGGCCTGTCAAGCGAGATGACACATCCCGGGAGACCTCCCACCACTGGCGTACCGGCCGATCACCGCGCAGCTCGCACGCCGGGCGCGGCACCCCGATGGAGCGCCTCGGAACCCCCGGCTCCAGCCGGGGGTTCCGTCTGCGACGCGTCTTGACGATCGGCGGCGGTCGCCCGACCGCTTCCCGCATGCCGTGCGTTCCGTCGAGGATGGGGTGCCGGCTCCTCCTTGTGGTCCGAACTCGTCCGCCGGGCCTACCGAGGTCGGACGTTGTGGTTGCCGGCGAACAGATTGCCGGGGTCGTACTGACGCTTGACCGCCGCGAGCCGCTCATAGGTCTGCGGTGGGTAGATCGCGGCGACGTCCTTCTCGGTGGCGGAGGCGAGGAAGTTCGCGTAGGCGCCGTTGACGTGAGGCGCGAGTCTGCCCCAGATGGCTTCCAGAGCAGGACGAGCGGCCTCGACGACCGGCCGCGGACCCGCGGTGGTGGTCACGAACATCAACTCAGCTCGGCGATGCGCGTAGGCGGTGGCATCGTCGGGAACCCGGGACACCGCCCCGCCGACGCTGCGAACGGCGATCAACGGCGACCGCTCCGACGCCCCCACCTCAGCAAGGATCCGAAGGACCTCGGGCACCGATTCCCTGTCGACGAACGCGCTTCGGGTGAGCAACTGGATGCCAGGCGGCGGGGTCGCGCCATCCACGAGCGTGTCCGCATAGGGTCTTATAGGCCGGACTGCCCGAAGCCAGCACCGAGCGACGAGCCGATTCGTACTCCGCTCCGCCCGGTTCGATGATGTCGCCACCGAAGTGACGGCGAAGGGTTTCAAGCGCTGAGCTCATGATGTTCCTTCCACACGGCACGTCGCAGACCCCGCCCGAAGACCGCGGCGGGGGCATGAGGCAGGACGACAGCCGGCGCTCCGCCACCGAGGCGTTCGTCGCCCACCGCAACCTGCTGTTCACCGTCGCCTACGAACTGCTCGGCTCGGCCGCCGACGCCGAGGACGTCCTGCAGGAGACCTGGTTGCGATGGGCGGGCGTCGACCTCGGCACCGTACGGGATCAGCGTGCCTACCTGGTCCGCATCACCACCCGGCAGGCGCTGGGCCGGCTGCGTACGCTCGGCCGGCGCAAGGAGTCCTACGTCGGCCCCTGGCTGCCCGAGCCGCTGCTGACCGCGCCCGACGTGGCCGAGGACGTCGAGCTGGCCGACAGCGTCTCGATGGCGATGCTGCTGGTGCTGGAGACACTCACACCAACCGAGCGGGCGGTGTTCGTGCTGCGCGAGGTGTTCGATCTGGAGTACGACGAGATCGCCGAAGCCGTCGGCAAGAGCCCGGCCGCGGTCCGCCAGATCGCCCACCGGGCACGATCGCACGTCGCCGCGCGCCGGCCGCGCGGGGTCGTGTCCGCGGCCGAGACCCGCCAGGCGCTCGAGGCGTTCCAGCGGGCGATCGAAACCGGCGATTTACAACGACTGCTCGACGTCCTCGCGCCGGACGTCGTCCTCCTGGCCGACGGTGGCGGAGT
This sequence comes from Nonomuraea sp. NPDC003804, assembly GCF_040610675.1. Taxonomy (NCBI): domain Bacteria; kingdom Bacillati; phylum Actinomycetota; class Actinomycetes; order Streptosporangiales; family Streptosporangiaceae; genus Nonomuraea; species Nonomuraea sp. NPDC003804. The sequence continues at coordinate 33,211 of NZ_JBEXMT010000025.1, forward strand.
CGTGCAGGCCGCGCCGGCGCCCGTCGTGGGGGCCGACCGGGTGGCCCACCTGCTGGGCAGGATCACCCCCGCGGCGTCGCTGCGGCCGGCACAAGTCAACGGTTACCCGGCGCTGGTCCTCCGGCGCGACGGCGAGATCGACACCGTCATGGCGGTACGCATCGACGACGGCCTCATCACCGGGCTCTACGCCGTACGCAATCCCGAGAAGCTGTCGCGCATGGAGCGGGAGACCGCCCTGCACCGCTGAACCCGGCGACCCACCCGACCGCACCGTCGACAGCAAAGGACGCAGGGTGGTCGCCTGGACTTCGGCGGCGAGGGGCGCGACTGTAGAAGGGAGCACTCCCCCCGCACGACAGCAGGCCCGGCGGCACGCACAGGCCGCCGGCACCGGACGGGAGGAGCCGCGCTCGTGGACATGAAGCTCGAGGTCGTGGTGGGGCCGGTCGCCGGCCTGGACCGTGCCGAGGACTTCTCCCGGGCACACAGGTGCCGGGGCGCTGCCCCACGCGGGGACCGGAGCACGACGGGTGTCCGGCCCGGTTCCGGACCGCCAGAGCCACCCTTCCTCCGCCCCGTTCGGTGAGCCCGATGCGAACGGCAGGGTGACGGGTGCTCCTCCTGCCGGCGAAGGACAGCCGGCGAAGCCTCGAGAGAAAGGAGCCGGCATGGCTGCGACCACACACCGTTCCATGCAGGTCGCCGAGCCCGGCGGGGAGATGTCCCTGGTCCTGGTGGATACCCGGGAGCCGGGCCCGGGCCAGGTGCGGATCACCGTCGAGGCGTGCGGGGTGTGCCACTCCGACGCGTTGATCACCGGCGGACACCTCCCGGGCACCACCTTCCCGGTCACGCCAGGACACGAGATCGCCGGACGTATCGACGCGGTCGGCGGCGACGTCACCGGCTGGTCCGTCGGTGACCGGGTGGCGGTCGGCTGGTACGGAGGCAGCTGCGGCCACTGCGACGCCTGCAGGGAGGGCGACGGCGTCCTGTGCCCCGAGCTCCAGGTGCCGGGTGCCGCGTACGCCGGAGGGTTCGCCGACTCGGTCGTGGTGCCGGCCGTCGCCCTGGCCGCAGTCCCGGACGAGCTGACGGCGGTGGAGGCCGCGCCCCTGGCCTGCGCCGGCGTGACCGTGTACAACGCGCTGCGCCGCAGCAGCGCGCGTCCCGGCGACACCGTCGCGGTCCTCGGCCTGGGCGGGCTTGGGCACCTGGGCGTGCAGTTCGCCGCGAGGATGGGCTTCAACACCGTCGCGATGGCCCGCGGTCCCGACAAGGCGTCGCTGGCTCACAAGCTCGGCGTGTCCCGCTACATCGACAGCGCCACCGAGCAGACCGCCGACGCGCTGCAGGCGTACGGGGGAGCCAAGGTGGTGCTGGCGACGGTGACCAGCGCCGCGGCGATGTCCGCGACGGTCGACGGGATGGGGCGCCGTGGTGAGCTCATCATCGTCGGCGTCGACATGGAGCCGCTGGACATCACGCCCCTGCAGCTCGTCAGCGGGGCCAGGCGGGTGTACGGCCACGCTTCGGGCATCGCGGTCGACACCCAGGACACCATGAGGTTCGCGGCCCAGAGCGGCGTCCGGGCCTGGACCGAGGAGGTCCCGCTGGAGGAGGCCGGTGCGGCTGTCCAGAAGATGATGTCCGGTCAGGCCCGCTTCCGCATGGTCCTGACCACCGGTAACTGAATATCTCGTGTGCGGGACATATCTCGTGTGCGGGACGCCCGGCCCTTCCCGTGGCGGCCCACCGGTCCGGGCCGGCGACGAGGGCTTCGTCGCGCCGGCCGATCCCGAGGACAACCAGCTCTGCCTGCTCGACCGACGGCATCCCGAAGGATGCCTGGTGGGATCGCTGTAGGGGGAATCATGAACAGAATCGTCGTCGCCGGGCTCGGGGTGGTGGCCGTCCTCGGCCTGTCCGCGGGCTCAGCCCAGGGCGGGATCGGCCCCGTGCATGAGGTGAGCGAGCAGCAGTACGAGATCCTGATCAATCAGTGCCGGTACGCGGACACGCCGGATGCGCGGGCCGAGTGCCGCTCGGAGGTCAGGCGGACCTATCGCATCGGGCGAGCCGACCCGACGCTGGACTGCCGCACGTATTCCGGGGTGAGCGTGTGCGGCGAGCTGAGACTGAGCCCCTCCGAACGCGCGTGCGTGAAGGACTCGGTCGCGAAGGGTCTCCCCTTCCGCCGCGCCGAGGTCGAGTGCTACGCCTTGAAGCCTTGACCGGCAGCGCCGGCTCATGGCGAGGTGGGACAGCGTCCTGCTGTCCCACGATGTCGAGTCCCGCGCTCTCCCACCTCGCACCGGCAGTGCTGTCGCCCACCGCCCGGCGACGGGCACAGCCACCTCCGACACCTCGACCAGGAGGACACAGGCCGGCGACATCCGGCTAGGGACGGTCGTGTTCTCCGGGGCGGACGAGGCCGCTTTCGTAGGCGAAGACCACCGCCTGGACGCGGGTGGTCAGGTTGAGCTTCATGAGGATCCGGGACAGGTGGGTTTTGACCGTCGCCTCGCCCAGGTACAGCCGGGCCGCGATCTGGGTGTTCGTCAGGCCCTGTGCCAGCATCCTCAGCACGTCCGTCTCCCGGCTGGTGAGCGAGTCCAGCTCGGCTGTCCGGCTCGTCGTGCGGGTGGGCTCCGGCTGACCGGCGAACGCGGCGATCACCCGCAGGGTCACCGCCGGGTGCAGCAGTCCCCCGCCGGCCGCGACCGTCCGGACCGCCTCGACCAGTTGCTCGGGCGGGGCGATCTTGAGCAGGAAGCCGCTGACCCCGGCGCGCAGGGCGGCGGCGACGTGCTCGTCCTCGTCGAACGTGGTGAGCACGATGACCTTGCTGTCCGGGTGATCCCGTACGAGCCGCCGTGACGCCTCCAGCCCGTCCATCCTGGACATGCGCACGTCCATCAGCACGACGTCCGGCCGGGTGCGCGCGACCAGGTCGAGAGCCTCGACACCGTCGGAGGCCTCGCCGACGACCTCGATGTCCGGCTCGCCGCTCAGCACCATGCGCAGGCCCACGCGGACCATCACCTCGTCGTCGACGAGTGCTACCGAGATCGTCATGATGTCGCTCCTCGGACGTCCGGCAGCCGGGTCATCGTCATGGCCACCGATCGTAACCATCCGCGGCATCGGCCGACTCCGCCGGATGGCGGACCCTGCCGGTCTGCCGGGTCCGCCGAACAGCGGACCCGCCCGGCATCCGGCCCACCGCAGCGAGGAGCGGTCATGTACCCGACGGTCCGCGACCGGTCGACCGGTGGGCAACCGTACTCCGATGGTAGGGCTTACCCTCCCATCGAGACGGGTGCAGTCATGATCCCGGCCAGGAGGGATCCTGGCCAGACTCCTCGGCATGTCCAACGTTCAGAGTGTCCGGCCCCAGACCGGCAGCGACTACGCCCGGCTCCTCAAGCGCGTCACCGCGGCCGGGCTGCTAGGGCGCCGGCCCGGCTACTATGCCCGCAGGATCGCGCTGGTCGCAGGACTCTACCTGGCCGGGCTGGCCGCCTTCTTCGCCCTGGGCGACTCCTGGTGGCAGGTGCTCGTCGCCGCCTTCTTCGCGATCATGTTCGCCCAGGTGGCGCTCCTCGGCCACGACATCGCCCACCGCCAGGTCTTTCGCACCATGCGCCCGACCAGGATCAGCGGGTGGATCGCCGGCAATCTCATGATCGGGATGGGCTACGGCTGGTGGATGGACAAGCACACCCGCCACCACGCCAACCCCAACCACGAGGAGCTGGATCCGGACGTCGCGCCGGACATCCTGGTCTGGTCCACCGACCAGGCCCGGGCCAGCAGCGGCCTGTCCAGGTTCATCGGACGTCGTCAGGCGGCGCTGTTCTACCCGCTGCTCCTGCTCGAAGGCCTGAACCTGCACGTGTCGGGCTTCCGCTCACTGCGCAACCCGGCCGTCAAGCACCGCCCCGTCGAGGGCACCCTGCTGGCCGCGCACGTGATCGCCTACCTGGCCGCGCTCTTCCTGGTGCTCTCCCCCGGCAAGGCGCTGGTCTTCCTCGTGGTGCACCAGGGTCTGTGGGGTCTCTACATGGGGTCGGTGTTCGCGCCTGGGCACAAGGGCATGCCCACCCTCAAGCCTGGGGAGGAGCTGGACTACCTGCGCCGCCAGGTACTGACCACCCGCGGCGTTCGCGGCGGCTGGTTCATCGACACCGCCATGGGCGGCTTGAACTACCAGATCGAGCATCACCTGTTCCCGAACATGCCCACGCCGCACCTGGGGAAGGCCCAGGTCATCGTGCGGGAGTACTGCGCCGAGATCGGACTCCCCTACTGCGAGACGGGGTTGCTGGAGTCCTACCGGCTGATGCTCCGCCACCTGCACACGGTGGGCGCGCCGATCCGCGCCGTGTAGCGCCCGGGGCCGCCCGCCAGGGCGAAGGCCGCTGGTCGAGGGGCCGCCGATCCCGCGTGAGGCGGCGGGGCGCCAGGGTGCGCGGGTTCGGCTGATAGGAAGGGCCCATGAGTGAGCAGACTGGACCCGCCCCGCGCCGCCTGACCCCCGAGGAACTGGAGTCACTCCTGCAGGAGCAGCAGTTCGGGGTGCTGGCGACGGTGAAGCGCAGCGGCCACCCGGCCATGTCGACCGTCCTGTACCGCTGGAGCCCCGCCGAGCGCGTCATCCGGATCTCCACCACGGCCGACCGGCTGAAGGCGCGGCAGGTCCGTAACGACCCGCATGTCGCCCTCCATGTCAGTGGCCCCGACGTGTGGTCGTTCGCGGTGGCCGAGGGGGAGGCCGAGGTGCTGGACAGTCCCGAGGAACTGCTGGCGTTCGCCGGAGAGGTGACCGATCCGGCGGCTTTCCTGGAGCAGCAGGCGCTCGAGCGGCGCGTGGTGATCAAAATCAAGCTTTCCCGCCTGTACGGCACGGCCCTGGACCTTTCCTGACGCCGGCGCCGACCCTCGCGTGCGCCACGTCTAACTATTTTGCATAGTAGTTAACGGGACAGGCGCCGTGGGGCGCGGCGCCGCCGGACGGACGGAGGCGGACGTGTCGATCGGAGAGCTCAAGGACCGCAGCACCGCGATCCTCGACGTGAGCGGGCTGCGGTGGGCCTCGGAACAGAGCGTCGTGCACGCGGTCCTGAGCCGCCGCCCCGGGGTGCTGGACGTCGAGGTCAATCCGGTGGCGCAGACGGCCACCGTGGTGTTCGACCCCAGGGCCACGTCGGTGGCCGACCTGCGCCGGTGGGTGCGGGAGTGCGGCTATCACTGCGCCGGGCAGTCCGTGCCGGCCCACATCTGCGATCCGATGCTGGAGCCCGACCCGCCGGGAGATGAGCACGCGCGCCACGGCGCCGCGACCGCCGTACGGGAGAAGGCGGCGGGTGCGGGCCACGAGGGTGAGCCGTCGCCGCACGACATGACGGGGCACGACGGTGACGCCGGCCTGTCGATGGAGGCGATGGTCGCCGACATGCGCAACCGGTTCCTGGTGGCGGCCGCGCTGTCGGTACCGATCCTGATCTGGTCGCCGATCGGGCGCGAGGTGTTCGGCCTGCGCGTGCCGGTTCCGTTCGGGCTGCGCGAGGACGTGTGGGCGCTGCTGCTCAGCCTGCCGGTGATCTTCTACTCGTCGTGGATCTTCTTCGAGGGCGCGGTGCGGGCTCTGCGCGCCCGCACGCTCGACATGATGGTGCTGGTGGCGGTGGCCATCGGGGCGGGCTGGCTGTACTCGGTCATCGTCACCTTCACCGGCGGCGGCGAGGTGTTCTACGAGGCGGCCACCGTGCTCGCCGCCTTCGTGCTGCTCGGCCACTGGTTCGAGATGCGCGCCAGAGGCGGGGCCAACGACGCCATCCGGGCCCTGCTCGACCTGGCGCCGCCCAAGGCGCTCGTCGTCCGCGACGGCGAGCCGGTCGAGGTGCCCACGGCCGAGGTGGTCACGGGCGATCTCCTGCTGGTACGGCCCGGCGCCAAGATCCCCGTCGACGGAGTGGCCGAGGACGGCGAGAGCGACGTGGACGAATCCATGGTCACCGGCGAGAGCCTGCCGGTGCACAAGACCGCCGGCTCGACCGTCATCGGGGCGACCATCAACAGGAACGGCACCCTGCGCGTGCGGGCCACCAAGGTGGGAGCCGACACCGCGCTCGCCCAGATCGTCAAGCTGGTCCAGCAGGCGCAGAACTCCAAGGCGCCCGGTCAGCGGCTGGCCGACCGGGCGGCGTTCTGGCTGGTGCTCGTCGCTCTCGTCGGCGGTGCCCTGACCTTCGCCGCCTGGCTGGCGGCGGGGGCGGGCCTCAGTACGGCGGTGCTCTTCGCCATCACCGTGGTGGTCGTCACCTGCCCGGACGCCCTCGGCCTGGCCACACCCACCGCGATCATGGTCGGTACGGGACTGGGCGCCAAGCGTGGCGTGCTGTTCAAGAACGCGATGGCGCTGGAGAGCGCCGCCCGCATCCAGGCGGTCGTCATGGACAAGACCGGGACGCTGACCAAGGGCGAGCCCGAGGTCACCGACGTGATCACCGAGGGCATCGGCGAGGACCGGCTGCTGCGCCTGGTCGCCGCCGTCGAGCGTGAGTCCGAGCATCCGCTGGCCGAGGCCATCGTCCGGGAGGCCGACGGGCGGGGAGTCGACTCCGCGCGTGCGGTCACGTTCGAGAACGTCCCAGGCCATGGCGCGATCGCCGTCGTGGACGGAAGCCGCGTCGTGGTGGGCAACCGCAGGCTGATGGCGGCCGAAGGCATCGAGCTGGGCGAGCTGGCCGGCCGCCGCGAGGAGCTGGCCGCCGGCGGGCGCACGGCCGTGATCGCCGCGGTGGACGGTCGGGCCGCCGGGCTGTTCGGCATCGCCGACGCGCCGCGCGAGACGTCCGCGGCGGCGGTGGCGGCCCTGCACGAGGCAGGCGTCGAGGTCATCATGCTGACGGGCGACAACGAGGCCACGGCGCGGCGGATCGCCGAGCGGCTGGGAATCGACACGGTGATCGCGGAGGTGCTGCCGGGTGACAAGGCGGCCAGGATCGCCGAGCTGCAGGCCGGCGGCCGGAAGGTCGCCATGGTGGGCGACGGGGTGAACGACGCCCCCGCGCTGGCCAGGGCCGACCTCGGCATCGCCATCGGCGCGGGCACGGATGTGGCGATCGAGACCGCCGACGTGGTGCTCATGCGTTCCGATCCGCTGGACGTCCCCACCGCCCTGACCATCGGCCGCGGCACGCTGCGCAAGATGCGGCAGAACCTGGGCTGGGCGGTCGGCTACAACGCGATCGCGCTGCCGATCGCGGCGGGCGTCTTCGAACCTGCCTTCGGCCTGGTGCTCCGTCCGGAGATCGCCGCCCTGTCGATGTCCGGGTCCAGCGTCATCGTCGCGCTCAACGCGCTCGCCCTGAAGCGGCTCCGCCTCCCCGGGCCGCCTCGATGACCCCGCGGCCCTGAGCCACCGCCCGGACGCCCGACCGCCGGACGCCCGACGGCCGGGCGACGGGTGACGGCCGGGCGGCGGGTGACGGCAAAGACGCGGCGCGAAGGATAGCCGGCCGACATCCGGGCAGAATTCACTATGGCTGGTAGTACGTGTTCGGCAGAGGCGGCCCTGCCGCCGATCCGGAACGGCCGCGCCCGACAGCCTCCACGCCGGGCGTCGCGACCGCAGGGAGGAGATCACTCGATGCGTGCGATCAACAAGCTTCCACTGGCCGGAGCCGGAGCGGCGGTCGTCCTGCTCGCCGTCACGGGCTTCGCTGGCGCCGGCGGTCTCCAGGCCGCGTCCGCGGCGCCCGGTCCCGCCACCGCGACCGCGGCGCCATCCGCCGCCCCCAAGAATTCCCTGGTGGAGGTGACGATGAAGGAGTTCTCCTTCGCCTTCGCCAGGAACACCCTGCCCGCCGGCACCTACACCTTCGTGCTGGACAACGCGGGCAAGGCACCCCACGCGATGGCGATCATAGGGCCGGGCATGAAGAAGGGGCAGCAGTCGAAGACCGTCGAACCCGGCCAGAAGGGCCGGTTCACCGTCACCCTCCAGCGCGGCCGGTACGCGGTGTGGTGCCCGATCGGCAATCACCGGGCGCAGGGCATGCAGACCACCCTCACCGTGACCTGAGCGGCGGACCACCTTTCTACGACGCTACATAGGAGATACCGGTAGCATGCGACCGTGGGAATGGAGCGGGAGGCATCGCTGACCGGCGCGCTGTCGCGCCTTCTGCTCCTTGTGTTCCTCGTGGTGGGTGTGGCCGCGATGCACACCTTCGGGCACCTCGACAACCGGCACGAAGCCACACCCCACGCGACGACGGGCGCGCTCCACCCGGAAGGCGCTCACCCCACCAGGCCGGACGCCGGACCCATCCGCCCACAGGCCGACCCCGGCCGTCCAGACGTCGATTCCAGCCACCCGGATGCGGGTCCCGGCCACCCACAGGCGAATCCCGGCCACCCGGATGCCGATCCCGGCCGTGCGGACGCCGATCCTGGCCGTGCGGACGCCGATCCCGGCCACGCACCGGGCGGGGCACCCGGCACCGTGTCGATCTGCCTGGCGATCATCGCCGCGCTGCTGGCCCTGGCCCCGCTGCGGATGCGGCTGGCCGACCCGTTCGACGCGTGGCTCCGACCAGGCGCCGGACGGCGAGCACCGCCCGCGCTTGCGGGGACGCCTCCCCTGTCGCTCACCCTGACGCGCACGGTCGTGCTGCGGACCTGAGTGGAGACCCGGACCGCGGCGGCTCCACGCCCGGTCCGGTCCCGCCCATCCGTCAGCACGACCTTCAGCGAGGCATCGATCATGCACCACATCAGCCGGCGTACCCTGCTCAGAACCGGTCTCGGCCTGCTGGGCGGCGCCGCCCTCACCGCGTGCGCCCAGACCCCCTCGTCCCCGTTCCTCAGCCCGACCAGCGAACAGGTCCGCGCCGCCGAGCGGGCCCGCCGTACGGGAGCGGTGCGCGACTTCCGCTTGACGGCCGCCCCCGCCGAGGTGGACCTGGGCGGCTTGATCGCGCGGACCTGGGCCTACGACGGCCGGATCCCCGGCACCCCGATGCGGGTCAAGGCCGGCGAGGTGGTCCGCGCCCGCCTGTCCAACGACCTGCCCACCGACACCAGCGTCCACTGGCACGGTCTGGCCCTCCGCAACGACGCCGACGGCGTGCCCGCCGTCACCCAGCGGCCCGTCACCGCCGGCACCGCGTACACCTACGAGTTCGCCGCTCCCGATCCGGGCACCTATTGGTTCCATCCGCACACCGGGACCCAGCTCGACCGCGGGTTGTACGCCCCGCTGATCGTGGAGGACCCGGACGAGCCGCTGGGTTACGACGACGAATGGATCGTGGTCCTCGACGACTGGCTCGACGGGATCACCGGCACCCCGGACGAGGTGCTCGCCGCGTTGTCCGGCGGCATGGGCATGGATCACGGCGGGGGTACGGCGACCGCCACGCCTGAGCGGATGCCGGGCATGGACCATGGCACGACCCCGCCCCGGCCGGGGACGGCCACGCACATGCTGATGGGCGCGACCAGCGCGCTTCTTGGCGGGGACGCGGGCGACGTGCGCTACCCGCACTTCCTGCTCAACGGCCGGATCGCCACCGCGCCGGAGACCTTCCGCGCCAGGCCGGGCACCCGGCTGCGCCTGCGGATCATCAACGCGGGCGGTGACACCGCCTTCCGCGTGGCCCTGGCCGGGCACCGCATGACCGTCACGCACACCGACGGCTTCGCCGTCCGGCCGGCCGAGACGGACGCCCTGCTGCTGGGCATGGGCGAGCGCTACGACGTGCTGGTCACCCTCAAGGACGGTGTGTTCCCGCTGGTCGCCCTCGCGGAAGGGAAGGACGCCGTGGCGCGCGGGCTGATCCGCACCAGCCGCACCCCCGCGGCGCCCGAGCCGGACCTGCGCCCACGCGAACTCGAGGGCGAGGTGGTGCGCTACGCCGAGCTCCGCCCCGGCGAGGCCGTACGGCTCGCGCCCAGGAAGCCCGACCGCACCGTCGAGCTGGAGCTCACCGGCGGCATGATGGCCTACGACTGGGGGATCAACGGCAGGAAGTACGACCCGGCGATCGTTTCCGCGGTGCGCTCCGGGGAGCGGGTCCGCCTGTCGTTCGTGAACCGCACCACGATGTGGCACCCGATGCACCTGCACGGCCACACGTTCGCGCTGGCCCGGGGAGGCATCCGCAAGGACACCGCGATCGTCATGCCGAACGGCACGCTGGACGTCGACTTCGACGCCGACAACCCGGGGCTGTGGATGATCCACTGCCACAACGTCTACCACGCCGAGTCCGGCATGATGACGCTCCTCGGCTACCTGCGGTAACCGGCCATGCCTGCGCCCCGTGACGGGCGCAGGCCCCGATCGCCCGCGTCCCGGTAGGGCCGGGCCTCGGGCGATCGGCCGTTCGGGGGCGGCAGCGGGGCTCGCCCCACGCCGCCGCTGTCGCCGGCGACCGGGTCCCGGACGATCGGCCGTTCAGCGGCGGCGTCGGTTCGCCCCGACGCCGCCGCTGACCCGCTCAGAGCCGATCGAGGATCTGCTGCAGCTGGGCGACCTCGGCCTGCTGCGTCGTCTCGATCGTCTTGGCGAGCTCCTTGGCCGCAGGACTGGACCCCTGGGCCTGCTCGGTCCTGGCCATCTCGATGGCCCCGTTGTGATGGGCGATCATCTGCTGGGCGAACAGCCGGTCGAAGGCCGCGCCCTTGGCCGCCTCGAGCTTCTTCAGGTCGTCCTCGCTCATCATCCCCGACATGCCGTGACCCGCCATGTGCCCGGCCGACTCGGGCTTGCCCCAGTCCTTCAGCCAGCCCCGCAGGGTCCGGATCTCGGGGTCCTGCGCGGCCTTGATCTTCACGGCCAGGTCCTTGACCTCCGCCCCGGACGCGCGGGTCCCGGCCAGCTCGGCCATCTCGACCGCCTGCTGGTGGTGCGGAATCATCATCTGCGCGAACATCACGTCCGCGTCGTTGAAGCCGGCGCCAGGCTGGGCGCCGGTCGGCGTCACGGCAGGGCTGCCGGTGGCGCTCATGCCGGGCCCGGCACCGGTCGTCGTCACGGCGGGGGCACCGGTGGCGCTCATGCCGTGCCCGGCCGTCGCGCCGCCGCCGCACGCCGTCAGCACCGCCAGGGATGCCGCTCCCGCGACCGCGGTCAGCGCGAGCCTGCGGATTGCGGATCGGTTGTCGTCCATACTGCTTGCCTTCTCTCGATCTCCGATGCGTTGGACCGTGCCGCGGACAGAGCCGGTCCGGCTGTCCGCGGAAGTGGCCGGCCTATACGCGGAGAACCGAGAGCTCGGCCAGGCGCACCGCCGTCTTCCTGGGTGGCGGCCTGGCCAACCGGTGCGGGCCCGGGAGGGAGACCGGCACGACGAGGAGGCGCCGTCCGGCGCTCCCCTTCGCGGCGATCAGCCACAGCACCAGGAAGGGCGTCATGACGGCCAGGCACACCGCCGTCGGGTCGAGCCCGGGTGTGTCACCGCCCTGCGGCACCGCCTGGGGCGTCTGCCCGTGGTGCGGCATCGCGTGCTCGGAGATCGCGTGATCGGCGCTCACGTGGCCCAGCGAGTGCATGCAGGCGACGCCGAAGGCGAGCGCGACCACGACGAGCCAGCGCGGCAGCCTCGCGCCCGCCCCCTTGATCACAGCACTCCCCCGATCACACGTCCTATCCACTGTAGTAGATCGCGGACTCCGGAAAGGACGGCGTCGCGACTCGCACATCTCGTTAACTCAGTGTAGAAGCAATGCATACGTTCAGTGAGCTAGCGTCGTCAGCGTGACCTGGAGCCGCGCGCCACGGACGCCAGCTCGCCGAGCTTCCATCGTGCTCGGGCTGCTGGCGGTCACCGTCGTGCTCCACCTCCTGATGTGCGCCTTCGGCCCGCACGGTCACCACGCCGCCGCCGACGTTCACGCGGCGGGCGCCACCACCTCTCACTCGCACCACCATGCTCCAGGCGGCCGTGAACACGCCGAGAGCTGCGACATGCCGGCCACCCAGCCGAGCCCAGGGTCCGGCCTCGCCGTACCGGCCGGCGCGCGGGTGGCCGCCGAGGAACTGACGGAGCGGCCCCCGTCACGGCCGGACCGGCCGGCCGACGCCGCCAAGCCGAGCGGGGTCGCCATCCTCACCATGGTGTGCGTGACACGGGTGTAGCAGGCAGGCGTGTGCCCGGCACACGCCTGCCCGAGACATCCGTACGCACGCGTCATGGCAAGGACATTCATCATGGGAACCACCGAGAGGCGCCGGCTCTGCCGTGCGCCGAAACTGTCGAGCCTGGTCGGCGACACCCCCGTGCTGTGGGTGCCGGAACTCTGGGGCGACGGGAAGCGCGGCTTCTGGGCGAAGCTGGAGGGATGCAACCCCGGCGGCATCAAGGACCGCCCCGGGCTGTACATGATCGCGCAGGCCCGGTGCAGGGGAGCGCTCCGGCCGGGAGCCTCGATCATCGAGTCGACCAGCGGAACGCTCGGCCTGGGACTGGCCCTGGCCGGGATCGTCTACCGCCACCCGGTCGTCCTCGTGACCGATCCTGGCATGGAGCCCGCGATGCATCGGCTGCTGCGCGCCTACGGCGCCCGCGTCGACACGGTGCCGGCGCCGCACCCCACCGGCGGCTGGCAGCAGGCACGGCGCGAGCGCGTGCGCGCGCTCCTCGAGGAGAACCCGGGCAGCCACTGCCCCGACCAGTATCACAACCCCGACAACGTCAGCGCCTACGACGACCTGGCCAGGGAACTCGCCCACCAGCTCGGCCGGATCGACGTGCTCGTCTGCAGCGTCGGCACCGGCGGTCACAGCGCGGGCGTCCATCGGACGCTTCGGCGGCTCTGCCCCGGCGTTCGCCTGGTCGGAGTCGATACGATCGGCTCGACGATCTTCGGTCAGCCCGCCCGGCAGCGGCTGATGCGCGGCCTGGGCAGCAGCATCCATCCGCGCAACGTCGCCTACGACAGCTTCAGCGAGATCCACTGGGTGGCGCCCGACGAGGCGGTCTGGGCCTGCCGGCGCCTGGCGTCGGGGCACTACGCCAGCGGCGGCTGGAGCGTGGGCGCAGTGGCCCTGGTCTCCTCGTGGCTGGCCAGGACGCACCCCGACGGCACGCGGATCGCCGCGATCTTCCCCGACGGTCCGCACCGTTACGCCGACACGATCTACAACGACGCCTACTGTGACGACCACGGCCTGCTCTCCCGCAAGCCGGATCCCGAGCCGGACGAGGTCGGCCACCCGCTCGACGCCGAAGTGCGGCGCTGGACCCGGTGCACGACCGTCATCGACCCGGTGGCGCCATGAGGTCGTTCACCAAGCCGATCAGGCTGCTGCTGATCAACCAGCTCACCATCAACATCGGCTTCTACATGCTGATGCCCTACCTGGCCAACCATCTGGCCGGGGACCTCGGCCTGGCCGTCTGGCTCGTCGGACTGATCCTCGGCGTGCGCAACCTCAGCCAGCAGGGCATGTTCTTGCTCGGCGGCAGCCTGGCCGACCGGCTGGGCTACAAGCCGATGATCCTGGCCGGGCTGGTCCTGCGCACCGCCGGATTCGCGCTGCTGGGCCTGGCCGAGGCGGTACCCGTGCTGATCATCGCCTCCGCGCTCACCGGGCTGGCCGGCGCCCTGTTCAACCCGGCCGCGCGCGCCTACCTCGCCCACGAAGCGGGCGACAGCAAGGTGGCGGCGTTCGCCGCCTTCAACGTCTTCTACCAGGCCGGCATCCTGATCGGGCCGCTCATCGGGCTGCTTCTCCAGGGCGCGGGCTTCCGGCTGACGTGTCTGGTGGCGGCCGCGCTCTTCGCCCTCCTGGCCGTCGCGCAGGTCAGGGCCATGCCCGCGCGGGCCGGCCACCGTGACGGATCCATCCTGTACGGCTGGCGGCAGGTGCTCCGCAACCGCCCTCTGCTGTTGTTCTCCCTGGCCATGGCCGGCTCGTACGTCCTGAACTTCCAGGTCTATCTCGGGCTGCCGCTGGAGGTGCGGCGGCTCACGGGGGGCGAGGTCGGCGTCATGCTGCTGTTCGCCGTGTCCGGCGGGCTGGCCGTGGCGGGCCAGGTACGGCTGACCGCCTGGATCAGGGCCCGATGGACGGCACGGCAGGCCATCGTGCGGGGTCTGACGCTCATGGGGGCGGCGTTCCTGCCGCTGGCCGTTCCGATGACACCGCCACCGGCTCTCGTGCTGGCTCCCGTGCTGCTCACCACCGCCTTGCTGACCGTGGCCACGATGGTCGTCTATCCGTTCGAGATGGCGACGATCACGGAGCTGGGCGGCGACCGGCTGGTGGGGACCTCCTACGGGTTCTACAGCACGCTGTCCGGCATCGGCGTCGCGGTGGGCAACCTGCTCACCGGCGCGGCCCTCGACGCGAGCCGGTCGCTGGGTCTTCCCGCGCTGCCGTGGTGCGGCTTGGCCGTCGTGGGGTGGGCGTGCGCGGCGGCCGTGCACCTGCAGGGCCGATCCCCCGCCGGCCGCGATGACCGCGCCCCGGCGACCGGCCGCATCGCCCGAGCGTAGGACGGCCTCCGCCGGGACGGCCGCGGGCGCCATCGGCCGCGGCCGTCCCGGAGCCGGCCGGGGTGACGTCCCGCCCCCTACACGCTCTCTTCGGCCGGTTCCAGGCCGGCGAGAAGGTTGAAGGCGCCAGTGAGCAGGTTGAGGGTGACCAGGCCGACGATCTCCGCGATGATCCGGTCGCTCCAGCCGTGCGCCCGCAGCTCCGCCACGTCCTCGTCGGTCAGCGAGGACGGCTCGGCCAGCACGCGAACGGCCACGGCGATGAGTGCCGCCTCACGGGCGTCGACGGAGGTGCCCTGGCGGGCGAGCGCGATGTCCGCCTCGCTCAGGCCGGCCGCGCGACCGGCCTCGGCGTGCGCGTCGAGGCAGTAGGCGCAACCGATCCATTCCTGTACGGCCAGCGAGATCTTCTCGCTGAGCGGCCGCGGGAGCTTCGTCCGCTTCATGGCCTTGGAGAAGTCGAGGTATCCCTGCAGCAGCGCAGGTGAGTGGGCCATCGTGGACACCATCTGGCCCACGCCGCCCCTCCTGCCGATGATGTCGTTCAACAGCTCCCGGGACTTCTCGGGTGCCTCTGCCGGGTCCAGTGCCGTCAGGCGTCGCATGCGTCCTCCTCAACGTACGGTACCCCCCTACCGTATACCACGAGGAGGCCGGTCCGGACCTGACCGCGGCCCTGACGGGTGCGGCGCCCGCACGCGGGCGCGGGACCCGCTTCTCCGGCATGTACCCATGCGACCCGTCGGTGGTGGGGTCATGGCCGACGAATACGCCGGTCGCGCTGTGACAGGCGTGACAGGCGTGACAGGGCCGCGATCAGCGCTCTGGTGATCGGGCCCAGGACCAGCCGCATCCAGCAGGGCAAGCTCAGGCGCGCGCTTGACGCAGTTCCTCCCTTCGCCTGCCGGCTGCTCACGCACGGCACGCGTCTCGGCCCGAGCCTGATCCAGATCGCTCTGGAGACGTTGCGGCTGCGCGGCCCGCTCACACATCCGCCGTCAACTGCACGGCATCGGGGCTAGGCACCGCCGTAGAACGGGCCGTAGTAGCCGCCGATCCGCTCGCGGTAGTCCACGTCGTCGTGGCCTCTGTCGGGGTCGTACTCGGGAGCGTTCTTGATCTCCTCCTTGGTACGGTCGACGTAGATCTTCCGCTGTTCGGTGTCGATCCGGTCGATGGTGCCGGCGGGCAGCATGACCTTCTTGCCGAAGATCCACAGCCCGGTGTCGACGATGAGGTAGGCCGAGCCGACCTGCTCGCTGGCCTCGTCGACCTTGCCGATCGAGCCGTCGGTCGCCTCGACCTTGTAGCCGACCAGGCCGGCGTCCGCGCTGTAGTTGGACGAGGGCCGATAGTCCCAAATCCCGTACGTCATACGCGTCTCCATGCGTTTCAGTGGCAGATTGCGCCCCCGGACCGGCGCCACGGTGGGCCGGTCGCGGCACCTCTACCCGCACGCGATTGCGCAAATCTGCCGGTCACGGTGCCTGGGATGACCAAGAGCGACAAACCGGCGCGCACCGTCAGGAGAGCTGAGACACAGCTTCTAGACCTCCCGCGCGAGCAATTCCTTGAGCACATTGTCGATGAACTTCGTGTCCACCGGATTGAGGCCCCCTCCGGCGAAATGCCCCCACGAGCCGGGAATGATCCGCAGCTCCGCAAGGGGCATGTGGGCGACCTCCCACTCGTTGTCCTCGGGCGGGAAGTAGAGATCCTGCTGGGCCGGCATGACGATCGCCGGTGCGCGGATGGCGGCGAGTGCCGCCTCGACGCCGCTGAAACCCGGGGTCTTGCCGATGTCGGCGTTCTGCCACGTCCACAGCATGGCGAGGAGATTGTTCGCGTCGCGTTTGAGGAACAATCCCTCCCAGAAGCCGACGAGGAAGTCCTCCAGAGAGCCGTAGCGGAGCGGCTCGCGCTCGTAGCGCTTCTCCCGGTAGAACTGCTGGGAGAAGCCCCAGCCGGCGTAGACGCGGGCCATCGCCCGAAGTCCGACCCGCGGCTGCTCGCGGTACCAGCCGTTGTTCCACTCCGAGTCGGCGGTGAGCGCAGCCTTGACGCCCTCAAGGAAGACGATGTTGTGGATGCTGGTCTTCGCCGAGCCGCAGAAGGGAAGGATCCGACGGACCATTTCCGGGTAGCTGAGCGCCCACTGGTAGGTCTGCCCGGCCCCCATCGACCAGCCCGTGACGAGTTCCAGACGCTCGATGCCGAACCGCTCGGTGATGAGACGGTGCTGGGCTCGGACGTTGTCGTACATCGTCACGTCCGGGAACCGTGCCCCGTCATGTGGCGGCGGGGTGTTGCTCGGCGACGACGAGAGCCCGTTGCCGAACATGTTGGGGATGACGATGAAATATCGCGACGGATCGAGTGCCATGCCCTCGCCGATGAGCCACTCGTTGTCGTAGTGCTGGCCCGAGTACCACGTCGGATAGACGATCGCGTTGCTCTTGTCAGCGTTGAGCTCGCCGTAGGTCTTGTAAGCCAGCTTGGCGTCGCGCAGTGTGGCGCCGCTCTGCAGTTGGATGTCGCCCTGTTCGAATAGGTCGTAGTCCATCGAGGTCTCCTTGCCGATCGTCGATCTCGGCACCTCATTCCTCCGTCGAGTTTCACCCTAATCCCGACGTCAGGGCGACCAGATGAGGGGGATCGTGGACACCCGCCGACCGACCACCGACATCGCCGGTCCTGCGACCAGAAACGATCAAGGGCCGGACCACACCGCGAGCAGCCCGCAGTGGCCGGGAACGCCGGTAACGGCCGGGCAGCGGGCGCGACGTTCTGGTCGGACAACCGCGCGCACTCTCCTGGCCGGGCGAATTCGACCTGGGCAATGCTGCGCGCCAGTCCCTTCCCGCCGTCGTTCGATGGGTTCCCGACGTCGGCTAACCAGCGGTGTGCTGGGCGTGCACTCCCGCGCCGCCGTCCGTGGCTTGGAGCCGGTGGATTTCGGCGGCGGTGCTGCGTTCGGCCGTTCTCATGAATCGGACGATAGTGGCGAGCTCCGCGTCGTCGAAGTCGCCGAGGTCGTCTCGTGTGCGGGTGATCAGTCCCGAGTAGGCGGCACTGACCCGGTCGAGTCCTTCCCGGGTGGGCTCGATGAGCACTTTCCTGCGGTCGTGAGGGTCGGCCACCCGGCGGACGCAGCCTGCGGCGACGAGCCGGTCGATCATGCGTGAGGCCGATCCGGTGGTGAGGTTCACGTGCTTGGCCAGGATGCCCGGTGTCGTCGGGCCGTGACGGCCCAGTACGTGAAGGCATTGCACGTCGGTGTCGGTGACCCCCAGCCGCTCGGCGACCAGGCTGTTGAGCTGGACGACCAGGATCGCCCAGCTTGGCACCACGTCCTTCGTGACCTCGGCAAGCAGCGCTTCTCTGCCCGGTCCCGGCTCCGCCATCGTGGCACCCCTCCCCATTATTTCGCTGCGTCGCGCAGTGAAGTTCGTGATACTTTTGCTGCGTGACGCAGCTACTGTGTTGCGCAGACATGCTATCCCATTGCCTCCTGACAAGGGAGTTCAGCCCAGCATGACCACCCCCACCCGCCGCCACGGCGACCGAGCGGCACCCGCGCTCTTCCTGACCGGCCGCACGGCGACCGTCGTCCTGGCCGCGATCCTCACCGCGTCCTTCATGGAGCTCCTCGATGCCACGATCGTCAGCGTGGCGGCCCCGGCGATCGCCCAGGACCTCGGCGCCGGCCAGGCCGCACTGCAGTGGATGCTGGCCGGCTACACGCTCTCGGTCGGAGCGGGCGCCTGTCGGTCTCCGTGCTGTTCTTCGGAGCGCTCGGTTCCTTCTTCCTGCTGCTGTCCCTCTACCTCCAGCTCGGCGCCGGACGTACCGCCCTCGAAACCGGGCTGGTCATCCTGCCGTACGCCGTCGGTTCGATCACCACCTCCGGGATCGGCGTCCGGTTCGCTCACCGTGCCGGTCGAGCCCTCCTCGTCTACGGCGCGCTGCTCCTGGCCGCGTCCCAGGTCGTCCTGCTCCTCATCGTCGGCGATGGCGGCGAACCCTCTTCCTGGGAGTTGGCCATGCCCCTGTTCATGGGAGGTTCGGGGCTGGGTCTCACCGCCCCGTCCCTGATCAACGTCGTTCTCGCCGGCGTGCCCGCCCAGGACGCCGGAGCCGCGGGCGGTGTCCTCACCACCATCACGCAGATCGGCAACGCGCTCGGCGTCGCCGTCCTCGGCGTCGTGTTCTTCGCCCGGTTGGACGGCTCCCTGCGCGACGGAGCCTCCGGTCTCGTCGCGTACGGCGACGCCCTCACCACGATCCTGCCCTGGCAGATCGCCTGCTACGCCGCCGCGGCCGCGCTCATGTTCCTCCTCCCCAAGAACACCGACACGCTCCCCAAGCACACCCACACGTGACGCCTGCCGCACCCTCCGATCCAGACCGCCCCCAAGGAGACTCCATGACCGACGCGCCCCGTGCCACCGTCGACCCGTTCGCCGTCACCGTCCGCGGGATCGGCGAACCCCATCCCGCCCGCGCCGCCCTGCGCGCCGCCGGTCCCATCGTCCAGGCCGACGCCCCGGCCGGCGGCCCGGCATGGATCATCACCGACGATGCCCTCGCCCGGGAGGCCCTCGTCCACCCGCACATCGTGAAAGACACCGCCTACGCGCCGGCGCACTGGGACCCGCGAACCGCGGGTCTGGAGCCGACCGCAGCCGCGCAGCCGTCGCTGACCACCTTCGACGGCCCGGCGCACGCGCGGCTGCGCCGGGCGCACGCTCCCCTCTTCACCGCCCGGCGGATGCAGGACTATGCCGGACGGATCACGAGCTTCGCCCGCGAACAGCTCACCGCACTCGCCGCAACCGGTGAGACGGTCGACCTGATGGCCGACTTCACCACCCGGTTCCCCCTCACCGTGGTCTGCGACGTGCTCGGCGTACCCCTCGACCGGATCGACCAGGCCATCGCGGCCTGCCGGGGCATGCACAGCGCCGACCCCCGCGAGGTGAGCGCGGCCATGGCCGCCTTCGGGCAACTGGCCGCCGCGGCACTCGACGAGGGCCGGCACGGCCTGGCCGCCGAGCTGCGCGAACGGGTCCCCGAAGAGCTCACCGAGGCCCAGATGCACTACCTGATCTTCACGCTGATCTACGCCGGTCAGCTCACCACCGACCCGTCGCTGGGATTCCTTCTCGCTCACGTCTTCGACGGCGACGGCGTCCCAGCGGAGGAGGTCACGATCGAGGATTTCGTCCGGGAGACGCTGCGCCGCCACGCGCCGGCGCCCTTCAGCCTCTGGCGGTTCACCGCCGCCGACGTCGAGCTCGCCGGGGTACGGCTGCCCGCCCGCTCCCCGGTGCTCATCGACATCCAGGGCATCAACACCCATCCCGGCCGGTCGATCGGACCGGACCTGACCTTCGGCGCCGGCCCCCACTACTGCACCGGCGCCCAACTGGCCCAACTCGAGCTGAGCGCGATCGTCGCGGTCGTACGGGCCGACTTCCCCAGCGCACGCCTCGCGGTGCCGCTCGCCGAACTCCAGCAGACCGACCTCGGCGGCATCCAGGGAAGCCGGTTGACCGCTCTCCCGGTGAACCTACGGGGGTGATAACCCGTCGACAGTTGTAGCCGGCCAGCGGCCGTGGCCTGGTGGCGTCGGCGCCGCCACCGCCCACCGAACCCCGGCGATCTTGACCAGGGCCATCGGCGGCTGCCGGGTGAGCCCGTAGTCGCGGTCACGGGGTCAGGGTGCGGAGCGCGTCGTGGAGGTCGGCCGCGCTCTGGTAACCGATCGCGGGCTTCTCCTGCAGCGCTCTGTCGATGACGGCGGCCAGTGCTTTGGGTACGCCTGGGTCCCTGCGGCGGATCGCCACCGGCGGTGACTGCAGGACGATCTGCCACGGATCCCTTCCTGCGGGGAAATCCCTCGGGTACTGGCCGGTCAGGGCGTGGTAGAGACAGGCGGCGAGCGCCCAGACGTCGACGGCGGGCGAGGCGTTGCGGAAGTTGACGACCTGCTGGCGGGGCATGTACCAGGGCTTGCCCGCAGCCGTTCCCGTCCTGGTCAGCCCGCTCAGTCCGGCTTGGTCGAAGGCCTTGGCGAGGCCGAAGTCGCCCACTTTCGCCGTAAGTGCGCCGTCGGCCTCCTTACTCAGCAGGATGTTCTGTGGACTGAGATCGCGGTGGACGATGCCCTGCTCGTGCGCGTGTCTCACGCCTTCCAGCGCCTGCAGTGCCAGGCTGACGGCCTCCGTGGCGGGGAGTCGCCCGCCCCTGCGGTGCAGGAGCTGGTCGAGGCTGCCTCCCGCGCAGAATTCCGTGGTGAAGTAGAACGTGCCGTCTGCTGATCCGGCGTCGTACAGGGCGGCGACATTCGGGTGTCGCAGCGCCCTGGTGAGTTGCACTTCGCGCAGGAATCGGGCGTGCGCTTCGGCGCCGGCCGCCACCCTCGGCAGCATCACCTTCAGTGCCACTTCCTCGCCCGTGCTCTCGTGGCGGGCGAGGAACACCGCGCCCATCCCGCCTCGGCCGAGTTCGCGAAGGATCGTGTACCCGGCGACGGAGGCGAGGTCGCGGCGCCCGCCGCGCGCGAGGTTCAGCAGCATCGCGGCCACTTCCGCCGGTTTGGCCTGGCAGGCGGCGCAGACGTACGCACCGGAGCGGGCGCCGACCTCGCTGCCCACCTCCCTGTCGCAGACCTTGCACCTGGCCAGCTCCAGCGTGCGCTTCACCACGCCCTCGGCGGGCAGGATGCCGACCTTGAAGACCGTCTCGCCGATCCTGATCTCATCGCCGTCGGCCAGGTCGTACTCAGGGAACGACAGCGCTGCGCCTTCCTCGGGCGTCTGGTGCGCCTCGCGCTGGCCGATCTTCTTGCCGTTGACGTAGGTTCCGTTGAGGCTGCCGAAGTCGCGGATGCGCGCGTCGGGCGGGTTGAGGTCGAGCAGGCAGTGATGCCGGGAGACGGTGCTGTGGTCCTTGTCGTTCGGCAACTGCGGCGCGCAGTCGTCGGCGCGGCCGAGCACGCAGGTGGTCCGCTCGTCGAACACGTAGTCGGTCCGGGCGAGCGTGCCCTTGACCAGTTTCAACGTGACGGTGGCCGGCCGCGTCATCGCCGTTTCCATGTCCTGCTCCACATCATCCTGCTCCACATCGCGCCTGGGTGTTCGGCCGTGTCCGCCGGCTCGCGTGCGGCCAGTTCCCAGTCGAGCTCCCAGCGCTGGACGGTCCCGCCGCCCGCGGACAGGACGAAGCTGCCGTCGGGGGCGAACGCGAGCCCGCTTATCCGCCTGTGGTGTCCTTCCAGGGCGCGCAGCATCTGCCCGCTCTGGACATCCCAGACCCTGAGAACGGAGTCGCCGTCAGCCGAGAGCACGAAGCGCCCGTCGCTGCTGAGCCTGGCTTCCATGGCATAGCCCGGGTGCTCGAGAACTCGCACGCACGCCCCCGACACGACGTCCCACAACCGGATGCACCTGTCGCCGCTCGAGACCACGTAACGCCCGTCGGTGCTCATCGACACC
This sequence comes from Nonomuraea sp. NPDC003804, assembly GCF_040610675.1. Taxonomy (NCBI): domain Bacteria; kingdom Bacillati; phylum Actinomycetota; class Actinomycetes; order Streptosporangiales; family Streptosporangiaceae; genus Nonomuraea; species Nonomuraea sp. NPDC003804. Next base: position 55,230 of record NZ_JBEXMT010000025.1, read on the forward strand.
GACCTCACCCGGTCCTCGTGCCCCTCCAGGACGCGCAACCGCCGTTGCCTTCGGAGATTCCACAGCGTGATCTTCGTGCTTCGACCGGTTGTCACGGCGACGCGTTCGTCAGGGCTGACCCAGATCGAGTCCGCCATGTCACATTTCTCGACGGCCCGCAGGAGGCGGCCTTCGGCCAGGTCCCAGAACTGCAGCCGGTCATTGACGGCGGCCACCGCTTTCCGGCCGCCGTCGTAGAACCGCGCCGAGTGCGCGCTGTGAGTGGCCGCGAACAGAACATGCAGGCACTTACCGGTCCCCGCGTCCCACAGCCGGAGCTTGCCATCGTGCCCTGCCGCCAGCACTCGTCGGCCGTCGGCGCTCAGGGCGAGGTCGTTCAACGCGCTCGCAGGGCCTTCAAGGACGCGCACGCAGGCTCCGCTGGCGGCGTCCCAGAGCCGGGCGGCCCCGTCGCCGCCGTCAGTGACCGCGATCTTGCCGTCGGCGGAGAGCGCGACGGAGTACCCGGCGAAGGTCGTCGTCGGCCAGACCCCCCGCAGGCCGATACGGACCGTGTGCCGGCCCAGCGCCCGCCAGGCGGTGAGCACCTGAGCCGCTCGCTCGTGACCAGGGATCGCCCTTGCCCGGGTGAGCAGGTCGAGCGCGCGCGAGTACCGGGAGGCAGCGATCTCCTGCTCCGCCTCGGAGACCAGGGCCTCGACCTCGGTGGCGAGCCGGCTCAGTTCCTCGTGCCGCCGCGGCTTGCTCAGCTGCGGTGTGGCGTTCCAATCGAGGGGCAGGCCCCACGTACGGGCCGCGTTGTCCTGGCCCGCGGAGACCGCGGAGCGGCCGTCCACGCTCAGCCGTACGGCACGCACAGCGGAGCGGTGCCCACGAAAGGTCCGCAGACAACGCCCGCCGGCGACATCCCAGAGGCGGACGGTCTTGTCCATCGAGCCGGAGAGCACGAAACGCGCGTCTGCGCTCAGTGACAGGGTCTCCACCTCGGAGGGTGCCTTCATGGTCCGCAGGCAGCGGCCGGTGCGGAGGTCCCACAAGCTGATCGTGGCGTCCTTGGCGCCGATGACCGCGAAACGGCCCTCCGGGTCAAGGCGACTGGCGCTGACCGTCGGAGTGTCGGCGGCGCGGATCGTCCGGTGGCGGCCTGAGCTGAGATCCCAGAGCCGGACTTCGCCTGTGGTTTTGCCGGTGGAGAGCAGGAAGCCCTCGTCGGCGGTCAGTTCGATCGAGCGCACGCCGCCGGCGAGCCCTGCGAGGGTCCGCCTGATCTTTCCGCCATGGACGTCCAAGACCTGGATCGGCCCGTCCGCGTTCGACACCAGCACCGTGCTCGCGTCGGCGTTCAGCGCGACAGGATTGGTCGCGTATCCGAACCGGGGCGGCGGTTCGAGTGGGAAAGCGCGCACGCAGCGGCCCGTGCCGAGATCCCACAGCCGCAGGGTTTCGTCTTTGCCCGTGGAGGCGGCGAAGCGCCCGTCAGAGGTGAGAGCGACCGAGCACAGCTCTCCGCTGTGCGCCCTGATCTCCCGTAGGCACTCCCCGCTGCGCAGGTCCCATAACTTCGCCATGCCGTCGCGGCCACCGGTCAGCAGCAGCCGACCGTCGGGGGTGAGGCTGGTGAGAATGTAAGGGCCCATCCTGTACGGCCCGTCAGGTTCGGTCAGCTCGTCATCCCGGTACAGCGCCCACGGGATCGCCCTGGCCTCGACGCAGCGCGCGTCGGTGAGCCGTCCTGACTGGACGGTCCGCATGGCCGCCTGGACCTCGGGCTCGTCACCGATCTCTTCGAGAAGCGCGCGGGCGGCGGTGAGGTCGCCGCGCTCGAGGTGTACCTGGGCGAGCAGGTGGCGGGCCTGCCAGGGGTCCCCGGCATCGGCGCGGATCGCTTCGAGCCCGGTGACGAGCTCTTCGTCGGTGATCTCGCCGTGGCGCCACTGGTGCAGGCCGGCGTTGTAGGTGGCCTCCAGGTGCTGCGGGTCCGCCGCCAGCGCCGCTGTGAACGTCTCCCGAGCCTCGGTCGTGCGGTCGAGGTCGAGCAGCGACACTCCCTTGTTGTTGAGCTCGCCGGCCCGCAGATCGGCCGCCACAGGCGTGGCACGTGGATAGAGGCCACCCGAGATCCGCTGGTAGATCCCGGCCAGGCTGGCGGCGACCTCGGCCATCGTGCCCGGCCGATCCGCGGGGTCGAAGCTCAGGCACCGCTCAAGCAGGTCGGCGAGTTCACCGGGCATGGCAGGAAGCCCGGCTGCGCCCGGTCCTTCGGTGCGGTAGGCCGCGAGCGCCTCCCCCGCGATCGGCCCCGCCATCCAGCTGATCCCGCCGGTGAACATCTCCAGCACCGACACCGCGAAGCTGTAGATGTCGGTACGCCTGCCCAGCGCCTCGCCAGAGGCCTGTTCAGGCGAGGCGTAGGCACGGGTCAGGCCACCGGAAGGGACCAGCACGCTGACGCCGGGCGCGCTGTCGCGTGTGGGCGTCGTCGTGGCGACGGCGCGAGCCCTGGCCAGCCCGAAGTCGGTGACCTTCGCGGTGCCCTCTTCATCGAGCAGGACGTTCGCGGGCTTGATGTCCTGGTGCACCAGGCCACGGCTGTGCGCATGCTCAAGGCCCCACGCGGTCTGGATCGCGAAATCCGTGATGCGGGTGAGCACCTCACGTTCCGTACCCTCGTACAGCCTGCGGTCGTCGATCCAGTCACGCAGGCTGCCGCCCGCGACGTACTCCGCGAACACGCGAGGAATGCCGCCGAGCGTGCGAACGTAGTGGCAGGCGCACACGTTCGGGTGCAGCCCGAGCGACACCCACACCTCGGCCTCGGTGACGAACCGCTCCTTGTCGGCTGCGTCGCGGAACAGCTCGGAGCGGGGGCATTTCACCGCGAGATCGGCGCCCCACAGCAGGTGCCGGACCCGATACACCAGCCCCATCCCGCCGTGCTCATGTACTCGGGTCACCTCGTACCGGCCGTCGATGACATCACCGACCCGCCAAGGCTCGCTCATGGACCCCGCCGCGTCACCCACCCGCATCACCCTAACCAATATCCGTACGGGGATATCGGCACTGATGGCGCAAAATTTCACGGCACTGGAAGCTCCAGTGACACGTCGCGATCACGGGTCGGATCGGCGCTGGTAGTGGCCGCCGCCGCCCGCCGTCCAGCGCCACACCCCCGCGCCGCGCACGGGAACTCGGTCCGATGCCGGGACCCGCCGCCGGCCCGCCACCGCGGGCGGCGTTGATCGCCGGCGGTCACAGCTCGCCCCGGCGCCAGGCCTCGGCCTCGGCCTCGGCTCGCAGCGCCTTCTCGTCCGGCGCCGGCGGTCGCGCCCGGTCGGCCCAGCGCAGCAGGAGCCGGGCGAGCTGCCCCACGTTGTCCGGCCGCGCTGATCCGTGGACGGCGAAGTACGTGACGATCGGGCCGGTGAGGGGATCGTCCGCGTCGCAGCGGGCGCACAGGAGCACGTCGCTGCGGCCCCGGACCGGGTTTCCCGACGTGTTCGTCCAGGCGTGGGGGCGGCGCAGGACGGCGAGGACGCTGTCGGCGCGGCATCGGGGGCACGCCCAGTCGCCCATCACGCGTGGCCGATCGCGTTGGCCCCGAGCAGCGCCTTGACGTCGCCGTAGAACGCCGGTTCCGGCGCGACCCGGAAGGGCAGGTCCATCAGCACGCTGGTGGTCCCGTGGCGGTGCACGCGCACGTGGACGGGAGCCCGGCCGGGATGGGCGGTCAGGATGTGCCTGAACTCCCGGACCAGCCGCGGGTTCAGCTGAGTCTCCTGGACCGAGATCACCACGGGAGGCTCGGTGCCGGCCTGGGAGACGTCGAGGAGCTTGACCTCCTCGCCGTAGACGCTCACCGTCTCGTCGCGTACGTTGATCCGTCCCCGCACGGAGATCACGCGGTCCTGGGCCAGTGCTTCGCCGTACAGGGTGTAGGTCTTGGGGAAGATAAGGCATTCCACGGCGGCGTCGTGGTCCTCGAGGGTGACGATCGCCCACGGGCTGCCCTGCTTGGTGACCTTGCGCTGCAGGCCGGAGACGATGCCGCTGACGCGGCACACGCCGTCCTGCCGTCCGGAGGCCAGGAGGTCGGCGATGGTGGTGTCGCGGTTGGCGTCCAGGACGCGTTCGGCGCCGTCGAGCGGGTGGCTGGAGACGTAGAGGCCGAGCATCTCGCGTTCGAAGGCGAGCAGGGTGGCCTTGTCCCACTCTCCCTCGGGGATCGCGATCGAGAAGGCGCCGCTCTCGCCCGGCTGCCCGAACAGCGATTCCTGGCCGCGGGCCGCGTTCCGTTTGACGTCGATGACCGCGTCGACGGCCTGCTCGTGGACCGCGACCAGGGCCTTGCGATGATGCCGCAGGCTGTCGAAGGCGCCGGCCTTGGCCAGCGACTCGATGACGCGCTTGTTGCAGACGGCGGACGGGACCTTGGCGAGGAAGTCGTTGAAGTCGGTGAAGTGGCCGGCGGCTTCCCGGGTGGCGACGATGGCGTCCACGACACCGGCTCCGACGTTGCGCACGGCGCCCAGCCCGAAGCGGATGTCGGAGCCGACGGCGGCGAAGTCGAGCCGGCTGGCGTTGACGTCGGGGGGCAGCACCCTGATGCCCAGGCGCCGGCTGTCGGCCAGGTAGACGGCCATCTTGTCCTTGTCGTCGCCGACCGAGGTGAGCAGCGCGGCGAGGTACTCGCTGGGGTGGTTGGCCTTGAGGTAGGCGGTCCAGTAGGAGACCAGCCCGTAGCCGGCGGTGTGCGACTTGTTGAAGCCGTAGCCGCTGAAGGGGACCAGGACGTCCCAGACCGCCGTGATCGCCTCCTCGGCGAAGCCGCGCTCGCGCATGCCGGTGGAGAACCGGTCCCATTCGGCGTCCAGGACCTCCTTCTTCTTCTTGCCCATGGCGCGGCGCAGCATGTCGGCGGCGCCGAGGGAGTACCCGGCCAGTTGCTGGGCGATGGCCATGACCTGCTCCTGGAAGACGACCAGATGGTAGGTGTCGCCCAGGATGGGCTCGAGGACCTCCCCGAGCTCGGGGTGGATCGGCTCGACCGGCTGCCTGCCGGTCTTGCGCAGCGCGTAGTTGGTGTGGGCGTTCATCTCCATCGGGCCGGGCCGGTACAGCGCGTTCACCGCGGCGATGTCGGTGAACGTGGTGGGCTGCATCAGTCTCAGCAGCACCCGCATGCCGCCGCTGTCCAGCTGGAAGACGCCGAGCGTGTCACCGCGGGCCAGCAGTTCGTACGTCCTGGCGTCGTCGAGCGGGACGTCGAAGATGTCGATGTCGATGCCCTTGTTGGCGCGGACGCCCGCGATCGCGTCGCCGATCACGGTGAGGTTGCGCAGGCCGAGGAAGTCCATCTTCAGCAAGCCCATGTCCTCGGCCTGGGTGAAGGGGAAGCCGGTGATGACCGGGCCGTCGGCCTTGGGCCTGGCCAGCGGGATCACGTCGATCAGCGGCTCGCTGGACAGGATCACACCCGCGGCGTGGATGCCGGTGCCGCGGGTGAGGCCCTCGATGCCGACCGCGGTGTCGATCACCTGCTTGACGTCGGGGTCCTGCTCGTACATCTGGCGCAGCTCGGCCGCCTCGCCGTGGCGCGCGTGGCGCTCGTCGTGGATGGCGGCCAGCGGGATCTCCTTGCCGCCGACCGCCGCGGGGAACGCCTTGGTGATGCGATCGCCCAGGGCGTACGGCAGGCCCAGCACGCGACAGGAGTCCTTGATGGCGGCTTTGGCCTTGATGGTGCCGAAGGTGACGATCTGGCAGACCCGGTCGGCGCCGTACTTGCGGGTGACGTAGTCGATCATCTCGTCGCGCCGCCGGTCGTCGAAGTCGAGATCGACGTCCGGCATGGAGACGCGCTCGGGGTTGAGGAAACGCTCGAAGATCAGCTTGTGCTCGATCGGGTCGAGCTGGGTGATCCCCGTGCAGTAGGCGACGAGTGATCCGGTGGCGGAGCCGCGGCCGGGGCCCAGGCCGATGCCGTTCTCCCGGGCGTACCGGCAGATGTCGGCCACCACCAGGAAGTAGCCGGGGAAGCCCATGGTGTCGATGACCGACAGCTCGTAGTCGATGCGGTCGAGCACCTCCTGCGGCGGGTGCCCGCCGTAGCGGCGCCGCGCTCCCCGCAGGGTCTCCTTGCGCAGCCAGCTGGACTCGCTCTCGCCCTCGGGGACGGGGAAGCGCGGCGTCAGGTCCCGATGGGCGAACACCTCGTCGTAGTCGCCGATCCGCTCGGCGACCAGCAGGGTGTTGTCGCAGGCGCCCGGCACCTCGGCGTCCCACAGCGCGCGCATCTGCTCGGGGGACTTGACGAAGTAGCCGCTGCCGCCGAAGCGGAAGCGGCCGGCGTCGGTGAGCCGCTTGCCGGTGCCGACGCACAGCAGCACGTCGTGCGCCTGGGCCTGGTCCTCGGTGACGTAGTGCGAGTCGTTGGTGGCCAGGGGCGGCAGGTCGAGCTCCTTGCCGAGCCTGAGCAGGTCGTCGCGGACCCGGCGCTCGATGGGGAGGCCGTGGTCCATCAACTCCAGGAAGTAGTTGTCCGGACCGAAGATGTCGCGACAGCGGGCGGCGGCCTCGACGGCCTGGCTGTACTGGCCGAGCCGCAGCCGGGTCTGCACCTGGCCGGACGGGCAGCCGGTCGTGGCGATGAGGCCCTGGCTGTGCTCGGCGAGCAGCTCATCGTCCATGCGCGGATATTTCTGGACGTGTCCTTCCAGCCAGGCGCGGGACTGCAGGCGGAACAGGTTGCGCAGGCCCCGGGCATCGGCCGCCCACATCGTCATGTGGGTGTACAGGCCGCGCCCGGAGACGTCACCGCCCTCGCCGGTCTCGTCGTCGGAGCGGCGCAGCGCCAGGTTGTCGCTGTAGAACACCGGCTGCCGCTGGTGCCGAGAGGCGGGCGCGACGTAGCTCTCGATGCCGATGATCGGCTTGATCCCCACCCGGCGAGCCGTTCGGTAGAACTCGTACGCGCCGTGCACGTTGCCGTGGTCGCTCATCGCCACGGCCGGCATCTCCTGCCGGGAGACCTCGTCCATCAGCAGGCCGACCTTGGCGGCGCCGTCGAGCATGCTGTACTCGGTGTGCACGTGGAGATGGACGAATGACCTCACCGAAGACCACGCCTCCCAGTTGTAGGCTCGGCTGCGAACCCGAGCATTCGACCCGAGAGCAGGACCGGTTGTCCAACAATCGACACGCCGATACGCCACAACCAGCGGTTGTCGAGCGAGGCAGGGCGGACCTCGATCTCGGCACGGTCCGCGCCTTCGTCGCCGTCACCGAGGACCGGTCCTTCAGCGAGGCCGCGGCCCGGCTGGGCATCAGCCAGCAGGCCGTCTCCAAGCGGATCGCGAGGCTGGAGTCCGACCTCGGCGTGCGGCTGTTCTTCCGGTCACGTAACGGGGCCGACCTCACCGAGGACGGCAGGACGTTCCTGCATCACGCGCGCGCCCTCGTCGGCATCGCCGACCAGGCACTCGAGGTGCTGCGCGGCCGGCGCCGCTCGCTCCGGGTCGACGTGCTGGACACCCGGCTCGGGTCCATCGACCTGATCCGGGCCTTCCACCAGACCGCCGAGGACGTCGACATCGACGTCGTCACCTCCAACGGGCTGCGATCGGCGCGCGGCGCGCTCGCCCGCGGGTCCGTCGACGCCGCCTTCGCCCGCGTCAGCGGGACGCTGGAGGAGGACCTCCGGTACGTCCCGGCCTACCTGGAACCGTTGCACCTGCTGATGGGCCGCGACCATCCCCTCGCCGAGCGGCGGGACGTGACGATGGAACAGCTGTCGGGATCGACCGTGTGGATGCCCGGCAACGTCCCGGACAGCGAGTGGGCCGAGTTCTACCGCTTCCTCGGCGCCGCGTTCGACATCCGGATCGACACCTCGGGGCCGGACTTCGGCTGGGAGTACTTCGTGGAGGAGATCGGCGCCGGCGAGCGCATCGGGTTTGTGGGGAAGCTGTGCCGGCTCCCCTGGCATCCGCGCACCGTCCAGGTCCCGATCGTCGAGCCCGTGCCCGTGTACCCGTGCTCGCTGCTGTGCCACCGGCAGAACCATCACCCGGTGCTGGCCCGGCTCATCCGCTTCGTCGAGGCCACCTTCCGGCCGTTCGACCCGCGGCACCAGTGGCTGCCGGACCCCGACCGCGCCGTCATCGCCGCCGGTCCAGGACCGCGTTAGCCGGCGCTCACCCGCTGGACCGTACGGGTCACCGGCGCCGTTGACCCAGCCGGATGCAGGATCTCTCCCAGTGGCGTGCCTACCGTCCTGGCCATGAGAAGGCGGACTGCCGGCCTTCGTGATCGGCGCGGGCGCCCCGGGTGGTCGGCGCCCCGCCACCCAGCCATCGATGGCACACCCAGACCCTCGGTCCTGCCCTTATTGGGCATGATCCGGCAGGAGCGCCAACCGGACATGATGACGATGACCTGCGAGGTACGGCGGCGCGAGTACCGGGCCTGCATCAAGCTCGGCGTGCAGGTCCTGGACCATCCGGCCGCGTTCCGCGGCGATCGGTCAAGTCAGGCCTACCGGCGCGGGTGCGTGGACCTGCGGACCCTCACCGAGGTCGGCCTGTGCACCACCAGGTGCCGACTCAGCACCGGCTGTGGATCTGATCCTCCTCACGCCAGCGGCGCAGCACCAGTCGCTCAGTTCTCAACCTCGTCACCAGTCAGTCACCTTTCAGGCAGTCGGCTCCGCAGACGCAGGGAAGGCGCCTACCATCGGTTGGCCTCGTGCTCGCACTCTAGATGGGAGATCAACGAGCCGCCGCTCCGTGGGTGCGATCCGATGCGGGATCGGCGAGCCACCGGTCGAACCACGCGCGGGTGCGCCGCAGCACGTCGAGCTGGTGGTTGCGCTCCTGGATCGCGTGGCCTTCTCTCGGATAGACGACGAACTCGTGCTCGACCCCGAACCACCGCAGCGCACGATGGAAGTACGTGGCCTGGCCGACCGGCACGTTCGTGTCGTCCTCGCCGTGCAGGATCAGCACCGGCGTGCGGATCTTCGAGGCGTACGCGATGGGGCTGACCTGGTCGTGCCGGTGTGGGCCGGTGCCCTCCCAGCCGCAGCTTCCACCGAGCCCTGCTTCCAGGATTCCCCACTCACCGGTCGCGACGAGCATGCCCCAGTCGCTGATGCCGGCACCCATCACCGCGGCCTTGAACCGGCTCGTCTGCCCGACGGCCCAGGCGGCCATGAACCCGCCGTGGCTCCACCCGCCGATTCCGAGCCGATCCGGATCGGCGACGCCGTCGGCGATCAGCAGGTCGATGCCGCTGACGATGTCCGTCCATTCGTCCATGCCGACCGCGCCCGCCACGGCCGCGGCGAACGCGTGCCCGTGCCCCTCGCCGCCCCGTGGGTTGGGCAGGAAGACGGCGTAGCCGGCGGTCGCGAGCCACTGCCCGGACGGGTTCACGCTGAGCATGAACCGGTCGGCATGCCTGTCGTACGGCCCGCCGTGCACCAGCGTGATGAGCGGGAACGGGCCGTCGTGGCGGCTTCTCCCAGCCGGCAGGATCAGCAACCCGTCGAGGTCGAGCCCGTCGGACGCCTTGTACGAGAGGCGTTCCTGCCTTCCCCACCCGAGCTCGCGCAGCTCAGGCCTGGTGTCGCTGAGCCGGATGAGCCGACCGTCAGGCGGCCCGGCGTGGACGTTCATCGGCTCGTACGCCGTGCTCGCCAGCGCGGCGACGACCTCGCCCGAGCGACTCGCGGTGAGTGAGGCGGCGTGGCCCTCCACGGAGGACATCCACTGGAACCGCCGCGATTCGGGATCGAGCCGGTAGACCGCGGTGTCGAGCCCGTCGGCGAACAGCGCCAGCGGCGGCCCGTCGGCAACCTGCGCCAGACCAGACGGGCAGACGGTCATGCCGCCGGTCAGATTTCGGTGATCCCCCGCAGCGCCGGACTCGGGCACGGTGAGTTCGAAGACAGCGCGGCCCCCGACCGGACCAGGCGGGGTCGTCGCCAGGTAGCACAGATGCCAGCTGCCGTCCGTGTTCCACCAGGTCGGCGAGGACGCCTCCGACGCCGCCGGGCCGAGATCCCGGACCTTGCCGGTCTCCAGGTCGACGACATGCAGGTCGCAGGTGAAGCGGACAGGATCGATGTCCGGGGTGGCCCAAGTGAGCACCGCGAGCGGTCCGCCGTCCGGACGCTGCGCCAGTTCGACGACGTGCCTGTCGCCGAATCCGTCCACCTCGCGGAACTGACCGGTGTCCAGGTCGAGCAGCCACAACCGGCCGTGAGGCACCCGCTCTCCCCACACTTCGGCGTCGTCGCGTTCAGCCTGCCGGCGCTCGTCCTCATCCGTCGGCTGCGCCGCGGCCACCACCGCGACCAGCCGGCCGTCGGCGAGCGGAAGATGGTCGGAGATCCCGCTCGTCCAGGTGGTCAGCACCTCCGCCTCGCCGCCGTCGAGCGATATCCGATGTATCTGGACGGTGCCTCGCTCCACCCGATCCGACCCGAAGAAGAGCGAGGCCGAATCGGGCGCCCAGCGCGGGAGGAAGTCCTTCGCCGTACCCGCGGTCACCTTCCTGGGCGGTGCGCTCCCGTCAGTCGCGGCGACCCAGATCGCGCTGATCGCGTGCTGCTCTTTCCGCCCGATCGCGGCGACCGTGTAGGCCACCCGCCGACCGTCCGGAGAGATCACCGGGTGCAGCGGCGCGGCACCGTCCACGATCAGCTGCGGCGTGACCTTACTCATGAGACTCGTCCCCCAGCGTCGAAGGTGCTGATCCGCCCTTCGGCGATCATGCCTCAGATCCGTGACGACCGGGCATCTCCGGCAGGCCCTTCATCCTGGAACGCGATGAGCCCCAGATCAGTTACGGGTAACCTCCGAGGGCTGCGACGTAGCCTTTCCCGAATTCCCACCTTGACCGCCTCCCGCGATCTCGGCACCATGCCCGTCATGAGTGTCGGCCTCGTCATCGCGATGCCCCTCCGTCAGTGGGGGCTCGTCGACGCGTGCATGGACAACGACGCCGGCGTCGAGACGGTAGACGGCAGTCGTCAGCGGGCGCGCAGCGTCCGACGGGCCGGTTGGGATCAGATCGCCCACTGGACACCCGGCGTTCCGGGCTCAGGAAAGTGGCCGCCGCCGGACGAGATCGTGAAACCCGAACTCACGATCGCCCGATGGCTTCTCACGGTTGACGTCCTCGAGCGCTGGGCGGCAACCGGTGACCGGGTGGGACATCACGACACGGCCGCTCAGGAACGTGAGCTTCGAGATCTGATCGTTTCTCGGCTCCAGGCACACGGCGTTCAGATTCCGCCCGTTCGGCGATGACGGATGTCGGTGAGAACACCCCGGTGCACCGGTAAGGCGGACCGGGGCTCGTGATCAATCACACGGACGGCCGACCACGCGCTTCGGCGTCACGAGCGCGGGTCAGCTCGACGGTGCCAGGCCGAGACCGGCCCGCAGGTCGGGGTAGGTCGGGGTCCAGCCGAGTTCTCGCGTCGCTCTGGCATGGGAGACCCGCATCGAGGTGTCGATCATCAGATGTCCCAGGTAGGGAACGGCCAGGCGCATCATCCACCGGGGCAGCGCGAGCGGCCGCGGGGTGCCGTGTGCCCGGGCGACCGCGGTGATGAAGTCACGCCAGCTCGCCGGGTGGTCGTCGACGATGTTGTAGGCCTGCCCGTCCCTGCCGCGTTCCATGGCCGCGACCGCGGCCGCCGCCGCGTCCTCCACATGGATGAACGACGTGGTTGCCGTCCTGCCACGCGGTAGCACCGGAGCTCGCCTGCGCATCAGGTCCGCGAACATGTCGCTGAACGCGTTCCTGCCGTAGAACATCCCGTAGCGCAGGGCGATGCCCTCGATGCCGTCCGCGGCGAAGACCTGCTGCTCGGTGGCCACGCTGGCGTCCGTCACCAGATCGCCCACGTTGCCGACGCGCAGGCCGAAGACGTCGTCCTCGGTCAGGACCCGGCTGCCGTGATCGCGGTAGCCGTACCCGGTGATCAGCGACTGGGTGACGAAGCGCCGGGCGCCTGTCACGCGCGCGGCCTCGAGCAGGTGCGCGGTCCCCCTGCCGCGCAGGGCGAGGGTGGGGTCGTCGGGGCGCAGCGTGCGGCGCGCGCCGCGGAGCGCCGTGGCCTGGTGCATGACCACGTCGACGGCGCGGCCGTCCACGGCGCGCAGCAGCCCGTCCCGGTCCATCACGTCGGCCACCACCGCGATCGCGCCGCGATCCGCGACGAGCCTCCCCTTGGCGGGGTCGCGGATGATCGCGGTCACCTGGTGACCCGCCGCCTCCAGCGCGGACAGCAGCGGCAGCCCGATGGCGCCGGTCGCCCCGGCGAGCAGCACCTTCATCGCGATCCTCGCTTCGCGTGGTGCTTGTGGTTCGACACCTGTCCTCCCTGTGCACATCGACGTCGGCGTGCGCCGCTTCGGTGGATGGGACGAGACAGCCCGTCCGGATGTGACAGTTCGGGACAGGTCAGCCCGGCAGCTCGCTGTCGGCGTGGCGGGTCGGTGACGAGTCCTGCTCAGGCGGGGCCGGCCACGGCTTCACGATCTGGCCGCGCTCGAGGCTGGTCGCCATGGCGACGAGCCGGGCGCAGATCTGCTCGATGTTCTGGTACGCCTGGTCGCGCTCGGCGATGATCACCGCGAGCAGCAGCGCGGTCAGCGCCGCCGACCCGTTGAAGGCCTGCAGCGTGACCATGTCGACCAGCAGATCATGGTGCGCGAACGGACCGGTGCCGCGGGCGGCGGCGACGATCGCGACGGTGGAGACGACCAGCGCGCAGGCCGTCGCGCCCAGCAGCCTGAAATGCAGGGCGGCCCAGATGAGGAACGGGAAGACGAGGAACAGCAGGTTGATGGAGCTGCTCGTCGCCACCAGCGTCACCAGGAAGATGCTGACCAGCAACGCCACCGCCTCCGCCACCCGGGCCGGACGCGGGTGCCACGGCCCTTGGAAGGCCCGGTGGAGCGCGAGCAGGAACGGCGTGACCACCAGCACGCCCATGGCGTCGCCCGTCCACCACACCGACCACGTCGGCCAGAACTCGCCCGGCCGTACCACGTCGGCCAGCACCAGCGTGGCGCTGCCCACCGTGGCGCTGATCAGCATCCCGGCCAGGGCGCCGAGGAACACCAGCGCGAGCGCGTCCCGCAACCGTAGCAGCGAGCTACGGAACCCCACGCTGGTGAGCAGCAGGTAGGAGCACAGCGGGGCGAGCGTGTTACCCACGGAGATCGCCACGACCGCGGGCATCGACGGGCCGAGCGTGATGTTGACGATGAAGGCGCCCAGGGTGATCCCCGGCCACATGCGCACGCCCAGCAGCAGAAGGCACGCCAGGGCGATGCCGGTGGGTGGCCACAACGGCGTGACCTGCCCCCGGACCAGCTCTTGCTGGAGCCCCAGTTTGGCCGCCGCGACGTAGAGGCCCGCGACCAGCAGGACGCGCAGGCCCGTCGCAGCGTGACCCCGGAGCCCTCCGTCGTGCCCCACGAAGCCTCACCACGCAGAAAGTCGAACAGGTCGAGGCTGCCTGCCCCACCTTATCGCTCCGCGACTCCCGGCATAAGGCTTGACATGCCCGCCGACCTGGGACGACGCGATCACCCAGCCACCGCGAAGAAGGCCGCCGCACCTCGCGGACCTCCCTATCGATCCGATTCTGGGATATCATCGCCATATGGCGATCAATGATGGTGGCCGGTGCGTCAGCGCCGACATCGCCGCGGGGATGTCCCCCGCGACCGCGTTGTTCCACTCCCTGTCCGACGAGAACCGGCTACGCATCGTGCAGCGGCTGGCCAGAGGCGAGGCGAGGGTGGTGGACCTGACCTGCGAACTCGGCCTGGCCCAGTCCACGGTCTCCAAGCACCTGTCCTGCCTGCGCGACTGCGGCCTGGTCGACTACCGGCCCGCGGGCCGCCAGTCGTTCTACTCCCTGACCCGGCCCGAGCTGATGGACCTGCTGGCCTCGGCCGAGCACCTGCTGGCCGCCACCGGCCACGCGGTCACCCTGTGCCCCGTCCACGGCATCGCGGCGGACGAGCACGCCGACGGGACCGATCTCGTCGCGGGACAGGGCGTGTCGTGACCGCGCTGGACCTGCCCGGCCCGCACCCGGCGCGGCGCGCCGTCCTGCGGCGCCGCATCCGGCTGCTGGTCGCGGCGACGATCACCTACAACGTGATCGAGGCGGCCGTCGCCATCACGGCCGGCGGCATCGCCTCCTCGGCGGCGTTGATCGGCTTCGGTCTGGACTCGGTCGTCGAGGTCGCCTCGGCCGCGGCGGTGGCCTGGCAGTTCTCCGCCGCCGACCACGAACGGCGGGAGCGAGCCGCACTGCGGGTCATCGCGATCTCGTTCTTCGCGCTGGCCGCCTACGTCGCCGTCGAGGCCGGGCGCGCGCTCCTCGGCGCCGGGCAGGCCGATCACTCCACGCCGGGGCTGATCCTGGCCGCGGTGTCCCTGCTGGTGATGCCCTTCCTGTCGGCCGCGCAGCGCCGGGCCGGCCGCGAGCTCGGCTCGGCCTCGGCGGTGGCCGACTCCCGGCAGACGCTGCTGTGCACCTACCTGTCCGCGGTCCTGCTCGCAGGGCTGGCGCTCAACAGCCTGTTCGGCTGGTCGTGGGCCGACCCGGTCGCCGCCCTGGTGATCGCCGGCGTGGCGGTCAGGGAAGGGCGGGCGGCCTGGCGCGGGGACGGCTGCTGCGCCGTACCGGCCACGTCGTCGCGCCGGTCGGCCGCTGCCACGTCCGTCGCCTGCGGCGATGGCTGCTGCTCGAACACCACGGAGGACACCCGATGACCGGCCGTCCGATGCCCGCTCACGTGCGGGCCGCATATCGCGCCGAGATGAGCGCCGCCCGCGCCGCCGCCGACGCCGCGACCCGGTGGCGGCATCTGGAACGGGCGCACATCCTGTCCCAGCCCTGGCCGTGGCCGCACACCCGCAACCACGTGGCCATGTTCGCCCTGGCCGTCGCCCAGCGCGATCGCCGGGAGGCGTTCGGGCAGGTGATCAGGATCATCGTGGCCGCGCCCGGCTCCGCGCTGGGCCGCTATCCCGAGGGCAACACGGGCCGCGCCCGGGTCGGCCTGACCCAGCCCATGCCGATGCCTGCCGACCTCGCCGAGCTGCTGCACGCCGCCGCCTGATCGCGGGCGCCGCCGGCCGGGCGGCGACGGGATCGGGCCTTCCCGGTGGAGGCGCCCGATCCCGGTCGCGGGCCGCCGTCGGCTCAGGTGCTCGTGCTGTGGGCGGCCCTGCCCTGGGCCAGCAGCCGTTCGGCCTCCTCGTCGGTGAGTGATTCCAGCAGCCGGTGCATCTCCTGCTCGGCCAGCACCGCCAGGTTGGCGATGGAGAAGTCGTCGAAGGCCCGCTCCGGCGAGACGGTGACGCCCAGGGCGCGGTTGACGTCGATCAGGATCTGGTTGGCCATCACCGAGTCCCCGCCGAGCTCGAAGAATCCGTCCCGGACGCCGATGGGCTGGATGCTCATCGCCTTCTGCCAGATCGCCGCGATCTGCCGCTCCAGGTCGTTGCGCGGCGCGACGTACTCCGTCGCCAGGTCGGGCCGGTGCGAGGACTGCGTGCCGATGGACCGCAGCCGGTCCACCTCGGCCGTGGCGATCTCGGACAGGAACGACCGGCCCGTGTCGGATGGGTAGAACTGCGCCAGGTTCCGCAGGTCGAACGGCAGCACCACGGGCTGCGCGCGCTCCCCTGCCGCCAGGCTCGCGAACGCGGCCGCCCCGGCGTCGGGGAGGATGGCCCTGGCCGCGGTGCGCAGCTCGCGGTCGTTGTCGGTCTCCCAGGCGGCGGCCATGCCCGCCGCCCAGGGTCCCCAGTCGAAGCTGACCGCGGGCAGGCCTTCGGCCCTGCGGTGGTGGGCCAGGGCGTCGAGGACGGCGTTGGCCGCCGCGTACCCCGCCTGGCCCGGCGAGCCGAGCACTCCCGCGGCGCTGGAGAAGAGGGCGAACCAGTCCAGGTCGTCACCGGAGGTGAGCTCGTGCAGGTGCCGGGCGCCCGACACCTTGGGGCCGAAGACGTCCTGCACCCCGCGGGCTTCGAGGTCGAGCAGCGGGCCGTTGTGCAGCAGCCCGGCCGCGTGGACGACGCCGCGCAGCGGCCCGCCGGCCCGGGCCTGCCGCAGCGCGCCGTCGAGCTGGCGACGGTCGGCCACGTCCGCGGCCAGGACGCGCACGTCCACGCCGCGCGCCCGCCAGGCGGACACCTCGGCGCCCTCGCGTGCCGTCCTGCCGATCAGCACGAGCCGGCGGGCGCCCAGCTCGACCAGGTGCGCGGCCACCCGCAGGCCCAGCGCGCCGGTGCCGCCGGTGATGGCGTAGCCGCCGTCGGCACGGACCGGGACCGGCGGGCCCACCGGCCCGTCGTCGGGCGCGATCCGCCTGACGTACCGCAGGCCGGAGCGGTACCCGACCTCGGCGTCCGCCCATTGCGCCGCCAGTTCCTCGCGGATCGTGGACACCGGGTCCTGATCGTCGGGGTCGAGGTCGAGGCAGAGGAACTCCAGCGAGGGGTGCTCCAGCGGGATCACCTTCGCCAGCCCCCAGACGGCCGCGGCGAACGGGTCGCGCACCGGGTGCCCGCCCACGGGCTGGGCGCCGGTGGTGGCGAAGAGCACCCGCGGGGTCTGCCCGGCGATGCCGTACGACAGCGCCCGCAGCAGCAGCGCGGCCGACAGCGTCCCCGTGTCCGCGTCGGCGCCGGGCAGGTGGATCACGCCGCGCAGCGGGCCCGTGGCCGTCAGGTGGTGCACGAGCTGCCGGTAGTGGCCGGCCTGGCCCGGGTCGATCGACAGTTCCCCGGCGTCCAGCCGGAGATCTCCGGTCGTGCGGCAGATCCGGAATCCCGCCCGCTCGGCCAGCCGGTCGGCCAGCCGCTCCCCCGGCGGGGCGATCACCACCCACCCGTCGGGGAACAGGCCGGTCGGGCACGCGGGGACGGGCCGGGGGCGCCAGGTCACCTGGTAGAGCCGGAGTCCGGGCAGGCGGGCGGCCTGCGGGTCCAGGACGGCACGCCGCAGGGTGAGCCCGGTGACGCGGGCCACCGGCGCCCCGTCCTCACCGGTCAGGTCGAGGTCCGCGGTCAGCTCCGCGCCACTCGACGCTCCGAGCGTCACGTGCACGTGGGTGGCCGCGTCCGGCTCGGCCCACCACGTCAGCTCCTCGACGGCGACGGGAAGGGCGGGGCCGCGGCCCGGGTCCACGAGCGCGGCGACCACGTGGAAGGCCGCGTCGAGCAGGCGGACGCGATCCCCGCCGCCGGAGAGCACGCCCAGCGCCTCGCCGCTTCCCTTCCACACCCGCTCGACCCCGCGGAAGGCGGGCCCGTAGTCGAGGCCGTGCCGGCGCAGCAGCTCGTACAGCTCGGCGCCCGCGACCTCGTGGGGGCAGCGTGCCCGTACGCGCGCCAGGTCCAGGGGGGCGGGGGCGGGCGGGGCGGCCACGAGACGTCCGGCCGCGTGCTCGCGCCACTGGCCGTCGTCATCGCGGGCGTGGACGGTGACCGTCCGCCGCTCCCTGTCGAGGGTCGTCTGCAGACGGCGTCTGCCGACCAGCACCAGCGGGCGGTGCAGGCGCAGCCCCGCCACCGCCTCGTGCCGCCCGCCCGCGCGGCGCAGCAGGTCCGCGTAGCCCGCCGCGGGGAAGACCACCTGCTCGCCGACCTTGTGGTCGGACAGGTACGGCAGCGTCACCGGGTCCAGGTCGCCCTGCCAGATCGTGTGGCCCGGCGACGTGGCCAGGTCCAGCGCGCCGCCCAGCAGCGGGTCGGCGCCGGCGCGGCGGTCGCCCGCGGGGCGGTCCAGCCAGAAGCGGCGGCGGCGCCACGGCGTGACCGGGGCGCTCACGACGGGCGAGCCGGACGGGTAAAGGCGCCGCCACCGGACGGCCGCGCCCAGCCCGAACAACGCGCCCAGCGTGCGCAGCACGGCGAGCTGTTGCCCATCGCCGTCGTCGACGCAGGTCAGCACCCGTGCGCGGGTTCCGGCCAGGGCGCGCAGGGAAGCCTGGAGCACCGGCTTCGGCCCGACCTCGAGCAGCACGTCCACGCCGTCGTCCAGCGCGGCGGTGACCGCGTCGGCGAACAGGACGGGCTCGCGGACGCCGCGGCCCCACCGCTCGCCGTCCGTCACCGTCACGCGGCGGCCGGTGATCGTGGAATAGAGCGGCACCTCCGGCTCGGCCGGCCCGGCCGACCCGGCCTGCTCGGCGTCGAGCAGTTCGGCGGCCCGCGCCATCGACGCGGAGTGGAAGGCGTAGGCGACGGGCAGGCGCCTGGCGAAGACGCCCGCCTCGGTCAGGGCCCGCGCCACCTCCGCCAGCCTGGCGGCCGGGCCGGCCAGCACGGTGGCGGTGGGCGCGTTCACCGCGGCCACCTCGACGCCGTCCTCGCACCACCGGCGTGCCTCGGCGACGGGCAGGCCGACGGCGAGCATGCCGCCGCCGGGTGCGGCCTCGGCCATGAGCCGCCCGCGCGCGACGGCCAGCCGCATCCCCGCCTCGAGGTCCAGTTCACCGGCGGCCACCGCGGCGGAGATCTCGCCCACGCTGTGCCCCGCCACGGCGGCGGGCACGATGCCGTAGGAGCCGAGAAGCTCGGTCAGGGCGATCTGCACCGCCACGATCAGCGGCTGGGCCACCGCGGTGTGCTCGAGGTCCACCGGCTCACCGCCGTCGAGCGCCGCTTCGATCGACCAGCCCAGCAGCTCGCGCGCCGCCTCGTCGCAGCGGCGGATCACCGAGCGGAACAGCGGCTCGCCGGTCAGGAGCCCGCGGGCCATCCCGGGCCACTGGCTGCCCTGGCCGGAGAAGACGAAGGCGACGCGCGGCGGCGCGGCGGGGACAGGGGACGCCTCCTCGGGCCGGGCCGCGGCGACGGCCTGGCGCAGCTCGGCCGGACCGCCCGCGACCACGGCCGTCCGGTAGGGGCGGTGGTGCGTGCGCCGGGTGGCCATGGTGGCGGCCACCGCGAGGATCTCCGGCTCGTCGGCGGAGTCGATGCGGCGGGCCGTACGGGAGAGGAGTTCGGCGAGCTCGTCGTGACCGCGCGCGGTGAGGGGCAGCAGCAGGGGGCCCGCGCTCGGGGCCGCCGGCGCGGTGGCGGGAGCCTCGCCGACGACGACGTGCGCGTTGGTCCCGCCGAAACCGAAGCTGCTCACGCCCGCGAGGCGACGCCCGTCCGGCCAGTTCGCCGCACGGGTGGCCACCCGGAGCCGGTGCTCGTCGAAGGGGATGCGCGGGTTGGGGGTGGAGTAGTGGAGGCTGGGCGGGATGAGGCCGTGGTGCACAGCCAGGACCGTCTTGATCAGCCCGGCCACTCCGGCCGCGGCCTCCAGATGCCCGATGTTGCCCTTGACCGAGCCGATCAGGCACTCGCCCGCCTCGGGACCGCGGGCCGCGGCGAGCGAGCCGGCCTCGATGGGGTCGCCGAGCGGGGTTCCGGTGCCGTGGCACTCCACGTACCGGGCGTCGGCGGGGGCCAGCCCGGCATCGGCGTAGGCCTCGTGCAGGACGGCGCGCTGGGCGGCCGGGTTGGGGGCGGTGAGGCCGTTGGACGCCCCGTCCTGGTTCACCGCGCTCCCCCGGAGGACGGCGTAGATCCGGTCCCCTGCGGCCAGCGCGTCCTCCAGGCGCTTGAGCACGACGACGCCGCAACCCTCACCGCGCACGTAACCGTTGGCCGAGGCGTCGAACGGCTTGCAGCGGCCGTCGGGGGCGAGCATGCCCGCCTTGCTCAGCCCGATGGAGGGTTCCGGCTCGATCAGCGCGTTGACCCCGCAGGCGAGGGCCTGGTCGCAGTCTCCGGCCCGCAGGGCGCGGATCGCCAGGTGGGTGGCGACCAGCGAGGAGGAGCAGGCGGTGTCCACCGCGACGCTGGGGCCGTGCCAGTCGTAGAAGTACGACAGCCGGTTGGCGGCGACCGCGAAGGAGTTGCCCGTCGTGGTGTGGACGCTGATGCGGTCGGGGTCGGACACCTGGCGGTGGGCGTAGTCGCCGGTGGCGATGCCGACGAAGACCCCGGTGCGTGAGCCCCTCAGGCGGCCCGGTGGGCTGCCCGCGTCCTCCATGGCGTCCCAGCTGGTCTCCAGCAGCAGGCGCTGCTGCGGGTCCATGCGCAGCGCCTCCGCCTCCGAGACGCGGAAGAAGGCCGCGTCGAAGTCGGCCAGGCCGTCCAGGAAACCGCCTCGGGTGCTGATCAGTCTTCCGGGTGCGGCCGGGTCGGGGTCGGCCACGCCGTCGGGCCACCGGTCCTGTGGTACCTCCCGCACCGCCTCGGTGCCGGTCAGCAGGAGGTTCCAGTACTGCTCGGCGTCCGCCGCGCCGGGCATGCGGCAGGCCAGTCCGACCACGGCGACCGGGCCGGGGGCCGGGCCGGTCGCGGCCGTGGCGGCGCCCCGGGGCACGGAACCGGAAGCGGGCACGGCCCAGCCGCCGACGGGCCGCGGCGCCGAGGCGTCCCCGCCGCCGTCGAGGCGGCTCAGGTGGGCGGCGAGCGCGGCGATCGTCGAGTGCTCGAACAGCAGGGCGGGGTCGATGGGCCGCCCCAGCCGGCGGCCGATGCGCTCGGCCAGCTCGGCGACGCGCACCGAGTCGAGGCCGTTGGCCGCGAAGGTCTGCTCGGGGTCGGCGTCCTGCCGTCTGCCCAGCTCGGCGACCTGGGTGGCGAGCCACTCCCGCAGATCATCCCGGTTCACGAGATATCACCGTCCGTGTGCAAGATCGTGATGTCTCCGTTGTGCAGCGCGTCCCTGGTCGCCGACCGGCGTGGCTTGCCGCTGGAGGTCTTGAGCACGCTGCGAGGGGGCACCAGGTACAGCCGCGAGATCGGCACCTGCTGGTCGGCGAGGACGGCCCCGGCGATCGCCGTCGCCAGGGTGCGCAGTTCCTCCGGATCCCGCGTGGTGACCTCCTGGAGCAACGCGACGCCCTCGCCGTCCGCCCCCTGGGTCGAGAACGCCACCCCGCCGCCCGGACGCAGGCGGCGGTCCACCTGCTGGGCCACCCGTTCGATGTCGTGGGGGTAGACGTTGCGGCCACGGACGATCACGACGTCCTTGCGCCTGCCGGTGACGAACAGCCGCCCGTCGCGCAGCACCCCGAGGTCGCCGGTGCGCAGGTAGCCCGCGTCCGTGGCGGGCAGCCGGGCGCCGAACGCCGCCCCGGTCTCCTCGGGCTTGCGCCAGTAGCCGTCGGCCACACCGGGCGCCGCGACCCAGATCTCGCCCACCACGCCGTCGGGCAGCTCCCGTCCCGACCCGGGGTCCACGATCCGCACGTCGTGATCAGGAGGCAGGCCACCCGCGTCGGCCAGCTCGACCGCGCGCGGGTCGGCGGAGTCGCACTCCACCGCCTTGCCCTCGCCGAGCTCCCCGCGCAGCACATGGGCGAACCTCGGCTCGCCGCGCCGCGCGCCGGTCACGATCAGGCTCGCCTCGGCCAGGCCGTAGCAGCCGACCACCGTGCCCGGCCGCAGGCCGCTGGGCGCGAAGGCGGCCTCGAAGGCCCGCAGCACGTCCGGGTTGATGGGCTCGGCCCCGTTGAAGGCGACCTCCCAGCTGGACAGGTCGAGCCGGTCCTGCGGGATCGCGTCGGCCCGCCGGGTGCACAGGTAGTAGGCGAAGCTGGGACCGCCGCTGATCGTGCCGCCGACCCTGCTGATGAGTTCCAGCCAGCGCAGCGGCCGGTGCAGGAAGTGCATCGGGGACATCAGGTAACAGGGCATCCCGCGGAACAGCGGGTACATCACGGTGCCGATGAGGCCCATGTCGTGGTAGAGCGGCAGCCACGAGACCACCGTCCCGGTGGCGGGACGGCCGGTGAACCAGTCCATCGAGGCCAGGTTGCCGAGCAGGTGCCGGTGGCGCAGCACGACCCCCTTGGGCGACCCGGTCGAACCGGAGGTGTACTGGAGCATGGCCACGGTGTCGGGCCGGACCCTGGGAGCGCGCCACGCGTCCGCCGGCCGTCCGTCGGGCACCAGCCACGGCAGCCCCCGGAGCCCGTCCAGGCCCGCGGCGGCCTCGGCGAGGGCGACCGTCAGCGGGGAGGCGAGCACCGCCTCGGCGCCGCAGTCGGCCGCCACCCGCGCCACGCTCGCGAGCCCGGCGTCGGGCCGCGCGGGCGCCGGCGGGTAGACGGGCACCGCGACCACGCCCGCGAACAGGCAGCCGAAGAAGGCGGCCAGGAAGTCCAGGCCGGGCTCGAAGACCAGCAGCACCCGCCCGCCCGGGGCGACGCGCTCGCCGAGCAGCGCGCCGATCGCGGCGGCCCGCTGCTCCAGCTCGCCGTACGTCATCGACCTGAGGTCCTGCTCCCCGTCCACGAGGAAGCCGTAGGCGTGTCCGTCACCGCCGGCCTGCGCACGCTCACGGACCAGCCCGACCAGGGTGTCAGCCATGAGCCGGCCTCTCTCCCCCGCCCGCGCCGCCGATGTGCAGCCGCCACAGCGAGGCGGCGTCCAGCGCGCGCTGGGTGCCCACCTGCTGCACGGTGACTCCGTCGCGTTCCCACAGCCGCGGATAGGACTCCACGACCGGGGGCGGCGCGTCCTCGATGGGGGTGACCCTGTCCATCGCCTTGTCGATGTAGGGCGCCAGGTCGGCCTGCTTGGCCCGCTCGCGCTCGGTGTGCCGTTCGGCGAACTCGGGCAGCACCCGGCGACCCAGCAGGTCCAGGGACTCGCAGATGTGCTCGTGCTCGTACCGGCCGCCCTGCTGGAGCAGGATGAGCTGGTCCACCCCGGCCTCCTCCAGCCCGCGGAAGTGCTCGGCCGCCTCCTCGGGGGTGCCGACCGCCCCCAGCCCCGCCATCGGCTCGGGCTCGGTGCGCTTGAACTCCTCCCACAGGTTGGTACGGCCCGGCACGTGCGCACCGAACCGGTAGTAGTGCGCCAGCGCCCACTTGAAGAACTGCTGCCCCTCGACGCCGCGGGCGCGGGCGAGGTCGCCGTCCTCGTTGACCATGACCCCGGCCAGCATCGCGATGTTGGGGTTGACGGTCTGCCCGATGGGCTGACACTCGCGCTTGAAGGTGTCGTAGTACTCCCGCACCCAGAACCGCGCCTCCCCGGCGTCCATGAAGGAGAAGGTCAGCGCGCCCATGCCGAGCCGGGCGGCCAGCTTGAGCGTGTCGCGGTTGGTGCAGGCCACCCACAGCGGCGGGTGGGGCCGCTGGACCGGTTTGGGCACCACGTTGCGCGGCGGCATCGAGAAGTACTCACCCTGGTAGCCCGGGTACGGCTCGGCCGTCATCATCCGGGCCGCCTCGCGCACGCCTTCGGCCCACATGGCGCGTTTCTCGATGTAGTTGACCCTGAAGCCTTCCAGTTCGAGCCGGGAGCTGGACTCCCCCGTGCCCCACTCGACCCGCCCGCCGCTGACCAGGTCGAGCATGGAGATGCGCTCGGCCACCCGGGCGGGATGGTTGTAGGCGGGCGGCATGAGCGTGATGCCGTGCCCCAGCCGCATGCGCGTGGTGCGCTGGCTCACCGCCGCCAGGAACACCTCGGGCGCGGTGGAGTGGGAGTACTCCTCCAGGAAGTGGTGCTCCTGCGCCCAGGCGTACTCGATGCCCGCGGCCTCGCCCAGCTCGGCCCACTCCAGGGCGTTGGAGACCAGCTCCTGCTCGCTGTCCTGGCGCCAGGGCCGGGGCAGCTGGAGCTCGAAGAACATGCCGAACCGCATGGCTCACCTCCGTTAACTCTGTTCTCGCTCGCCGAGCAGGCCCGCGAGCAACGCGTCGAGCCGGTCCGCCGGAACCTCCTCGACCAGGGAACGGATGCGTTCCCCTTCGTCGGCGAGCTGCCGCCGCCGGTCGAGGTCCTCCTGGATCATCCGCGCCAGGTTCTGCAACGTCGGGGTACGAAACACCTTCTGGAGCACCAGCTCGACGTCGTAGCGGCGTTGCAGGTGCACCACCAGCTGCGCGGCGCGGATGGAGTTGCCGCCCAGGTCGAAGAAGTCGTCGTGCAGCCCGATCCGGTCCACCTCGAGGTACTCGGCGACGTGCGTGGCCAGCTCGATCTCGAGCTCCGTGCACGGCTCGACGTACGGCGTGCCGGATGTCCGTTCTCCCTGGGCGGGCGCCGGCAGCCGCGCTCTGTCGGTCTTGCCGGTCCGGGTCCTGGGCAGTTCGTCGAGCAGCACGAAGCGGTCGGGCACGAGGTAGGCGGGCAGCTGCTCGCGCAGCCGCCTGCGCACCGCGGGGATCAGCTCGGTGTCCTCGTACAGGGCCTTGTTGGTGCTGACGAGATAGGCGACCAGCAGGTCGTCCTGGACGGCGACCGCGCATTCCCGCACCCGGGGGTTGGCCTCGATGGCCGCCTCGATCTCGCCCGGCTCCACCCGGTGGCCGCGCACCTTGACCTGGTCGTCGTTGCGGCCGATGAACTGCAGGGTGCCGTCGGGGCGGTAGCGGGCGTGGTCGCCGGTCCGGTAGAGGCGCTCGCCCGGCACGGTGGCGAACGGGTCGGGCACGAAGCGTTCCGCCGTGGCCGCCGCCCGGCCGTGATAGCCCCTGGCCAGCGCGACCCCGCCCACGCATATCTCGCCCACCGCCCCGATCGGGACCGGCCTCAGCTCCTCGTCCAGCAGGTGCACCCGGGTGTTGGCGATGGGTTCGCCCAGCGGAACCGGGGAGTCGAGGGTGAGCGCGGCCACCGTCACCCACACCGTGGTCTCGGTGGGACCGTACTGTGTCCAGGCCGCCCGCTGGGTGGCCGCGAGCTCGGTGGCCAGCCGCCGGCTGACCCGCTCGCCGCCCACCAGCGCGGTGAGGAGCAGGTTGCCGGGGCGCAGCAGCCGCCACAGGGTCGGGGTGGCCGACAGGACCGTGACGCCGCCCTCGGCCAACGCGTTCTCCAGGCCGTCGCCGAGGTCGTCCTGATCGACCAGGTGGATCCGGCCGCCGAGCGCCAGGGTGCCGAAGATCTCGGCGATCGAGGCGTCGAAGGCGGGGCTGGCGACCGCGCCGACCACGTCGTCCGGGCCGATGCCGTGCACCTCGGACAGGGAGTGCACGTAGTTCACCGCCGCGCGATGGCTGATCTCGACGCCCTTGGGCGTGCCGGTCGACCCGGAGGTGTAGATCATGTAGGCCAGGTTCTCCGGTGCCACGGGGACGTCCGGGGGCGCGTCGTCCTCGTCCTCGTCCAGGACCAGGTCGGGCGCCGCCGTCCCGATCACGACGGTGGCGCCGCTGTCGGCCAGGACCTCGGCGCGGCGGCGCGGGCCGTGCGCCGGGTCGATCGGGACGTAGACCGCGCCCGCCCTGAGCACCCCGAGCGCGGCCACGACCAGGTCGGGCGAGCGTTCCAGGCACACGGCGACCATCGACTCCGCCCCGACGCCCAGCTCGGTCAGGCGTCGCGCGAGCCGGTTGGCCCGGCGGTCCAGCCGGCCGTACGTCAGCGCGCCGGTCACGGCGACCGCCTCCGGCCGCTCGCGGCAGTGCCGGGCGATCAGCTCGTGCAGGCACACCGGCGGCCGTTCCCGCCGCGGGCCGGTCGCCAGGCGGGCCAGCTCCCGCCGCTCCTCGGCGGAGGGCAGGTCGAGTTCGGCGATCGGCGTGTCGGGCCGCGCGAGCAGCGTCCGCACCGTCGCCACGAACCGGCGCGCCAGCAGCTCGGCGGTGTCCGGGCCGAACAGGTCCGCGCGGAACACCAGGCTGCCGTGGACGGCGGGCCGCTCCCAGAGGAAGAACTCCAGGTCGGCGCGGGCGGTACGCCAGCCGAGCTGGACCGGCTCCAACCGGAGGCCGGCGAAGTCGCTGACGGGAGAGGGCGGCTGCATCACGAACGTCACAGGGAACGGCCCGCTCGACGAGGCGTCCCTGGGCAGGTCCAGCTCCTCCACCAGCAGGTCGAAGGGCACGTGCTGGTGCTCCAGCGCCTCCAGGCAGGTCCGCCTGACGGAGGCCAGCAGCTCGTGGAAGCTCTGCCGGGTCTCCACGTCGACGCGCAGCCCCACGGTGTTGGTCAGGTTGCCGATCAGTCCTCGCGTCTCCGGCAGGTCCCGGCCCGCGACCACGCCGGCGATCGCGATGTCCCGCACCCCGGTCGTCTGCCTGAGCAGGACGGCCAGCGCGGTGAGCAGGACCATGTACGGCGTGGCGTTGGCCGCGCGCGCGGCGGCGCGGATCAGGGCGTCGTCGTCGTCGTGGAACGGCAGCGCCCGCCAGTCGCCGGCAGTGGTGAACTCCGGCGGCCGGGGCTCGTCCGCGGGTAGCCGGAGCGGGCTGATCCCGGCCAGCCGGTCGCGCCAGTACGCCAGGTCGCCGGCCTGGCCGCCGCTGCGGCGCTCGTGGGCGGCGACGTCGGCGAAGCGGATCGGCAGCGCGTCGTGCACGGGGGCGCTGCCCGCGGCCCTGGCCTGGTAGGCCGACGACAGCTCCAGCAGGGCGACGGCCAGCGCCCAGCCGTCGCCGATGATGTGGTGCACGACCATGACGAGCATGTCCTGCTCGGGCAGCCGGATGAGCAGGAGGCGGGCCAGCGGGCCGCCGGCCAGGTTCATCGGCCCGTCCACCGCCGCCCTCGCCCTGCTCAGGGCCGCCTCGAGAGCCTGCGCGGCGGGCAGGTCACGCAGGTCGACGGTCTCCAGGGACGGCCTGGCCGTCTCGTCCACGATCTGGAGCGGCTCGTCGTCCACGACCCTGATCACCGTGCGCAGCGTGTCGTGCCGTGCCACCAGGTCGTCCAGTGCCCGCGCGAGCAGGGCCGGATCCAGCCGGCCGTCGAGCAGCACGCAGTGGCTGAGGTTGAAGGCGGAGGAGCCGGGGGTCAGCTGGTCCAGGAACCACAGGCGGCGCTGGGCGTACGACAGCGGCGCGGGGCCAGGACCGTGCACCGGGATGACCGGTGTCGCCGGTGCCGCGACCCTGCCCTCACGCCACTGGCGAAGCAGGGCCGCCTTGAGCTCCGACAGCTCGGAGCCCTGCTTCGCGTCGCTCACTGTGACCGCTCCCTGAGGCTGAGGGGACGAAGGTCAGTCCAGACCTGGTCGATGTGGGCCAGGCACTCGCTCCTGGTGCCGCGGTAGCCCGCCTCCCGCCACCCGGCCGGCAGGCTCCGGTCCGCCCACCAGACCGAGTACTGCTCCTCGTGGTTGACCACCACCGTGAAGGTGGCGGCGTCGATGTCGCTCATCGGTCCTCTCCTGTCAGCGCTTGCGCGGGTAACGGTCGGGCGGGTCGAGCTGGCCGTGCCTGACGAGGAAGTCCAGGCAGTCGTGCATGTACTTCTCGTTCAGCGGCGCGGGTTCCCAGCCGGTGCCCTTGATGGCCTCGAGCAGGTTGACGCACTCCAGCCGGTTGTCGATGGCGTCCTCGGTCTCCATGGTCATCTCCACGCCGGCGTCGCCGCTGGAGTAGAGCAGGAGCACGGGGACCATCGGGTAGATCGGGTGGTCGGGACCGGCGTTGATGGCCAGTTCAAGCGCCTCGTCGAACGGCACGACCTCGAAGGGGTAGCCGTAGGAGCGGATCCAGGGGTACAGCATGTTGTGGGAGATCGCGTCGGTGTTCCACAGGTGGAAGATGTTGCCCACCGACGACTCCTGCCGGGAGGCGTGCACCATGGCCGCGCTCGCGTAGTCGAGCGTGATCGCGTTCATCGACTCGGCGTAGTCGGGCAGGATGCCGAACTCGAGGAAGCCGCGCAGCGCCGTCAGGACGTAGTTCTGCGCGTGGCAGGCGCCCGTCTTGGGGTGCCCCATCATGATCGACGGCCGGAAGATCGTGATGGGCAGGCCCCGCTGCTTGGCCTTCAGGATGATCTTCTCGCTGACCCACTTGCTCTGCGGGTAGCTGAAGGGCACCTGGGGCGGCTTGCTGGGCAGTTCCACCTCGAGGAAGGGCCGGGTCATGTGGCCCGCGATGAACACGTCGATCGTGGAGACGAAGTGCACCTGCTTGGCCTTGTAGCGGGAGGCCAGGCGGAGGATCTCGACGGTGCCGTCCACGTTGGGGGCCTTGAGCGCGGAGTACGGCATGGAGAAGTTGACCAGGGCGCCGTTGTGGTAGATGACGTCCACCAGCTTGGCCAGGTCGTCGAACTGCTCGGGCGACAGCCCGAACAGCGGCCGGCCCAGGTCGCCGTTGACGGCCTTGACCCGCCGGTCGAAGCGGTCGTCCCAGGGCACCTCGTACTGCTCGCAGCTGGCCTTGAGCCGGGCCAGCCCGGCGGCCGCGTCCTTGGCCCGCACCAGGCAGTAGATGTCCGCGGTGGTCTGCGCGATGAGCTGGTCGAGCAGGAAGACGCCGAAGTAGCCGGTGCCGCCGGTGAGCAGGACCGCCCTGGGCGAGAAGATGTCGGCCAGCGGCAGGTTCTCCGCGGTGATCGACTCCTCCAGGAACGCCTCCCTGTCCAGGTCGTCGGCCGGGTCGCGGGTGGCGCGCAGTCCCTCGAACCCCTCGCGCTCGAACAGCTCGATGCGGGAGGCCACGCCGGCCACGGTCGGGGTGCTGAACAGCGCGTGCAGCGGCAGCTCCAGCCCGTAGACCTGGGCAAGCTTGGCGCCCACCTTGGACAGCTGCAGCGAGCTGCCGCCGAAGGAGAAGAAGTCGTCGTGCAGGCCGACCCCTGGCAGCCCGAGCGCCTCGGCGAACACCTCGGCGATCTCGCGTTCGATGCGCCTGCGCGGGACGGCCTCGGTGGGCACCGTCACGGTGCGCACCTGCGGGTCGGGCAGCGCCTTGCGGTCGACCTTGCCGTGCGCGTTCAGCGGGAACCGCTCGCACACGACGATGGTGGCCGGGATCATGTAGTCGGGCAGGATCGTGCGCAGGTGCGCCGCGAGGTGCTCGGTGTCCACCTCCCGCCCGGGTTCCGCCGGGAGCACGTAGCCGATCAGCTCGTTCTCGTCGCCGGCCAGGTTGCGCCGGACGTCGACCACCGCGCTGAGCACCTCGGGGTGTCGCTGCAGCGCGTTCTCGACCTCGCTGAGCTCGATCCGGAAGCCGCGGACCTTGACCTGCGTGTCGGCCCGGCCGATGAACTCCAGCTGCCCGCCGGGCAGGTACCTGGCCAGGTCGCCGGTCCGGTAGAGCCGCCCGCCCGGGGCCGGGGAGAAGGGGTCGGGGATGAACCGGTCGGCCGTCTGGCCGGGGGCGTTCACGTATCCGCGGGCCAGGCCCTCGCCCGCGACGTGGATCTCCCCCGGCACCCCGATCGGGACCGGGTTCAGCTCCTCGTCGAGCAGGTAGATCCTGGTGTTCTGGATCGGGCGGCCGATCGGCACGCTGGCGCCGTCCTCGTCCGCCTTGGCCAGCTGCGCGGTCGCCCAGACGGTGACCTCGGTGGGCCCGTAGTCGTTGTAGAGCTTGGCCCAGGGCAGCGTCCGGTAGTGGTCGACGGCCAGCTGCGAGGGGAAGACGTCGCCTCCGGCGGAGATGTCGCGCAGCGAGATGAGCTTGCGCCCGCCCGCCGCCAGCAGCAGCTGGTAGTAGGAGGGCATGTGGGTGATGTGCGTGACCTGTTCCGCCTGCACCAGCCGGGCCAGCAGCGCCGGGTTGCCGACCTCGTCCTCGTTGGGCAGCACGATCCGGCCACCGCTGACGAGCGTCCAGTACAGCCCGGCGGCGGAGGCGTCGAAGGTCAGGGAGACCGGGATCGCGTACGCCTCGGGGGCGGGACGGCCGTCGGCGCCGCGCGCCAGCGTGGAGTTGACGATCTGGCGGTGCGGGACCACGACGCCCTTGGGCTGCCCGGTGGAGCCCGAGGTGTAGATCACGTAGGCGACGTTGGCCGGGTCGACGTCCGCCGGCGCCAGGTCCGCGGACTCCTCGCCCACCCCGTGGACGTCGATCCACGCCTCGCCCGGCTCGGGCTGCGGCGCCGCGGCCTCGGGGTCGGTGACGACGACGATCCTGATGCCCGCGTCGGCGATCATCGCGCGGGTGCGCTCGGTCGGCTGCTCGGGGTCGAGCGGGACGTAGCCGCCGCCCGCCTTGAGCACGCCGAGGAAGGCCGCCACGGTGGCCACCCGCCGGCCGGCGACGACGCCGACCAGGGTCTCGGGGCCGACGCCCTCGGCGCGCAGGCGGTTGCCCAGCCGACCGGCCCACTCGTCGAGCTCGCGGTAGGTCAGCCGGTCGGGTCCCGCCACCACGGCCAGCGCGTCGGGGGTGCGCGCCACCTGGTCGGCGATGAGCTCGTGCAGGCACCGGTCGCCGGGGAAGGGGCTGTCGGTGCGGTTCCACTGCTCGATCACCGTGTCCAGCTCGCGGTCGGAGAGCATGGGCAGGCGGTGGCTCGGGCTGCCGGGATCGGCCGCCGCGGCGGCCAGCAGCACCTCGATGTGGCCGAGCACCAGGTCCACGCTGTCCGGCTTGAACAGCTCGGTGCTGTAGTCGGCGTGCAGGTCGAGGCCGCCGTCGGCGCCCTCGACGAGGTGCACGCTCAGGTCGAACGCGGACAGCCCGACATCGGCCGGGGTCGCGGTCCAGGTGGCGCCGCCCGAACGCCGCGGCTCGGCCGCCTGGTGGGGGACGAACCGGACCTGGTGCAACGGCGCCCTGCCGAGGTCGGTGTCGGGCTGCACCTTGCCGACGATGTGCTCGAACGGGATCAGCTGGTGGTCGCGGCCCTTGGCCCAGGCAGCGTGGACCCTGCGGACCAGTTCCTCGAAGGTGGGCTCGTCGGCCAGGGAAGCGCGGATCACGAGCGTGTTCTCCAGCGGCGCGAGGATCTCGCTCTGCGTGTGGTCGCGCCCCGGCGCGGGGATGCCGACGGCGATGTCACGCTCGCGGGTGTAGCGGCCCAGCACCTCCGCGTAGGCGGCCAGGAGCACCGACGCCCTGCTCGCCTCGCACCGCGCGGCCAGCTCGCCGACGCCGCGCGCGGCCTGCGCGCCGAGCGTACGGCTTCGCCTGGCGCCGCGCAGGGACGGCATGCGCCCCACCGGCCTGGGGTGGTCGGTGGGCAGGTCGACGGGCGTGATCCCGGCGAGCGCTTTGGACCAGAAGGCCAGCTGGCGGCGCGCCAGCGGGGTGCGCAGCCAGGCCCGCTGGCGGTCGACCACCTTGGCGTAGGGAATCCCGCTGGGCTGCGGCTCGGGCCGCTCGCCGCGCCGGACGGCGTCGTAGGCCTCCAGCAACTGGCCGACGATCAGGTCCATGGCGACCTCGTCGCAGACCACCTGGTGAGCCGTCAGCACCACCTCGTGCCGGTCCTCCGCGACCCTGATGGCCGCCGCCCGCAGCAGCGGCGCCGTCTCCAGGTCGAAGGGGCGGCCGGCCTCGCGGTGCCTGACCTTGCGAAGCTCCTCGGCGTCGGCGACAGAGAAGGTCTTCAGCTCCGGCGCGACGGTCCCTGCGTCGGCGACGGGCCGTACCGGCCTGCCCTCGATCGACAGGAAGCGCGCCCGCAGTTCCTCGCGCGCGTCCGTGAGTGCGGCCAGCGCCGACCGCAACGCCTCGTGGTCCAGCTCTCCGCCGACCTCGAGCACGCGGACGACGTGTGTGGGCAGCTGGGGAGCCATCTGGTGCAACACCCAGTAGCGGCGCTGCGCGGGTAGCAGGCGTTCCCCGCCCTGGTCACCGTCCTGGCCGAGGAGCTGTGCCAGGAGCGCGCGTTTGTCTTGTTCCGATAGCCGGCCGACCTCATCGGCAACTGTTGACACCGCACCGCGTCCTCTCTGTCGGGCGCAATTCATTGGACTATCCAGTTCTGGTCACATTAATAAGTGAAAATGCCGTACGGCCGTTCCTGACGGACTTCTTGCGTATCTGAAGGGGATCGAAAGATCTGTCTGAGTTTCTTGACGGGATCGGTTGATGGTCCGAAGAATCCGAGGTGCTGGCGCTCGATGATGAGGGCTATGCGGAGGCGGTATCACGCCCTACATCCTCGACTTCCAAGCCCTGCCGGGAACCGGAGAGGAGGGGATCGACGTGCGTTACCTCCACTAATGAAAACCGGTGGATCGCGGCCTGAATCAATTACCGGAATTCGGGCCGCGATTCCCGCCACCGCCGCACGAATCAGAGTCGGCCCTCAGGCCGGATGGGCAGGTCGCCGTGAGCAAGCGAGACGAGTTGTTCAACCCGCTCGACCCGGAAGTCATCCGCGATCCGTATCCCATCTACCGCAGGCTCAGGGAGACCGATCCGGTCTACTGGCACGAGCAGCTCGGCGCGTGGATCCTGACCCGGCACGCCGACTGCACCCACGCACTGAAGAACCCCGACCTGTTCACCACCGACTTCAGGAAGGTCGGCGTGCCCACCCCCGGGCCGCTGCTCAGCCTGCAGACCCTGGACCCGCCCGACCAGACGCCGCTGCGGCACTTCGCCATCGACGCGATGCGCGCGCAGGACTTCGGCGAGCTGGAGCGGGACGCCTGGCAGCGGGCCGAGGTCCTGCTCCACGGCCTGCGCGACCGGCAGACCTTCGACTTCGTGCACGACTTCGCCACGCCGTTCACGCTGGGCACCATCTCGCGCCTGGTCGGCATGCCGCCGCCGGAGGCCGACGAGGAGTGGCGCCGGCGCAACGACCAGCTGCACCGCAGCATGGACGCCGGGCTCGACCCCGACAGCGAGGAGGCCGGCCTGGCGGCCCGCGAGGCCTTCAGCGACTACGTCGCCCGGTGGCTGGCCGGCGAGCCCACCGAGGGCATCTCGGCCTACGTGGCCGACAACCGCAGCCAGCTCGACTACTCCGACGAGGTGCTGTGCAACTCGCTGCGCGCCTTCTGGCACGCCGGCTTCGAAGTGCCCGCGCGCTTCCTCGGCAACGCCGTCACCACCCTCCTCAGGCACCCCGAGCTGCTGGAGGGGACGCTGGAGGACGTCGACACGGCGGTCGAGGAGCTGGTCCGCTTCTCCGGCCCGGTCCACGTGGTCAGCCGTATGTGCACCAAAAACACCGAGGTCGGCGGGCGGGAGATCAGCCGCGGCGACCTCGTCGTCACCGTGCTCGCCGCCGCCAACCGTGACCCGGAGCGCTTCGACCGGCCCGAGGAGCTCGACCTGACCAGGCACCCCAACCCGCACCTGGGCTTCGGCCGCGGCACCCACTCCTGCCTCGGCAACGCCGTGGCGAGGATCGAGGGCCGGGTCGTGCTCACCACGCTGTTCCGCACCTATCCGGAGGTGCGGCTGGCGGGCGAGCTGCAGTGGTGGGAGAACGCCACGCTGCGCGGGCTGTCCCGGATGCCGGTCAGCCTGGGCCGGGTGTCCGCGACGATCGGGTGAGGGAGAGGCCATGAACACCCGCCATGGCAGCGCCGTCCCCATGGCGCTGCTGGCCGACCCGGTGGAGCGTGCCACCGCCCTGCTCCGCCCCTCCCTGTGCGGGCTCTGGGCGGAGGGCCTGGCCGCCCTGCGTGCCGTCGTGGCCGCCGTCGGCTCAGGCTCGGGCCGGCCCGTACGGCAGGCCGCGGCGGCCACCGACGCCGTGGCCAGGTCGCTGGCGGCGGCCGTCCCGCTGCCTGATCCGTCGGCGTACCCGCCCCCCGTGCCCGTGCATTCGGACTATTTCCGCATCCGGCATGCTCCGCTCACCGCCGAGCAGCAGGCCACGACGGCCGCGATCCTGATCTCCCGCATGCTCGCCGACCTCGACGTCGCCATGCTCGACCCGAACGACCTCCTGTGCGAGGTCGAGAGCATGATCACGGTGATGGAGCTGCTGCGTCCGCAGCCCAGCCACGAGCTCGCCGACCCCTCCTCCGAGGGCGCGCCGGAGTCGTGGTACGTGCCCGGCGGCGACTGGATGGACCGCTGGTTCCTGGCCCACCACTACTACTTCCTGCTCAACCTGCTCGCGGCCGAACGGCTCGACCGGGCCGCGGAGCTGGCCCGCGACGGCCGCGACGAGCCCGCCGCCGCGGCGATGGACCAGGCGGCCGTGCTGGTCAGGGGGTTCACGGCGGCCATGGTGCACTCCTGCGCCTTCCCCGCCCGCTACTACCTGGACGTGGTCCGGCCCACGATGGCCCCGCCGCACGTCCGGACCAACCTGACCGGTGTCATGCAGCTCGAGCACCGCAGGTATCGCGCCGCGCTCGGCCGCCTCCTGGAGGAGCTGGCGGCCCCCTACGACGAGCTCGCCGCGCGCGCGCCGGCCCTCGCGGAGGCCAGGAACGCCGTGCTGGAAGCCGACCTGATCGACCTGGAGCGGCACGTGATCGTGGCCGACACGATGGTCGGCGGCGAGCGTTCGCTGGTCCAGCCGGGCACGACCGTCCAGAACGCCGCCAGCACGCTGCGCAAGATGCGGCACCTGCGTGCCGCGGCCTACTGCCAGTACATGCGGTTCGGCGATCGCTGGGTGACCGCGACAAGCCGCAGACCCGATGAGGTGACGACCAGATGACCGTGTCCCCGACACTCGCCACGGGCCGGGAGATCGACCCCGACGCGCTGCCGAAGCCCGACCTGTACCAGCTCATCACCTCCCTCGTCGTGCCGCGGCCGATCGCGTGGGTGTCGACGCAGTCCATGTCGGGCCGGCGCAACCTGGCGCCGTACTCCTACTTCAGCCTGGTCGCCGACCACCCGCCGCACATCGCCGTGAGCTCCATCGGCGAGAAGGACACCCTGCGCAACATCCGCGCGACACGGGAGTTCGTCGTCAACGTCGCCGACCGCAGCCTGCTCGACATGCTCGACCGCTCTGGCTCGTCCTTCCCGCCGGAGCTGGACGAGTTCGTCGAGGTGGGGGTCACCGCGGCGCCGTCGGCCGTGGTGCGCGCGCCCCGTGTCGCCGAGGCCAAGGCGCACATGGAGTGCAGGCTCGTCGACGTGCACCCCGTGGGCAACGGCAACCTCGTGATCGGCCGGGTCGTGCACATCCACGTGGAGCCCAGCGTGTGGGACGACGGGCGGGTCGACAGCGCGCTGCTGGACCCGGTGCTCCGGCTGTCCCGGCGCTACGGGCGGCTCAGCCCCGAGATGACGCCCGAGGAAGAACCCGCACCACACGTGTTCACGTGACGCACACCCACGGAGCTGCCCGATGACGATCACCGACCGACCACCCCGACTCCGGCCGGCCGCGCGGGGCCTGGCCAGCGACCGCCTCGGCATCCCCGCCGTGGTCTACTTCGTGATCTCGGCGACGGCCGCGCTCACCGTGGTGGCCGGCGGCGTGCCGGCCGCCTACGCCATCACCGGCGTGCTCGGCCTCCCCCTGGCCTTCCTGCTGCTGGGCGCGGTTCTCGCGCTGTTCTCCTTCGGCTATCTGGAGATGGCGCGCCGCGTGCGGAACGCGGGCGCCTTCTACGCCTTCGTCGCGCAGGGGCTGGGCAGGCCGCTGGGGGTCGGTGCGGCCTGGATGACGCTGCTGGCCTACAACGGACTGCAGATCGGCCTCTACGGGCTGGTCGGCGCCGCCACCAGTCCCCTGGTCGCCGAACTGTCGGGCCTGACCGTGCCCTGGTGGGCGGTCGCGCTCGTGGCCTGGGCCGTGGTCGCGCTGCTCGGCATGCTGCGCGTGGACGTCAACAGCAAGGTGCTGGCCGTCCTGCTGCTCGGCGAGCTGGCCGTCGTGCTGCTCTTCAACGCCGCCAACCTGCTCAACCCGGCCGCCGGCGGCCTGGATCTCGCGCCGCTGAGCCCGCAGCAGCTCTTCGTGCCGGGAGTGGGGGCGCTGTTCGTCTTCGCCATCGCCTCCTTCGCCGGCTTCGAGTCCTCGGCGGTCTTCACCGAGGAGGCCAAGAACCCGGCGCGGACCATTCCGGTGGCCACCTTCCTCGCCCTGGCCGTCCTGGCGGGCCTGTACGCCCTGTCGGCCTGGAGCACCGCGGTCTCCACCGGCACCGGCCAGGTCGTGGCGCGCTCCCAGGCAGAGAGCTCGGCGCTGTTCTTCAACCTGCTCGGCGCCAACGCCGGGGCGGGCGCGGCTTCGGTCGCCTACATCGTCTGGTCGACCAGCGTGATCGCCTCGCTGATCGCCTTCCACAACGCGATCGCCCGCTACGTCTTCGCCCTCGGGCGCGAGCGCGCCCTGCCCGCCGTCTTCGCGCGCACCTCCCGGCGCGGCGCACCCGTGGCCGGTTCCCTGGCCCAGAGCGGGGCCGCGCTGCTCGTCATCGTGCTGTGGGCGGCCGCCGGGCTCGACCCCGTCCGGCAGCTCTTCGTCGCGGTCGGCAGCTTCGGCGGGTTCGGCACCCTTGCCCTGCTTGTCGTCACCTCCGTCGCGGTGATCGTCTTCTTCGCCCGGCGGCCGGGCATCGAGAACCTCTGGCGGCGGCTGGTGGCCCCCGGGCTGGCCGGCTGCGCGCTGGGCGTCGTCCTCGCCTTCGGGGTGGGCAACTTCGACACCGTGCTCGGCGTCGGCCCCGGCTCGCCCTGGCGCTGGATCCTGCCCGCGATCTACCCGCTGGCCGCCGTCGCCGGCGTCGTCTGGGCGCTGCGTGTCCGTGCCGGCCGCCCCGACGTGTACGCCGGCATCGGGCTCGGCGCCGACAGGGAGCCGTGAGCCATGCGAAAGATCCTGCACCCCGCGCTCTGCCTCATCGTCGGCACCTGCATGATCCCCGTGCCCGGAGCGGCCGCCGTCTCGGACGACGAGCGGCCCGCCACCGAGGGCACGGCCGAACCGGTGACCGCCGACGGCAGACGGCCCGTCGCCGAGGGCACCGGCGGCGCCGTGGCCACCGTCGACCCCGACGCCAGCCGTACCGCCCTCGAGATCCTGCGGCGGGGCGGCAACGCCGCCGACGCCGCGGTCGCCGCCGCGGCCACGCTCGGCGTCACCGAACCGCACATGACCTCCATCGGAGGCGGCGGCTACCTGATGTACTACGAGGCCCGCACCGGCCGCGTCCACAGCCTGGACGCCAGGGAGAGCGCCCCCGCCGCCATGCGGGCCGACTCCTTCCTGGACGACGGCACGCCCATCCCCGAGGACGAGATCGTCACCAGCGGCCTGACCGTGGGCGTCCCCGGCGTGGTGCACCAGTGGGAGACGATCCTGCGCACGTTCGGCACCATCCCGCTGCGGCAGGCGCTGCGCCCGGCCATCCGCGTGGCACGCTCCGGCTTCCTCGTCGACGCCGAGTTCAACGCCCAGACCGCGCTGAACCAGGACCGTTTCGCCGACGTCAGCTCCGCCAAGGACCTCTTCCTGCCCGGCGGCCGGCCGCCGCCGGTGGGCTCGGTCTTCCGCAACCCCGGCCTGGCCCGCACCTACGAGGAACTGGCGCGGCACGGATCCGCCTGGTTCTACGGCGGCCCCGTCGCGCGGGAGATCGTCAGGACCGTCAAGCAGCCGCCCGTCGCCCCCTCGGCGAGCCGCCGGATCCGCCCCGGTCTGATGGCCGCCCGCGACCTGGCCGCCTACCGCACGCTGTCACCCGCCCCCACCCGATCCCGCTTCCGTGGCCTCGAGGTGTACGGCATGCCGCCGTCCTCCTCCGGCGGCACCACCGTGGGCGAGGTTCTCGCCATCCTGTCGGCCATGGACGCGCCCGCCGACCGGGTCGAGGCGTTGCACCGCTACCTGGAGGCCTCGCGGCTGGCCTTCGCCGACCGCGAGCGCTACGTCGGCGACCCCGACTTCGCCGAGGTGCCGGTGTCGGAGCTGCTGTCCCCCGGCTACGCCCGCGAACGCGCCTGCCTCATCGGGCCTGCCGCCATGCCGCACCCCGCCGCCCCCGGCTCGCCCGACGGCTCCTACCAGCCGTGCCAGGCCCCGGGCGCGCCCTCGTCCGCCTCGCCGTCCGCCGCTTCGTCCGCCGGTTCGTCCGCCGAAGGCGGGCACACCACGCACCTGGTGGTCTCCGACCGCTGGGGCAACGTGGCCTCCTACACCGTCTCCCTCGGTGAGATCGGCGGCAGCGGCCTGGTCGTCCCCGGGCGCGGGTTCCTGCTCAACAGCCAGCTGTCCGGGTTCACCGTCGACCCTTCGGCCGGCGGGCCGAACCTGGCCGGGCCGGGCAAGCGGCCGCGATCCTCCATCGCGCCGACGATCGTGCTCCGTGACGGCCGGCCGCTGTTCGCGCTGGGGTCACCGGGCGGCACGCCCATCATCACCACCGTGATCCAGATCCTGCTCAACCGGGTCGACTTCGGGATGCCCCTGCCCGAGGCGGTGGCCGCTCCCCGGGCCGGCCAGCTCAACCTGCCCGTCACCCTCGCCGAACCCGGCTTCGTCGAGCAGTACGGCGCCGCGTTGACGGCTCGTGGCCACGCCTTCGAGCCGCCCCCCTGGGCCCCGTGGCCGCTCGGCGCCGCCACCGCCCTGGAGTTCCTCGACGGGGACCGCGTGCTGGCCGTGGCCGAACCCACCCGCCTCGGCGGCGGCAGCGCCCTCGTCGTCCGCCCCCGCTGACGCACGACCCGGGTGTCCGGGGGACCGCTACCGGACACCGCGACGCCCGGCCGGGCAATGCCCGGCCGGGCGTCGCTGCTACCAGCCGACGCGGGAGGCGTCAGGCGACGGGGGTCGGCCAACCCGAAAGGCCGACCGGCGTCGGCCAACCGGATCGGCCAACCGGCGTCGGCCGACCGGGGTCAGCCGACCGGCCGACCGGGGTCAGCCGACCGGGTCAGGCGCGGCCGGGGAGTCGCCGGTCGGCATCGCGGCGGGAGCCTGCTGGCGGGGCAGCGCGAGCGAGCAGACCGCGACGACGGCGGGGAACACCAGCGCGGCCAGGAAGCCGGCCCGGTATCCGGCCACCGCGGCGTCGGCTGACCCGGCCGCGGCGGAGGCGGCCTGGACGGCGACGAGGTTGAGCGCGGCCAGCCCGAACACGCCGCCCAGCTGCTGGGAGGTCGAGAGCAGCCCGGAGGCGAGCCCCTGCTGGTGGTCGGCGACGCCGGTGGTGGCCACGAACATGCCGGGGGCGAAGCCCAGCCCGCCGCCGATGCCGGAGACGAGCAGTCCGGGCACGACGTGCAGCAGGAAGCTCCCCTCAGCCGGGACGGTGGCCAGCAGCAGCGAGCCCGCGGCGATCAGGAGCGCGGAGGCCAGCAGCACGTTCCGGACGCCGAAACGCCCGACGGCCGCCCCCGACTTGAGCGCCACGACGGTGATGACGGCCGACACCGGGGCGAAGCTGAGCCCCGCCTGCAGCGCGCTCGCGCCGAGCACCTGCTGCATCACCATCGCGGCCAGGAAGACGGTGGCCATGACGGTGGCCGACGAGGCGAAACAGATCACGTTGCCGAGGGTGACGTGCCGGTTGCGGAAGAGCCCCAGGGGGACGATCGGGTCCTGGACTCGCCGTTCGGTCAACCAGAACGCCCCGAGCAGCACCACCGCCGCCAGGCCGAGCAGCGCCACCTGGGCCGAGAGCCCCTGCTCGGCGGCCTGGGAGGCGCCGGTGACCAGGAGCACGAAGGCGCCGGTGAGCAGCGCGGCACCGACGACGTCGGTCCGCCCCGCGGCCCGGCCGGGAGTGGCGGAGACGCCGAGCAGG
The DNA here is from genome assembly GCF_040610675.1 of Nonomuraea sp. NPDC003804. Lineage (NCBI taxonomy): Bacteria > Bacillati > Actinomycetota > Actinomycetes > Streptosporangiales > Streptosporangiaceae > Nonomuraea > Nonomuraea sp. NPDC003804. Next base: position 94,627 of record NZ_JBEXMT010000025.1, read on the forward strand.
ACCGCCAGCAGGACCAGGGCGGCGATCGGGACGTTGACGAAGAAGATCCACTCCCAGCCGGCCAGGCCGATCAGCACGCCGCCGAGCAGCTGGCCCGCCACCGCGCCGCCGGCCGAGACGGCTCCCCAGACGCCCATGGCCCTGGCCCGGCCCTCGCCTTCGCCGAAGCTGGTGGTGACGATCGAGAGCGCGGCGGGCGAGACGAGGGCGGCACCCAGGCCCTGCAGGCCGCGTGAGGCGAACAGCATCCAGCCGGTCTCGGCCAGCCCGCAGCCCAGGGAGGCGACCGCGAAGACGACCAGGCCGATCACCATCAGCCTGCGGGCGCCGAACAGGTCGGCCATCCGGCCCGTCGTGACCAGGAAGCCGCCGAACGCCAGCGCGTAGGCGGTCCCGACCCACTGGATGTCGGCCGGGCTGATCCCGAGGTCGGGCTGGATCGTGGGCAGTGCCACGGCCACCACGGCCACGTCGAGAATCAGCATGAACTGTGCCAGGCACAGCACCGCGAGCAGGATGCCCGGACCGCGGCTCGTCGATTGCTCTGAGGTCATCTGTAGTCCTCCGGATTGGTCTGTCCTTGCGTTGGCCCGAACGCGACCGTGCGGTAGCGGCCCCAGTCGGGCCGGGAACCGTCGAGGTCGGTGAAGCCGTATTCGCCGGCCAGCTGCCATGACGACAGCACGCGGCCGTTCCACCTGGCCACGTCCGGGTCCGCGGCGAGGGCGGCCACCGCCCTGCCCACGTAGTGCGGCGACTCGGCCAGCGCGAAGTGGCGGTCCTTGGCGACGGCGTCGCGCCAGTTCTCCTCGGTGACGCCGAAGCCCTCCAGCATCGCCTCCGAGCGGAGGAAGCCGGGGGTGAGCGCGACGGCGGTCAGGCCGTGCTTGCCGAGATCCTCGCCGAGCACGCGGCCCAGCCGCCGTACGCCGGCCTTGACAACGTCGTAGAAGAGGGAGCCGTAGTAGTCGTCGCCGTCGCCGTCGGTGATCTCCACCACGAGCCCGCGGCCCCGCCGTACCATCAGCGGAACCAGGCGGTGCAGGGAGACCAGGTGACTCTGGATGCCGTTGCGCCAGGCGGTCAGGGCGTTGGCCAGGTCGTGCTCCCAGAAGGGCTTGCCCCACTCCACGAGCGGGTCGCCACCCCACACGTCGTTGACCAGGACGTCGAGCCTGCCCGCCCCCTCCGACTCCAGCCGCTCGCGCAGCGCGTCGACCTCGGCGGGCTCGGTGAAGTCGCAGCGCACGGGGATGCCGCGCCCGCCGGCCTTCTCGACGAGCTCGGCGGTCTCCTCGATGGTCTCGGGCCGTTTCATGGCGGAGGGCCGGTCGCGCGTGGACCGGCCCGCCGCGTACACGGTGGCGCCCAGCGCGCCGAGGCTGACCGCGATGCCGCGGCCGGCCCCTCGGGTGGCGCCGGCGACGACGGCGACGAGGTCCGCGTGCGTCACAGCGCCCCCGCCCACAGCCCGAAGGCCGTCCCGGTGGGCGCGGTGAGACAGGCGAAGGCGCCCGACTCCGCGTCGACGAAGGTGGGCGGGACGTCCACCCGCGCGCCGAGCCGGATGGCCAGCTCGACGGAGGACCGCAGGTCCTCCACGAAGGCGTAGACGAGGGTGCCGGGCGGGCCGCCGGGCGCCGAGTCCGTCGTAGTGATCATGCCGATCTCGTCGGCGCCGTTCCACACCGTCACGCCGAACGGCTCGAACGGCTTGAAGTTCCAGCCGAGCAGCGCGCCGAAGAAGGCGGTGGCCGCTTCGAGGTCGGGGGTGCGCAGCTCGAACCAGTCGACGCGTCCGGGGATCACGACACGCCTCCGTAGTGCCGGTAGGAGGCGGCCAGGTAGTCGGTGACCAGGCTCTTGGCGTCGGGGTCGCTCATGATCGCCAGGATGATCTCCGGCGCCAGGCCGATCGGGTGCTCCAGGCCGTCGTAGAAGCTCCGGGCCGCCGCCTGGTAGTGGCCTTCGAACAGGGAGGTGTCGGTGTGGGACGGCAGCCGCAGCCCCGCCTCGATGGCCGCCGACACGCCGTGGAAGGCGAACTCCTTCACCGCCTCATCGACGGTCAGCGACTCGATCGGCCGCCGCTCGGGCGTGAAGTGCGGCAGCGCCTCGGCCAGGCTCGCGCCGCCCAGCAGGTCGTCGACCACGAGCCGGGCGATCTCGGGAGAGCAGTGGAAGCCGTCCCGGTAGGTGCCCGCGACCACCGTGAGCCCCGCCACGGAGGTCCGGCCGATCAGGGGGTAGCCGTCGACCGCCACCGGCCGGTTGCCGACCAGCCAGCGGCGCACGTCGGAGAAGAACAGCCGCTGGTCCAGCTGCTCGCGGGCGACCTGGACGAGGAACTCGCTCATGCCGACGTCCTGGACGTAGGCGGGCGCGCTGTAGACCAGGTTGGTGGCGCCGATGTACTCCACGCCGTCGCCCTGCGGGACCAGGTGCAGGCCGCAGGAGCCCGATCGGTTGGGTGTGCGGACCACGTGCTGGAAGCCGGGGTGCGCCTGCCGTACCGTCTCGACGGCGATGCCCTTGCCGCACAGCACGGGCGGCACGCTGCCGGGCGGCAGCACGTCGAGGAGGGCGCGGCTGAAGGCGCCCGCGGCCAGCACGACGCTGTCGCAGGCCAGCACCTCGCCGCCGGCCAGCCTGACCCCGCTGACCCGGCCACCGCTCGTCTCGACCCCGGCGACCTGGTCGTCGATCGTGCCGACGCGCAGCTCCGACAGCGCCTGCTCGAGCGCGGGGAGCACCTCGCGGGCGTCGATGGCGCCCTCTCTGGGCAGGTGGACGGCACGCAGCGGCCTGGCCTCCGCCACGGGCTGCAGACCCACGACGTCCTGGGGATCGATCTCCTCGTGCGGCTCGTCGAACTTGGCCGCGGCGCTCAGCAGGGCGGCGAAGTTCTCATCGTCGAGGTGCCCGGACTTCGCGTTCAGCAGCACCGTGGTGCCGGTGGGCGCGCCGTCGCCGAGACCGCCGTTCCCCGACGCCTCCGCCAGCCCGGCCCGCCAGTCGGGCCAGGCGTCCAGGGCGTCCTTGCAGAGCTGGAACTTGGCCTGCCCGGCGGGCGAGAGCAGGGTGTACTTGGTCACCTCGCCGAAGCAGTTGAGCATGGCGCCCGCGGCGACGGACGCGGCGCCCGCCCGCTGCGCCGGGCCGACCACCAGGACGCTGGTGCCGGGGGCTCGCCTGGCCAGTTCGTAGGCGATGGACATGCCGATCACACCGTTGCCGACGACGATGACGTCGGCTTTTCGTGCGCTCATCTCATGGCTCCCAAGGGTCGAAGGATGGTGAGAAGACCAGGGCCGATCCGTCGGAGACCACGTGGCCGGCGCCGGTGCGGATCTCCGAGGGGAGGAAGTTCGGCAGCAGGTGGCTGGTGTCGTAGTAGCGGTGGAACACCGGGGTCTGCGAGCCCGACATCGGCGGGACGATCCAGCTCCAGTCCGCCGGGCACCTGCGGCCGGCCCGCTCCTCTCGGTTCAGGTGGTTGATGAAGCGCTCGGATTCGGTGTGGTGGTCGGTGATGGTCACCCCCGCCTGGTGGAAGGAGTGCAGCACCGCGCGGTTGACCTCGACGAGCGCGCGGTCTCGCCACAGGTGGTGCTCGGCCGAGGTGTCCAGGCCGAAGATCGCGGCCACGGCGGGCAGCACGTCGTACCTGTCGCGGTCGGCGAGGTTGCGCGCGCCGATCTCGGTGCCCATGTACCAGCCGTTGAACGGGGCGGCGGGGTAGTCGACCCCGCCGACGCGCAGCACCATGTTGCTGATCGCGGGTACGGCGTGCCAGCGCAGGCCCAGGCCGGCGAGGGCGGGCTCGTCGGGATGCGTGACGGGCACCTCGAGCACGGCCTCGGACGGCAGCTCCACCAGGAGCGGGTCGCGGCCGGAGGAGTGCACGATCAGGGGCAGCAGGTCGAAGCGGCCCCGCGGTTCGGGCGGCTGCCAGCCCAGCGACGCCGCGGCCGCGGTCAGCCCGACGTTGCGCGGGTCGCCGACGACTCCCGAGGGCGTGCGGTATCCGGCGTACCTGATGAGCTGGTCGTTGCGGATGCGAGGTCCTGGACGGCCGGGCTGGTCGGGCGCGAACACCGTGATGACCGGGCGGATCCGGCCGCCGTTGCTCGCGGCGTGCAGGTGTTCCAGGCATCCGGCCGCGACTCCTTCGGCGTCGCCGACCAGGCGCCGGTCGAGCACCTTGAGACTGCGCCAGTAGAGCCGCCCTATGCACCGCGCGGAGTTGCGCCAGGCCACCCGGGCGCCGAAGGTGAGCTCGGCCTGGGTGTGCCAGTAGGTGCCGGAGTCCTCGATCTGCGCGCGCACCTGCGCCAGCCGCCTGGTCAGGCCGTGGCCGCCCAACTGCTCGTGATGGTAGAGGCTGACGAAGTGCTCCGCCTCGGCCAGCAGGCGCCGGACGGCGAGGTCGCGCCGCTCCCTGACGGGCCACAGCGTGGCCGTGCGCGGCGCAGGCGCGGCGCTCTTCCCGCTCACGGTCACCTCGGCCCTCCGGTCAGACTTCGTGGAGCTCAAGCTGGTAGCCCAGTCCCCAGACGGTGCGGATCACCAGGCCGAGCGGCTGGATACGCCGGCGGATCCGCATGATGTGCAGGTCGAGCGCGTTGCGCAGGGACCTGCCCGAACGCTCAGGCAGGCACTGCTCGAGTTCTTCGCGGCGCACCACGTCCCCGAAGCAGTTGACCAGGCACTGGAGGAGATCGGCCTCCGTCGGGGAGATCGCCGCGGACCGGGAGGCGTATCTGATCACCCCGATGGGGTCGATCTCCGGCACCCGGTCGACCCGTACGCGGGCGCGCAGGGTGGCGACCCGCGCCTCGAGATCGTCGCGGCTGATCGGCGGACGGACCCAGTCCTCCTTGACGTCACCGCAGAACGGCGGTTTGGAGCCGCCTTCGACGATCAGCAGCCGCGGCACACCCAGGGCTCGGAAGTACTCGCGGCGACTCTCCTCGGCGGGCCACCGAACAAGTACGACGTCGATGTCCTTGTGCGTGGACCGCATGTGATCCCACCCTTTGTCGGTCGGTTTCTGCGTACCCATCGGCAACTCGGACTCTAACAAAGGCACTACATATTCTTGAACCTACCCGAATGGGTATGCCCAGCCGTACACCTGAGGGCGGAGATGATGGAAGGCCGAGCGACACGAGGTGTACCTTTCATCTGCTAACAGATTCTTTACCGGAATAGCCGATAAGGGTTTTAATCCGGAGCATGCGACCGGAAGCCTCCGCGATAGCGGTCGAGGGCCTCGTCAAGTCCTACGGGCGCACCGCCGCGCTGCGGGGACTGACCATGCACGCGGCCCGCGGGACGGTGGTCTGCCTGATGGGCCCCAACGGCGCCGGCAAGACCACCGTGATCCGCGTCCTGTCGACCTTGACCAGGCCGGACGGCGGCACAGCGATGGTGTGCGGCCACGACGTGGTCCAGGCCGCCGGCCGGGTCCGCGCGCTGATCGGCCTGACCGGCCAGGACGCCGCGGTCGACGAGCACCTCACCGCGATGGAGAACCTCTGGCTGTTCGCCCGGCTGAACGGACTGGCCCGCCGTCTCGCGCGCAGCAGGGTCGCCGAGCTCGTCGAGGCCTTCGATCTCGGACCGGTCGCCGAGCGGCCGGTGCGAACCTACTCCGGCGGCCTGCGCCGGCGGGTGGATCTGGCGGCCGCGCTGGTCGCGGCCCCGCCCGTGCTCTTCGTCGACGAGCCGACGACGGGGCTGGATCCGCGCAGCCGCAGGACGCTGTGGGAGCTGATCCGCGCGCGAGCGCGGGCGGGTTCCACGATCCTGCTGACCACGCAGTACCTGGAGGAAGGCGACCAGCTCGCGGACCGCATCTACGTGGTGGACCAGGGCCGCGCGGTCGCCGAGGGCACGCCGGACGAGCTGAAGGCGAGGATCGGCGGTGAGCGCATCGAGGTCACCCTGGCCCATCCGGCCGCCCTCCCGCTGGCGGCGGCCGAGCTCGAGACGCTGCTCGGCGGCCGTCCCGAGGTGGACGCGGCGGCGCTGACCGTGAGCGTGCTCACCGACGACCGGCCGGGCGTGCTGTCCCGAGCGGTGCGCGGGCTGGACGAGGCGGGAGTGGACGTGACGGACGTACGGCTGCGCAGGCTCACCCTCGACGACGTGTTCTTCGCCTTCACCGGCGCCGAGCCCGCGGCGAACGGGCACCGGCGGTGACCGCGGTCGCGGTCGAGGTGACCTCGCTGGTCCGCCGCAACCTCATCCACCTGCGGCGGCGTCCCGAGCTGCTGGTGTTCTCGATCGTCGAGCCCGTGGTGCTGGTGCTGCTGTTCCGTTACGTCTTCGGCGGCGCCGTCGGCCTCAGCACGGACCTGGCCTATCCCGACTTCATGGTGCCGGGCATCCTGGTGCAGACCGTCACGCTGGGCTCGATCACCATCGGCGCGGGCCTGGCCCAGGATCTGCGGCTGGGGCTGATGGACAGGTTCCGGTCGCTGCCGATCTCCAGGGTGTCGGTGGTGGCCTCGCACGCGCTGGCCGGGCTGCTCCGGAGCTCGGTCGTGGTGCTGGTGATGGCCCTGGTGGGGGTGGCGGTGGGCTTCCGGCCCGCCGCGAGCCCGTCGCAGGCGCTGCTCGCGCTGATCCTGCTGTGGTTGTACGGCGTGGCCATGGCCTGGGTGACGCTGACGCTCGCCCTGATCCTGAGGAGCGTGGAGGCCACCGAGACCATCGGGCTGGGCCTGCTGTTCCCTCTGACGATGCTGAGCAGCGCCTTCGTGCCCATCGAGACCCTGCCAGGGCCCCTGCGCGCCTTCGCCGACCACCAGCCCGTCACCGCGGCCATCGACGCGACCCGTGCGCTGCTGCTGGACCGGCCGGTGGGGGGCGACCTGTGGGCGGCGGTGGCGTGGTCGCTGGCGATCGTCGCGGTCCTCGCGCCGGTGACGGCCGCGCTCTATCAGCGTCGCATTGGCAGATAACTTTTTATATAGCGAAATAACTACATAGATGTGGCGAATGCCGAGGAATGCTGCCCCTTGACACCCCTCGCTCGCTAGATAAATCTAAAGCGAAAGCATCACGGCCAACCACAGGAGCAGAGCATGACCGTGAACTACTTCCCCCCCGCCGGCACCGACTACCTCCGGCTCTGGACCGACGCCGTCATCGAGCTGGCCGGCGGCGAGGAGACCATCGAGGCTGACGGCTGGTTCTGCGTGACCCGCAGCAACCCCGAGCGACAGAACCCGAACGCGATCGTCACGCAGATCATCCAGATGTACCTGCCCGGCCGCAGCGAGCACCTCGGCAACTTCGTCTTCAGCCTCAACCCGCAGATCCCCACCATGGGCGAGGAGACCACCTTCGCGGTCAACAAGTTCGACAGCCGGTTCAAGGGCTACTTCAACGTCTACTTCCAGCTCGAGCTGCTGGACCAGGGCAAGACGCTGATCAACAAGGAGCCCGTGGTGATCGAGGGCGTCTTCGGCGCCCTGCCCCCGATCGGCGCCATCGGCGAGATGGCCCCCGGCGACCGCGTCGGCATGTACGACAAGGACAACCCCGACTCCGAGCCCGTGATGTACATGCTGGCCACCAGGAAGATCGTCGGGCAGTACGTCACCGGCGACTACGCCGCCCGCAAGGAGGACTTCCTGGCGGTCAAGGAGCAGGCCGCCGAGTTCGCCCGGACCGGCAGGCTCGGCTCCATCGCCGAGGTGTGAGGTCCGACCCGATTCGAGGCGGGGGCGCGTAGCGGCCCCGCCTCAAAGCGTGCGCGAGGAGAATGTGTGAACACCGGTACGACAGACCGCCGCTGGAGGCTCGTCCCGCCCGGCTACCGCCCGGTCCTGCGCAACCGCCGGTTCATGCGGCTGCTGCCGGGCCTGCTGATCTCCAGATTCGGCGACGGCATGGGCGGGGTGGCCCTGACCTGGCTGGCGCTCGAACTGGCGCCCGCCGATCAGCGCGGCCAGGTCGTCGGGCTGGCCCTGGCCGCCTACGTGCTGCCGGGAGCGCTGTCCGGGCTCCTGCTCGGCCGGTGGTGCGCCCGCCTCGACAGCCGCACGCTGCTGATCACCGACGCGCTGCTGCGTGCCGCCCTGCTGTCGTCGGTCATGGTGCTGCACCGGTTCGACGCCCTGTCGGCATTCGGCTACATCGGCATCCTCGCGCTCTCCTCCCTCTTCCACACCTGGGGCATGGGCGCCAGGACAGCGGTCGTGGCCGAGCTCGTGGACGAGGAGGAGGACCGGCGCGCGGCCAACTCCCTGCTGTACTCCGGCGGCCAGCTCAGCCTGATCCTGGGCCCGGCCGTCGCCGGCCTGCTGGCCACGGCGATCGGCCCCGACGCGGTGCTGGCCACCAACGGGCTGTGCTTCCTGGTGCTGGCCGTCTCGCTCGTGGGCTTCCCGCGCCTCGGCCGGCCCCCGGCGGAGGAGGCCGAGGGGCTGGGCAGCATGCTCCCCGGGCTGCGCGCCCTGTTCGGCAACGTGCGGGTGGCCACGCTGATCGTGATGACCTTCGTGGTGGCCGTCATCGCCACCCCCGTCGACGTCGCCCTGCCGGTCTACGTGGCCGACATCCTGGGCGGCTCGGCGAGCACGCTCGGGCTGTTCTGGACGCTGTACGGCGTGGGCGGCCTCGTGGGGGCGATCCTGGGCGGCGCCCTGCGCAGGATCCCGCTCTGGCCGGCCACCATCGCCATCGCCTTCGGCTGCGGCGCCGCGGTGCTGCCGCTCGGGCTGACGGCCATGTTCCTGCCCGCCCTCATCGGCTTCGCCATCAGCGGCTTCGTCTTCGCGCCCTACCCCGCCCTGTCGACCACCCTGCTCCAGCAGTCCATTCCCGCCGCCGCGATGGTGGCCGCGGGAACCGCCTGGTCGAGCATGATCCTGGTGGCCGAGCCGATCGGCTCGGCCCTCGGCGGCGTCATGGTGCAGCGGCTCGGGCCGCAGCCCACCATCCTCATCTCCGCCTTCGCCATGATGGGCGTGGCGCTGCTGGCCTGCCTGCCCTCCCTCCTGTCGCGCCTGCTCCGCAGGCCCCAGCCCGTCGGAGCGCCCGATGCGTGACACCGGCTCAGTGGACCAGTTCAACCGCATGGCCCGCCGCTACGACAGCAGCCCCGGCCAGTACGGCTGCCGCCGCGCCGACCCCGAGGTGCTCGCGGCGGCGGCCGACCTGTCCCCTGACACGGTGCTGGACGTGGGCTGCGGCACCGGGCGGCTGCTGAGCCTGGCCGCCGGCCGGTGGCCGCGGGCCCGCCTGTACGGCGTGGACCCGGCCGGCGAGATGGTTCGCGTGGCGGGCGAGAAGCTGCCGCGGGCCCGCCTCCACGTGTGCGGCGCCGAGCGGCTGCCGTTTCCGGACCGGAGCTTCGACCTGGTGCTCAGCACCACGGCGTTCGGCCACTGGCAGGACCAGCCCGCCGGGTTGCGGGAGATCGCCCGTGTGCTGCGCCGTCCAGGCCGGCTCGTGCTGGCCGAGCACCGGCCGCCGCCGCGCTGGGCCCGACCGCTCCTGCGCCTGGTCGGCGGCGAGCTGCCGGCGCACCGCACTCCGGACGAGACGCGGCACCTGCTGACGCAGGCGGGTTTCCAGGTGCGGAGCATCGGGCGGGTGCGGGGCGGGCTGGTGCTGGCGGTCGCCGAGCCGGCGAGCTGACCGGCTCCCGCCCTCGCCGCGGGAGCCGGTCAGCACGTTCCTGGACGGGCACGCCGGTCAGCAGGTCCTGCGGACCCGCACGCCGGTCAGCTCGCCTTGCGCTCGATCGGCACGCCGGTCAGCAGCGCCTTGAACAGCACCGGCTTGGCCTCGTTCTGGAAGTCCACGTCCGCGTGGAAGTCGTTGATCATCCCTTCCAGCACCAGCAACGACAGCAGCGGGAAGACGAACTCGGGGGCGGCGTACAGGCCGCTGCGCCGCTGCAGGTCGAAGAGCTTGGCGGCGAAGGGCGCCAGGCGGAAGTCGCGCGCCGGACGGCTGGCCGCCCCGGCGACCAGCGCCCCGATGCCTTCGCGGAAGGCGTCCAGATCGGCGTGCTCGCCGATACTCCTGGCGCTGCGGATGACGATGCCGGCGCAGTAGGGGCCGTTGCCGCGCGCCATGTTGAGGAAGAACTCGGCGAACAGGCGGCGCACCTTCGGCTCCAGCCGGACCACGAAGCCCGCGTCGAGGATGACGATGCCGCCGTCCGGCGCGATGTACAGGTTGCCCGGATGCAGGTCGCAGTGGACCAGGCCGTTGATGAAGAGCATGCGGTACGCGCACCGGAGCACCCGCCTGACCACCAGCTCGGCCACCTCGGCGGGCAGCTCGGCCGGCCGGATCCGCCGCAGGCCGGGCAGGTACTCCATGACCAGCACCCCCTCGGCCCCCGCTTCGCGCACGGGTTCGGGGACGCGCAGGTAGGCCAGGTCCCCGAGGTTACGGCGCAGCGCGTCGAGCGCGTCGGCCTCGGCCGCGAAGTCGAGCTGGGCCAGCACGGCGTCGCGGCACTGCCCGACGATCTCGCCGGCGGGCAGCCCCCGCATGCCGGGCAGGCGTCGCATGAGACGGGCGCCCGATTCGGCCAGGGCGAAGTCGGCGCGCATGCGCGGCGCGATCCCCACGCGGCGCACCTTGACGGCGACCTGCCGCCCGTCGGTCAGCACGGCCCGATAGACGCACGCGATGCTGCCGCTCGCGATCGGTTCCCAGTCGAAGTCGGCGAAGGGCCACGGGCGGCCCGCGTAGGCCGACCGCACCGCCTCGCGGGCATCCTGCTCGCTCATCGGGGCCACCTGGTCGTGGAGCCGGCCGAGCGCCTCGCAGATCTCCCGCGGCAGCAGATCCTGCCGGGTGCTGAGCAGCTGGGCGCCCTTGACGAAGCTGGGCCCCAGCTCGGTCACCAGCGTGCGCAGCTGCTTCCTGAGCACCGCACGACGTGTTCCCCTGCCGCTCAGGGCGATCGCCGGCAGGGCGGCGCAGCTCCGGCGCACGGTGACTGCGGCGATGGCGAGGGCACGGCTCCAGGTTCGAAATGCCATTGCGGGCCCCTCGGTCGGTGATGTCCTCAGCGTGCCGTATATACGAAAAGGCAATGGCGATCGATTGCTGGATCCCGAAAGATTCCACCTATTTCAGAGAAGCGCACCCTATATCTACTGATATGCAACCAATCACTTTGCCCGGCATCGAGGAATACGCCCTTGCGCACACCACTCCGGACCCCCCGAGCCTGCTGGCGCTCGCGGCGGAGACCCAGGCAAGGTGTGAGCGGCCGCACATGATGGTGGGACCGGTGGAAGCGCGTTTCCTGCAATTCCTGGTGTGGACGTTGCGCCCCAGGGCCGTCCTGGAAATCGGTACATTCACCGGCTATTCCGCGTTGTCCATGGCCGGCGAGTTGCCGCTCGACGGGCACATTGTCACGTGCGAACTCAGCCAGGAGCACGCCGACATAGCGCGCAAGCACATCGCGACGGCGGGCCACGACGACCGCATCACGGTCGTCGTCGGGCCGGCCATGGAGACGATCCGCACGCTGCCCGGCCCCTTCGACCTCATCCTGCTCGACGCCGACCAGGCCCACTTCCCCGAGTACCTGGACGAGCTGGTGCCCAAGCTCACCGACAGGGGCGTGCTCGCCGTCGACAACACCCTGTGGAGCGGGGCCGTCCTCGACCCGTCCGACACGCTGGACAGCACCGAGGGCATCCGCCGCTTCAACGACCTGGTGGCCGCGCGTACGGACCTGATCTCGGTGCTGCTCAGCGTGCGGGACGGGCTCACCCTCATCCGCCGTGCCCCGGGAGGAACGCAGACGTGACCCCGCACGGCATCGACCACCTCGAACTGTTCACCGGCGAGCCCGCCCGGCTGACCGCCTACCTGCGGGACGGCCTCGGCTTCACCGAGCACGCCGACGTGCCCTTCCCCGTCGAGGACCGCACGTCGGTGCTGCTGACCCAGGGACACATCGAGCTCGTCGTGAGCGCGCCGCGGCAGCAGGGCAGGGCCGCCGCCTTCGTCGCCAGGCACGGCGAGGGGGTCGCCGACATCGCCCTCCGCGTCGCCGACGCGGAGGCCGCCTTCGACGCGGCCGTCGCGCGCGGGGCCAGGCCCGTGCGGGAGCCCACCACGTTCGGGCAGACGGTCATCGGGGTCGTCGGCGGGCCGGGAGACGTCGTGCACTCGCTCGTCGAAAGGCCCGGACGCGAGCCCTCAGGCGCCGGCCCGCTGCTCCTGGTCGACCACGTCGCCATGTGCCTGCCCGCCGGGATGCTCGCCCCCTCCATCAGGTTCTACCGCGACGTCTTCGGCTTCGAGACGATCTTCGAGGAGAAGATCGAGATCGGTGACCAGGGCATGGACTCCAAAGTGGTGCAGAGCCCGTCGGGCGGCATCACCTTCACGCTGATCGAGCCGGACATCGCCCGCGCCCCCGGGCAGATCGACGCGTTCCTGGACCGGCACGGCGGCGCGGGAGTGCAGCACGTGGCGCTCATGACCGACGACATCGTGAGCTCCGTGGCCGAGCTCGAGGCCCGCAACGTGGAGTTCCTCACCGCCCCGCTGCGCTACTACGACACCCTCGCCGAGCGCGTGACCACCATGACCGACCGCATCCAGGTCCTGCGCGAGCGGAACGTGCTGGTCGACCGGGACCACTGGGGTGTGCTGCTGCAGATCTTCACCAAGCCCGTCCATCCCTCCGGCGCCTTCTTCTTCGAGCTCATCGAGCGGCGAGAGGCCAGGACGTTCGGCAGCGGCAATGTGCGCGCGCTGTACGAGGCCGTGGAGCAGGAGCGCCGGGCCTCCCTCGCGGCGAGACCGTGATGACGACCTCCGCGCTCGGCCAGGAGCCGTCCGTCGCCCTGCGGACGGAGGACTTCGCCGTCCTGGCACAGGCCCGGCTCGATCCCGCCGTCTGGGACTTCCTGTCCGGCGGAAGCGGCGCGGAGCGCACCCTCGCCGGCAACCTGCGGGCCTTCGACGCGGTACGGCTGCGCCCGCGGATCCTGACCGGCACGGCCGAACCGGACACCCACGTCGACGTGTTCGGGCACCGGTGGCCGGCGCCCTTCGCGATCGCCCCCGTCGCCTGCCACCGGCTGCTGCACCCGGAGGGAGAGGTCGCCACCGTCAGGGGAGCGGGAGCGCTGGGCGCCGTCACGATCGTGCCCATGCTGGCCAGCCGGACGCTGGAGGACATCAGGGCGGCGGCCGGGGCCCCGCTGTGGCTGCAGCTCTTCTGGACCAGGGACCGCGGCCTCATGACCGAGCTCGTCCGGCGGGCCGAGAGCGCCGGATACGGCGCCCTGGTCATCACCTCGGACATGCCCGTGATGGCCAGGCGGCTGCGCGACCTGCGCAACCGCTTCGTGATCGAGCCGGAGCTCGGCCCGGTCAACCTCGGCTCCGCCGGGGTGCAGGTGCGCGGCGGCGAAGGCGAGTCGGGGGTGAGGGCGCACGCGGCCAGGACCTTCGATCCCACCGCCACCTGGCACGACCTGGAGTGGCTGCGCTCCACCACCAGGCTGCCCGTGATCGTCAAGGGCGTGCTCACCGACCGCGACGCGGCGCTGGCCGTACGGCACGGCGCCCAGGGTGTCGTGGTCTCCAACCACGGCGGGCGGCAGCTGGACGGGGCGCAGTCCTCGCTCACCGCCCTGCGCAAGGTGGCGGACGCGCTCGGCGGCCGGGTGCCGGTGCTCATGGACGGCGGCGTGCGCAGGGGCGTCGACGTGCTGGTCGCGCTGGCCGCCGGCGCCGACGCGGTGCTGCTCGGCCGCGCACCCATGTGGGGCCTCGCCGCGGCGGGCGAGCGGGGCGTGCGGGAGGTGCTCGCGCTGATCCTCGAGGAGCTGGAGGAGGCCATGCTCCTGTGCGGTGCCGCGACCACGGCCGATCTCGGGCCCGGCCTGCTGTCGTGGAGCGCGCCATGACCGCGCTGCTCAACGAGATCCCGGCCGAGGACCTGTGTCCCGCGCTGGGGCATCCCGTGCTGAGCTCGGCCGCCTTCCTCAACGAGGTCGCCGGCCGCTACCCGCGGGCCGTCTCCCTGGCCGCGGGCCGGCCGTACGACGGCTTCTTCGACCCCGCCGAGCTCGGCGACAACCTGCTGGCCTACCAGGAGCACCTGATCGGGCGCGAGGGCCTGTCCCCCGGCGAGGTCACCCGCCGCCTCTTCCAGTACGGCAGGACCGCCGGGCACATCCACGGCCTGATCGCCGAGCTGATCGCCAACGACGAGGGCATCCACGTGCCGGCCGAGTCGATCGTCGTGGTCAACGGGGCGCAGGAAGGCATGCTGATCACGCTCAGGGCGCTCTGCAACGCGCCCGGCGACGTGCTGCTCACCACCTCTCCCGCCTACATCGGCATCCTCGGTGCGGCCAGGCTGCTCGGCATCGGCTGCGCCGCGGTGGCCGAGGACGAGGACGGCGTGGATCCCGCGGCCGTCGCGGCCGTCGCGCGCCGCCTGCGCGGCAGCGGCCGGCGCCCCCGTGCCCTGTATCTGGTGCCGGACTTCTCCAACCCCAGCGGCCACACGCTCAGCGCGGAGCGTCGCGGCGCCCTGCTGCGCGTGGCCGAGGACGAGGGGCTGCTGATCCTGGAGGACAGCCCCTACGGCTTTCTCGCCGACCCGCCGCTGCCCAGCCTCAAGTCGCTGGACACCTCGGGCCGGGTGATCCACATCGGTTCCTTCGCCAAGACGTGCTTCCCCGGGGCCAGGGTCGGCTACGTCGTCGCCGACCAGGTGGTACGGCACGCCGACGGCTCGCGCTCGACGCTGGCGGACCAGCTCGCCCTGATCCGCAGCATGATCACGGTCAACACCTCGTCGGTGGCCCAGGCCGTGATCGGCGGCATCCTGGTGCGTTCGCGATGCCGGCTGCGCGAGCACAACGCCGAGCGGATCCGCTTCTATCGCGAGAACCTGGCCGCCCTGCTGCGCGCCCTGGACCACTGGCTGCCCGATGACGTCAGGCACCGGCTCGGAGTGTCGTGGAACGCGCCGGGCGCCGGCTTCTTCGTGGTGGTCAGGGTGCCCTTCCCGGCGGACGAGAACCTGCTCACCGTCTCCGCGCGCGACTACGGCGTGGTGTGGACGCCCATGAGCTACTTCTTCGCCGACGGCGGCGGATCCCGCGCGATACGGCTGTCGTGCAGCTCGGTGAGCGCCGCCGACCTCGAGGAGGGCGCGCGCCGGCTCGCCCTGCTGGTGCGCGACACAGCCCAGATGAGGAGATGATTGCCATGGCTGCTGATGGAACGGCGGTCCGGCGGCCGTTCACCGGCGACGAGTATCTGGAAAGTCTCCGTGACGGACGGGAGATCTGGATCCACGGCGAGCGCGTCAAGGACGTCACGGAACATCCCGCCTTCCGCAACAACGCCAGAACCATCGCCGGTCTCTACGACGCGCTGTGGGACTCGCCCGACAGGGACGTGCTGACGACGGAGACCGACACCGGCAACGGCGGCTTCACCCACCGCTTCTTCCGCTCTCCCGCCGACGCCGTCGAGCTGCGGCGCAGCCGCGACGCGATCGCGGCCTGGCAGCGGCGGGTGTACGGCTGGCTGGGCCGTTCCCCCGACTACAAGGCCTCCTTCCTGGCCACCCTCGGCGCCAACGCGGACTTCTACGGCGAGTACGCGGGCAACGCCCGCCGCTGGTACCGCCTCGCCCAGGAGCGGGTGCTGCACCTCAACCACGCCCTGGTGCATCCGCCGGTGGACCGGCACCGGCCCCCGGACGAGGTGGCCGACGTGTACGTGCACGTCGAGCGGGAGACCGACGAGGGCATCGTGGTGAGCGGCGCGAAGGTGGTGGCCACCGGCTCGGCCCTGACGCACTACAACTTCATCGCCCACCACGGCCTGCCGGTGAAGGAGAAGCGGTTCGGCGTGGTGTTCATCGCCGCCATGGACACCCCCGGCGTCAAGCTGCTGTGCCGCCCCTCTTACGAGCTGGCCGCGGCCACCCTGGGCAGCCCGTTCGACTACCCGCTGGCCAGCCGCATGGACGAGAACGACACGGTGATCGTCTTCGACCAGGCGCTGATCCCCTGGGAGAACGTGCTCGTCTACGGCGACGTGGAGAAGGCCAACACCTTCTTCCACAACTCCGGCTTCCTGCCCAGGTTCGCCCTCCACGGCGTCACCCGGCTGGCCGTCAAGCTCGACTTCATCTGCGGGCTGCTGATCAGGGCGGTGGAGATCAACGGCACCGACGACTTCAGGGGCGTCCAGGCCAACATCGGCGAGGCCATGGTGTGGCGGCACCTGATGTGGGCGCTGTCGGACGCGATGATCCAGGGCTGCCGTCCGTGGAACGAGGGTTACGTGCAGCCCAGCGAGGAGTACGCGCTGGCCTACCGGGTGCTGGCCCCCATCGCCTACGGCAAGGTCAGGGAGCTGGTCCTGCACACCGCGGGCAGCGGGCTGATCTACCTCAACTCCGGCGTGGCCGACTTCCACAACGAGGAGGTCCGGCCGTACCTGGACCAGTACCTGCGCGGCTCGCACGGGCACACCGCGGAGAACCGGGTCAAGGTCATGAAGCTGCTCTGGGACGCGGTCGGCAGCGAGTTCGCCGGGCGGCAGGAGCTGTACGAGCGCAGCTACGCCGGCAACGCCGAGGAGAACCGGGTGCAGGTGCTGCGCAAGGGCAAGGCCGCGGGGGTGGCGGGAGACATGCTCGACCTCGTCGACGTGTGCCTGTCCGAATACGACCTCACAGGCTGGATCACCCCCCGCCTGGCCGGCCCCTGAACATCCTGGGGGAAAGGTGAGCGACCAGCCGCTGATCGACGGCGCCGACCTGGTGGCCGTGGCACAGAAGTACGTCGACGGTGCCTCGGTGTTCGCGTCAGGGCGTCAGCCGCTGTCCAGGCTCGCCTCCGTCACCCTCGACCTGGACCTCGACTACTGCAGGGAGGTCGCGGACTACTACGACCGCGCCCCCCGCATGGCCTACTCCCCCGCGGTCAGGCGCAGCTACGACCGCATGAAGGAGGAGAACGCCGAGCAGTTCCACGCGATCATCGCGGCCGGGATCGAGGTCGAGCCCTGGCTCGGCCCCGGCCAGCCGTACCGCGGCTCGCGCGACCTGCGGGCCGGGGTGTTCAGGACGGGCACGATCCACGTCTTCCTGACGCGCGACGGGCACGGTCCCGGCGGGATCCACGGCTACCACCCGCTCAGGGAGGGCTCCGGGATCGTGATCCGCGGCATCGAGTTCACCCACAACGACATCTTCCGCGTCGTGCACGACGTCTTCGGCCACGTCATGCCGGGCAACAGCTTCGGACCGCGGGGCGAGCTCCTGGCGGCCTACTGCCACATGCACATGTACTCCGACGACGTGCACCCGGTCATCTTCATCGAGCACGTCGGCCAGATCTGCTGGTTCTTCTACGGGCCGCACCTGCGTGACCCGGCGGGACTCCTGCCCAGGCCGGGCGAGCCCGGCTACGTCCCGCCTCCGGACCGGCCGTACGCCGCGCAGAAGGTCTTCCCCTTCGAGCGGAAGTACATCGACCGGTTTCACAGCATGTTCTCCACACGGGAGTTGGGATGACACACAGCCTGGAGCACTTCGTCCTGTCCGAGACGGTCAGGGAGGACTTCCCCTTCCTGCGGCAGGGCGACCCGCTCGTCTACCTTGACAACGCGGCGACCACGCAGAAGCCGCAGGCCGTCCTCGACGCGCTGATCGACTACTACACCCGCAGCAACAGCAACGTCGGGCGCGGCTACTACCGGCTGAGCATGGAGTCGACCGAGCGCTACGAGCAGGCCAGAGCGGTCGTCCAGCGTGCTCTCGGGGCCCGGCACCCCGAAGAGGTGATCTTCACCAGGAGCACGACCGACGCCACCAACCTCGTGGTCGACACCCTCGGCAGGCAGCTGGTGCGGGCGGGCGACCAGGTCGTGGTCACCGGCATGGAGCACAACTCCAACCTGCTGCCCTGGCGGCGGCTGTGCGAGGAGACGGGTGCCAAGCTCGTCGTCGTGCCCGTCAACGCCCAGGGCCGCGTGGACACCGCCGCCTTCGCCGCCGCGCTGGGGCCGCGCACCAGGCTCGCGGCCGTCGCGCACGTCTCCAACGTGCTCGGCACGGTCAACCCGGTCCAGGAGCTGGTCGCCGAGGCGCACCGGCACGGCGTCATCGTGATGGTCGACGGCGCCCAGGCGGTGCCCCACCGGCCGGTGGACGTCGCCGAGCTGGGAGCCGACTTCTACTGCTTCTCCGGGCACAAGGTCTACGGGCCCATGGGCATCGGCGTGCTGTACGGCAGGCGCGAGCTGCTCGCCGAGCTGCCGCCGTACCAGGTGGGCGGCGGCACGGTGAAGGGGGTGACCTTCGCCGAGCCGGTCGAGTACGTGCCCGTGCCCAACCGGCTGGAGGCCGGCACCCCGCACGTCGCGGGGGCGGTCGCGCTCGCGGCCGCCTTCGAGTACCTGGAGCACCTGGGCTGGGACGCCGTGCGGCGGCACGACGACACGCTGGTGCGCGCGACGCTCGACGCCGTGGCCGGCCTGGACGGCGTGCGCGTCGTCGGCGATCCGGGCAGCGACCCCTGCGGGATCGTCTCCCTGTCCTTCGAGGGCCTGCACCCCTACGACGTGGGCGGCCACCTCGACCGGCACGGCATCGCCGTGCGCTGCGGGGTGCACTGCGCCAGCACCTTCCTCGACGACCTCGGGCTGGTCGGCACCGTTCGCATCTCGTTCGGCGTGTACAACACGCCGGCGGAGATCGAACGGCTCCGCGACGTCCTGGCGACCGTCGAGCCGGGCTTCTGGACCCTCGAGCAGCCGACCACCCGATTCCTCTGAGGTGCGCCATGACGTCGGTCGTGAACGAGCAGCGCGAGATCTGGGACGCGGTCAGCGAGGGCTGGCGGCGCTGGCAGAACGTCTTCGAGCGGGGCGCGGCCTCCGTGAGCACGGCGCTCGTGCGCCTGGGCGGCCTGCGCCCCGGGCACTCGGTGCTCGACGTCGGGACGGGGCTGGGCGAGCCGGCACTCACCGCCGCCGGCGTGGTCGGGCCACGGGGCAGGGTGATCGGGATCGACGTGTCCCCCGCCATGATCAGCGCCGCTCGCGCGCGGGCTGCGCACCTGCCCTTCGCGGAGTTCGTGGTGGGCGAGGTGACGACGACGGCCCTGGCGCCTGGCGCCTTCGACGCCGTGCTCAGCCGCTGGGGGCTGATGTTCGCCGCCGACCGTGCCGCCACGCTGCGCGCGCTGGCCGGGCTGCTCAGGCCCGGAGGCGTGCTGGCCGCGGCGACGTGGGCGCCGCCGCCTGCCGTACCCATGATCAGCCTGGCCTTCCGGGTCATCGCCGAGCGGCTCGCGCTGGCCCCGCCGCCTCCGGGCCTGCCCGGCCCCTTCTCCATGGCCGACCCGAAGGCGGTGGCCGCCGAGCTCGCCGAGGCGGGCTTCACCGAGGTCACCGTCACCGAGCGGAAGGTGCCGTTCGTCATGGACTCGGTGTCGCACTTCGTGGCCTTCTCCAGGGACGTGCTCCCGCCCAGGATGCGTTCGCTCGTACGGGAGGCGGCCGACCCGCTGATCTGGGAAGCGGTCGCCGAGGCCGCCGCGGCCCACGCCAGGCCGGACGGGTCGCTCGACCTCACCTCCACCTGCCTGTGCGTGCGGGGTGTCCGGTGAGGCCCGACACCAAGCTGATCCACGCGGGGCGGCCCAGGGAATCCGGCACCGGAGACGTGATCCCGCCCGTGCACCTGTCGGCCACCTACGACCGGCGACCGCAGGACCCGCCGCGGTACTTCTACGGCCGCGGCGAGAACCCCACCCGCGAGGATCTCGAGCTGTGCCTGGCGGCGCTCGAGAACGCCGCGTTCGCCACCGCCTACGCCTCCGGGCAGGCCGCCGCGGCCGCGGTGGTGGGCCTGCTGTCCCCCGGAGACCGGCTGGTCTGCTCCGACAACGTCTACAGCGGCACCCGCGCCCTGCTGGAGTGGACCGGCAAGTACGGCATCACCGTCGAGTACGCCGATCTGGCGGAGCCGTCCCTGGTCGAACGCGCGGTCCAGGGCGCCGACCTGGTGTGGGTGGAGAGCCCCACCAACCCGCTGATGAAGATCGCCGACCTCGACCTCGTCTGCCGCGCGGCCCGCGCCACGGGAGCCACCGTCGTCGTGGACAACACGCTCGCCGGTCCGCTGCTCCAGCAGCCGCTGAGCTGGGGCGCGGACATCACGCTCTACAGCACCACCAAGTCGATCTCGGGCCATCTCGACGTGATCGGCGGCGCGCTCGTCTACAACCGTCCCGAGCTGCACGACCAGCTGCTCGCCCACCGCACCGCCACCGGCGGCGTCCCGGGGGCGCTGGACTGCTTCCTGATCCACCGAGGGCTGAGGACCCTGTCGGTCCGGGTCGAGCGCCAGGTGCGCACCGCCGAGGCGATCGCCGCGATGCTCGCCGGTCACCCGTCGGTCTCCCTGGTCCGCTACCCGGGCCTGCCCGACCACCCCCAGTACGACGTCGCCAAGCGTCAGATGTCCGGCCCCGGTTCGGTGCTGAGCTTCGAGTACGCCGGCGACCCCGCCGCGCTGATGGCGCGGCTGCGCTTCTTCGGCTGCGCGGTGAGCCTGGGCGGGGTGCACTCCCTGATCGAGTGTCCCGCCATGATGACCCAGCGTCCCGTCCCCCGCGAGGTACGGCTTCGCATGGGGCTGTCCGATCGCCTCATCCGGCTGTCGGTCGGCCTGGAGGACCGGCGTGACCTCATGGAGGACCTGCAGGAGGCCATGCGAGGAGCGCCGTGATCCTCCTGGACGGGGCGGTGGCCACGGAGCTGGAGCGGCGCGGGCTGCCCATGGCCGCCCCCTGGTGGACCACCCGGGCCCTGCTCACCGAGCACGGCCGGGAGCTGCTGCGTGCCGTGCACCGGCGCTACCTGGAGGCCGGAGCCAGGGTGCTGACCGCCAACACCTTCCGCTGCAACCTGCGGGCGTTGCGGCGGGCCGAGCTGGACGAGCGGCAGGCGGGCCGCATGGTGCGGCTCGCCGTGGACCTGGCGCGGTCGGCGCGGGACGGTCACGACGACGTGGTGGTGGCCGGTTCGATGGCCCCGGTCGAGGACTGTTACCGGCCCGACCTCGTCCCCGCCGACGCCGAGCTCCGCGCCGAGCACCGGTGGATGGCCGGGCAGCTGGCGGCGGCGGGGATCGGCCTCGCCCTGATCGAGACGGTCAACACCGTCCGCGAGGCGCGGATCGCGGTGGAGGAGGCGCGGGAGGCGAGCCTGACCGCCTGGGTCAGCTTCGTCTGCGGCCCCTCCGCCACCCTGCTGTCGGGTGAGCCGGTCGCGCGTGCCGCCGCCGCCGTCTACCGCGCGGGGGCCGCGGCCGTGCTCGTCAACTGCACCTCGCTGGACGTGGCGCGCGGCTGCGTCGCCGAACTGGCCGGCCTCGGCGCCGGCGACATCGGCGTCATGCCCAACCTCGAACCCCGCAACGGCCCTCCGGTGCCACCCGACCGCTTCGCCGCGCTGATGTCGGGCTGGCGGCGGCGGTACGGCCTGACCCTGCTCGGCGGCTGTTGCGGCACGACCCCTGCCCACATCACGGCCCTGAACGGATGGGAAGACGCGCATGATGGACTGGCCGCAGGTCCGCGAGCTGTTCACGATCGACCCTGACCTCATCCACCTCAACACCGCCGGCCTCGGCTCGGCGCCGCGCCCCGTGCTGGACGTCATCGGCGGCGCCGACCGGGTGTACGCGAGGTCGCCGCGCGACCCGTTCGCCGACACCGCGCTCACCGACGTGCGGGAGTCCCTGGCGGGCGGGCTGGGATGCGAGGCCGACGAACTGGCCGTCGTGCCGAGCGCCACCGACGCCAACGCCCGGATCCTGGCCGGGCTCGACCTGCGCGAAGGCGACGAGATCATCACCACCGACCACGAGTGCTACACCGTGCGCGCGCCGCTGTGCCAGCTGCGCGACCGTCGTGGCGTCGTCCTCAGGGAGCTCACCCCGCCGGTCGGGGCGGGGCAGCGGGCCGAGGAGATCGTCGAGCTGGTCCGGTCGGCGATCACGCCGCGCACCAGGGTGCTCCAGTGGGCCGGGATCACGCTGACAACCGGAGCCGCCTTCCCCACGGCCGAGCTGGTCGAGCTGGCGCGGCGGCACGACCTGATCACCGTGCTCGACGGCAGCCAGGTGCTCGGCCACGTCCCCCTGCGGCTCCGGGAGCTGGGGGTCGACTTCCTCAGCGCGTCGGGATCGCGCTACCAGTGCGGCCCCATGGGCACCGGCCTGATCTACGCGCGCAACCGGCCCCTGCCCCTGCCGGTCTTCTGGCCGGTCGTCTCCCTGCTCTACCCGCTGCGGGACGGCCTGCCCGCCCGGCCCCACGACCTCGGGCGCCTGCTCCAGCAGAGCGACTCGGCCGACCTGTCGCGGGCGCAGGGCCTGCGCATCGCCTGCGAGCTGTGGGACCGCATCGGCCGCGACCGCATCCGGCGCCACGTCCTGGAGCTGAGCGCCCACCTCAAGGAGCGCGTCGTCCACCACTGGGGCCGGGCCGCGCTCCTCAGCCCCCTGGACGACCCGCGGCTGCACTCGGGCCTGGTGGCCTTCGACCCCTTCGGGGGGAGCGCGGACATCGGCGGGTTCGTCCAGCTCAAGCGGCAGCTGGCCGATGAGCACGGGATCACCGTCGAGATCACCCGCTTCGCCCACCCCGGCGTGCGGGACGAGCTGCCCGCGGTCCGGATCTCCCCGCACCTGTACAACGACGTGGAGCAGATCGACCGGGCGATCGACACGATGATCAAACTCTGCCGCTGAAGGGTCAGCGGGCCGGGCGGCTGGGATACCAGTCGCCCCGGCCCTGCGGCAGCAGGTCGAGCAGCGACCACGTCGCGCAGAGCAGGTCGAGGCCGCGGGCGTCGCCGCCGTCACCCGGCTGGTACGGCTCGTCGCCGGGGTCGCTCAGCATGGCCGAGCCCTGCCAGGAGATCCTGACGCGCCCGTCGGACCTGTCGTAGACGGTCACCACGGGTTCGAGGTCACCGGGATGGGCGCGCAGCCCGAGCCGGTCGGTGAGGTCGCCGGGACGCGTGGAGTAGACGGGCACCCACCGCCACTGCCGGCGCCGCGCCACCTCGGCCAGGCGCGCGGGTCCGGCGGGCGCCATGACGGCCACCGCGGTGCGCTCGAGCAGGTGCGGGGTGACGGCGTCGATGCCGTCGACCCACATGGAGCACAGGGGGCACGGCTCCGGCCAGTCCTCGTCGAACATCATGTTGTAGACGAGCAGCGTGTGATGGTCGCCGAACAGCCCGCTCAGGCGCGTCGGCGAGCCGTCGAGCGCGGCGAGCGGCGGGTCATCGTCCAGCTCGGGCCCCGGGGGCAGGGCCCGCCGCCGCGCGGCCACCTGCTCGCCCAGCTCGCGCAACCGGCGTTCGGCGCTCAGCAGTTCGGCCCGCGCCTTGACGTACTCGGGCGTGGCCGACTCGAACAGAGCGGGACGTGACACCTCGGCTCCACCTCACCACATGATCGGCGACAACTGGCTCAGCACCCACGCCACCGCCCCCGCCTGCACGAACGCGGTGACCCTGTGGTCGCGGCCCAGCGCGTACAGGCCGTAGGCGGCCAGTTCGAGCAGGAGCAGGATGGGCGCCAGCACCATGACGTACAACCCCAGCATGCCAGGCAGCACCTGGGTGATGACGCCAATCATGACAACGGCCAGCATCAGCAGGCGGGCCGCGAGCGACTTGGCCGCGGCGGCCGGCGGGCGGCCGCGGCGCAGCAACCGGTCGGCGGCCAGGAAGAAGGGCAGGATCAGCGCGGTCGCGAGCGCCCAGAGCAACAGGCGCTTCGGGGTGGGCACCAGGCCGTGCACCATCGCCCCGAGCGGGGTCAGCACGACGATCACGCCCACGAGGACCAGCGCGGCGGGCGCGAGCGTGTGTCGTGCGGACCACGCCTGCGCAGCCGGGAGCCACTGCCGTGCCGGAGTGAGCCGGCCCACGGCCAGGAGGATCGTTCCCGCGACGCCCAGCAGCACCGCCAGCGCGCCGCCCGCCTCCATCCCGAGCAGGTGGCCCGCGTCCCCCCAGGCCAGCCACGGCAGCGGCAGCAGCAGCGCGCCGCCCACCAGCAGGAGGCCGAGCACGGGACGCCCCGCCTCGGCGGTCGGCTCGCCGCTGCGGGCCAGGGCGCCGCCGGCGAAGCCCACGAGCGTGAGGAGTACGGCGGCGCAGGGCAGGTAGAGCACCGTCAGCAGCGGCCGCCGATCCGCGGTGCCGGACGGCGTGGCCGGCCGGCCGGTCACCTTGGCCACCCAGTCCACCACGTAACCGGCCGTCAGGTCCGAGAAGAGCATGGTCAGGTGGTTGGTCCCGGCCACCTCCCGCAGGGCCACGGCCGTGCCCTGAGCGTGGTCGCCGTTGACCTGGCCGTAGGCCAGTGGGGTGCCCGACCACAGGCGGGCCGTGCGCTCGGCGCCCTCCCGCACGACGCCCGCGTCGCCCTCCGCCACCACGAACAGGACGTTCTTGGCTCTGGTGCCGGGTTCGACGCCGCCCATGGCGCCGCCCATGGCGACGGTCGCGACGGGCCGCCGATCGCGCACCGCGAAGCCGAGCACGCCGGCGGCGCCCATCGAGTGGCCGACGACGACGACCTTGGCCGGGTCCACGTAGGGGACCGTGCCCAGCCAGGTGAGGACGGCGTCCAGATCGGAGCGCATGCCCTCGAACCCGGCCGACTGGTGCCGTTCGGTGCTCAGGCCGTGGCCGCGGAAGTCGAAGGTGACCACCGCGTAGCCCGCGGCGGCCACGCGCCGAGCGAGCACGCTCATGGTGGCCTGGTCGGCGGAGTGGCCGTGTGCGATCACGACCACGGGCGGCCTGCTGCCCTGCGGAGGCGGGTCGGGCATGCCCAGGACGCCCGGAGCCGTGACCGTGCCCGGCACGTACAGCGTGGCCGGCACACGGCCATCGACGAGCACCGGGCGGTGCGGCACGCCGCCGCGTTCCTCCCCGCCCAGCGCGAGGGCCAGCCAGCCGCCGACCGCCACGGACACGAACGTCACCAGAGCGACGAGAGCTCTGTTCACCGGGTCTCCTCGGGTACGGCGGCCCGCCGGCCGACGATCACTTGATGAACGGGACGATGGCCACGAACGCGAGCACCGTGAGCACGGCCGCGATCGCCCTGACGCGGCCGAGGGCCCGGCCGGACAGCTTGCTGTCCAGGGCGAACCTGCCCGCTCCGGCCAGTAGGAGGCCCAGCCCGCCCGCGAGCACGGCCAGCTCCCACTCGAAGCCGGTCGGCATGAAGAAGCCGCCGCCCGCGGAGAGCTTGATGTAGCTGGAGGCGGCCATCGTGACCACCACGATCGCCGCGCCCACCGAGGTGAGCAGCCCTGCCAGGAGCAGGACGCCGGCGATCACCTCGGAGACCGCGGTGATCCACGAGAAGGCCTGGGACGCCCCGACTCCCTTGGAGCCGAGGTAGCCGGCCATCTTGGCGGTGTCCCATCCGGTCCACGCGCCGAACAGGTTCTGCACGCCGTGCAGGAGGAAGGTGGCGCCGAGCGCCACACGGAGGACGAGCAGCCCGGCACTCACCCAGGTGTCCCGGACCGTCGCCGCCGACCAAGAGCTGGCACTGTCACCGTTCACTCCCCCGTCCCAGTGCCGTGGACGGGCTGCTTCGGTAGCCATACTCGGCAAGGTAGGCAGGCCCCGACCGGCCCGCTCGGCATCTGTCGGGCGAGCGACAGCTCACTGGGCAATCGGGCGCCGGCACGCGATCATCGGAGTATGGGCGATCTGGGAGGTGTGGTGGCGGGAAGACTGGTCGCGGTGAGCGACCTGCACGTCGGGTACGCGAGGAACCGGGAACTGCTGGAGGATCTGCCGCGCGAACCGACGGACGACTGGCTGCTGATCGCCGGTGACGTGGCCGAGCGCTGGGAGGACATCGCCTGGGCGCTGGCCACGTTGCGCGCCCGCTTCGCCAAGGTGGTGTGGGCCCCCGGCAACCACGAGCTGTGGACGGTACCGGGCGATCGCCTCCAGTTGCAGGGTGACGGCAAGTACCGCGCTCTGGTCCAGCTGTGCCGCAGCCTGGGTGTGCTGACCCCGGAGGATCCCTTCCCGGTCTGGACAGGGGAGGGCGGGCCGGTCACGATCGCGCCCCTGTTCATCCTGTACGACTACAGCTTCCGTACGGCCGGCTGCGCCACCAAGCAGGAGGCGCTGGCCCTGGCCCACGAGGCCGGCGTGGTGTGCACCGACGAGTTCCTGCTCCACCCCGACCCCTACCCGACCAGGGAGGACTGGTGCCGGGCGCGCGTGGCCGAGAGCGAGCGCAGGCTGGCGGCCTGCGATCCGGACGTGCCGATCGTCATGGTCAACCACTTCCCGCTGGTCCGCGAGCCGACGGCGATCCTGCGCCATCCGGAGTTCGCCCTGTGGTGCGGCACCGAGCTGACGGCCGACTGGCACCGCAGGTTCCGCACGGCGGCGGTGATCTACGGCCATCTGCACATCCCCCGGGTCACCTGGCATGACGGCGTGCGCTTCGAGGAGGTCTCCGTCGGCTACCCGCGCGAGTGGGAGCGGCGTGGACTGCCGCACGACATCTTCCGCCAGGTCCTTCCCGTACTGGAGCCGGTGTGATCGAGGACATCCTGCCCAAGGGCGTCGCCGTGGCCGAGTTGTTCGCCGACCGGCCCGGCGCCACGCTGTTCGAGGAGGAGGCCGTCGCGGTGCAGCGGGCCGTCGACTCCAGGCGCCGCGAGTTCACCACTGGCCGCGCCTGCGCGCGGCGCGCCCTGGCCCGGCTCGGGCTGCCTCCCGTCCCCGTGCCCCGGGGCGAGCGCGGCGCGCCCGCCTGGCCCGACGGCGTGGTCGGCAGCATCACGCACTGCGCGGGTTACCGCGCGTGCGCCGTCGCGATGGACACGCAGGTCCTGACCATCGGGATCGACGCCGAGCCGCACGAGCCGCTGCCTGACGGTGTCTTCGACATGATCTCGCTGCGGACCGAGCGCTGGGCGCTGGCCGGGCTGCCCTCCGGCGTGCACTGGGACCGGGTGCTGTTCAGCGCCAAGGAGTCGGTCTACAAGGCCTGGTTCCCCCTTGCGCGGCGCTGGCTGGACTTCTCCGAGGCCACCGTCACGATCGATCCGTCGGCGGGGACGTTCCACGCCCATCTGTCGAAGATCGCCACCGTTCACGGGGGTGAGCTGCTGACGGAGTTCGCGGGAAGGTGGCGCGTGACCGACGGGTTCGTCCTCACCGCGATAGCTCACCCCGCGGATCGAGCCGCATCACCTGTGGGCGAACCTCTTGCCATGAAGCTGTGAACAAGCGAACTTTAGAAAGTAGTAGTAGTCGTCGGCCTTCCGGGAGCGAGGAATGTTCGAGAGGTTCACCGACCGCGCGCGGCGGGTTCTCGTCCTGGCTCAGGAGGAGGCCAGGAAACTCAACCACGACTATCTCGGCACCGAGCACCTGCTGCTCGGCCTGCTCCTGGAGGGGCAGGGGGTGGCGGCGCTCGCCCTGACCAAGCTCGGCATCGGGCTGGACGCGGTCCAGACGGGGGTCGTCTCGATCAGCCTGCCCGGCGAGCGGCCGCATGACGGGCACATCCCCTTCACCCCCCGCGCCAAGCGCGTGCTCGAGCTGGCGCTGCGCGAGGCGCTCTTCTTCGGCCACGACCACATCGGCACCGAGCACCTGCTGCTGGGACTGATCAGGGAGGGCGAAGGGGTGGCCGCGCAGGTGCTGGCCTCGCAGGGCGCCGAGCCCACCGGCATCCGCAACGAGGTCACCAGGATCCTCCAGGGGGACGAGATCGGGGACGAGGACGACCAGCGTCCCCCGGTCGCGCCGCCCAAGCCCAAGTCCTCCATCCTCGACCAGTTCGGCATGAACATCACCGAGGCGGCCCGCGAAGGCAGGCTGGACCCGGTGATCGGCCGCGAGGAGGAGATCGAGCGGGTCATGGAGGTGCTCTCCCGGCGGACCAAGAACAACCCGGTGCTGATCGGCGAGCCCGGCGTCGGCAAGACCGCCGTCGTCGAGGGGCTGTCCCAGATGATCGTCGACGGGGACGTGCCCGAGACGCTCAAGGACAAGCAGCTCTACACGCTGGACCTCGGAGCGCTGGTCGCCGGCTCCCGCTACCGGGGCGACTTCGAGGAGCGGCTGAAGAAGGTGCTCAAGGAGATCCGCGCCCGCGGCGACGTCATCCTGTTCATCGACGAGCTGCACACCCTGGTGGGGGCGGGGGCGGCCGAGGGCGCGATCGACGCGGCCAACATCCTCAAGCCCATGCTGGCTCGTGGCGAGCTGCAGACCATCGGGGCGACCACGCTCGACGAGTACCGCAAGTACCTGGAGAAGGACGCCGCGCTGGAGCGGCGTTTCCAGCCGATCCAGGTGCCCGAGCCCTCCCTCTCGCACACGATCGAGATCCTCAGGGGGCTGCGTGACCGCTACGAGGCCCACCACCGGGTCTCGATCACCGACGGCGCGCTGGTGGCCGCCGCGCAGCTGGCCGACCGCTACATCAGCGACCGTTTCCTGCCCGACAAGGCGATCGACCTCATCGACGAGGCCGGCTCACGCATCCGCATCCGCCGGGGCGCCGCCCATGCCGTGCCTCGTGAAGTGACCGAGGAGCTCATCGCCGAGGTGCTGGCCAGGGCGACCGGCATCCCGGCCGTCAAGCTGACCGAGGAGGAGTCGCAGCGGCTGCTGCGCATGGAGGACGAGCTGCACAGGCGGATCATCGGCCAGGACGACGCCATCAAGGGCCTGTCCCGGTCGATCCGGCGCACCCGCGCCGGGTTGAAGGACCCGCGGCGTCCCGGCGGGTCGTTCATCTTCGCCGGCCCCTCGGGCGTCGGCAAGACCGAGCTGTCCAAGACGCTGGCCGAGTTCCTCTTCGGCGACGAAGACGCCCTGATCGTGCTGGACATGTCGGAGTTCATGGAGAAGCACACCGTGTCGCGGCTGTTCGGCTCCCCGCCCGGCTACGTCGGATACGAGGAGGGCGGCCAGCTGACCGAGAAGGTACGGCGCAAGCCGTTCTCGGTCGTGCTGTTCGACGAGATCGAGAAGGCCCACCCGGACATCTTCAACACGCTGCTGCAGATCCTGGAGGACGGCCGGCTGACCGACGCCCAGGGCCGGGTGGTCGACTTCAAGAACACGGTCATCATCATGACCACCAACCTGGGCACCCGCGACATCTCCAAGGGCATCGGGATCGGGTTCGCCGCCTCCGACGTGGGCGGGTCCACCTACGACCGGATGAAGGGCAAGGTGCAGGAGGAGCTCAAGCAGCACTTCCGGCCCGAGTTCCTCAACCGGGTCGACGACATCGTCGTCTTCCACCAGCTCGCCTCGCAGGAGATCATCCTCATCCTCGACCTGATGCTGGCGCGGGTGGCCGAGCGGATGGCGGAGCGCGGAATGGAACTGGAGGTGTCCGGGGAGGCCAAGCGGTTGCTGGCCGACCGGGGCTACGACCCGGTCATGGGCGCCCGGCCGCTGCGCCGTACCATCCAGCGCGAGCTGGAGGACGTGCTGTCGGAGAAGATCCTCTACGGCGAGCTGCGCTCCGGCCAGCACGTGCTCGTCAGCGTGAGGGAGGGAGCCCTGCACGTGGCCGGCGTGGAGCGGCCCGCGCCGTAGCGGCGCCCCGCTCAGCGGCTCGCGGCGCCGCGCGCCTGGTCGGGCGTCCCCTCGGGCACCAGCCCGAGGAGGGCGCTCACCCGCAGGATCGCCTCCGGCGGGCCCTGCAACGTCAGCCGCCCCGACACCACGGCGCCGAAGGGCGAGAGCCGCTTGGAACCGATCTCCATGAACGTGCGGGCATCGGTGACGGCGGTCACCGTGGGCGAGCCGGGATAGCCGCCCTCGACCGCGACGGCGCCGCCGTCCTTGACGACGACGTGGAAGAGCACGTCGTCGACCTGGAACTCGTACACCTCGTCCAGGTCGGGCACCCGCGAGTCGTCGATCATGGCCTGCACCGCCAGGAACCCCCAGTACGGCCGGACGATCTCCTCGGGCGTCGGCGCGTCCAGGAACGGCAGCCCCCACCGGGCCAGGCTGAGCACCGGCTCGCGCAGCTGCCGGCCGACCTCGGTCAGCTCGTAGCCCCGGTCCTTGCCCTGGTCGTCGGCCACCTTGCGGAGCACGCCCTCGGCGGTGAGGAACTTCAGCCGCTCGGCCAGCAGGTTGGTGCCGACGCCCGGCAGCGCGGCGATGAGGTCGCTGTAGCGGCGCGGCCCCAGCAGCAGCTCCCTGATGATGAGCAGCGTCCACCGCTCACCGATGACGTCGAGGGCGGCGGCGAGCCCGCAGTACTGGCCGTAGTTACGCCTGGCATGGACCATGTGCCGCCTCCAACGCGCCGACGGTGACCGCCTTCCCCTAACCACTCTATTTTATTGAAGTGGCGAGGAGAACCACGGAGTCCATAGCCGGTTGGCGTACCCGGATGACCTGGCCCGGATGACCAGGCCCGGATGACCAGGCAGGGTCTGCCCCGGTGGGCAGGCACCAACGGCGGCCTCCGGGCTAGGCGCGTGCTGAGCCGCCGCGAACCCGGAGGAACACACTGGAGACATCCATGCGGGGAGGGCCCGCCCGCCCCGGCGGAAGACCCAGAGGTGCACCATGATGACTCGATGGCGGCCCGGCGCGATCCGCGCCCGGGTGGACGGTGCGGACCAGGTCCCGGCCGGAAAGCCCCGGAAGAGCGCGCCGCGACCGCTCGCGGGGATCGAGTACGACTGGTCGCGCGCGCCCGCGCCGCGCACCACGGACATCGGACGGCGTGCGCTGCTCTGGACTGATGCCTGAGAGCACACCGGCCACCGCGCGTCTGAGGAGGATCGGCGAGCTGGCGCTACCGCCGGTCGGCCTCGGCTGCGCGGCTCTCAGTGGCTTCTACGGCGCGGTGAAGGGCGCCGACGGCGTGCGCGTCCTCCGGCAGGCGCTCGGAGCCGGCCCGGCCCTCCTGGAGACCGGCGTCAGCCCGGACCGGGCCACCGGTGTGGTCCGGCGAGCTCTCGCCGGACGCCGCGAGCGCACCGTCGTGGTGGCGGGGGACGCGACGGGGGACGTGGAGCGGGCCTGCGACGCGTGGCTGCGCGAGCTGGGCACCGGCCACCTCGACCTGTTCTACGTCAGCCGTTCCCCGGCGGGACTGGAGGAGACGGTCGGCAGGCTCGGCGCCCTGGTCGCCGCCGGGAAGGTCCGCCACATCGGGCTGTCCGGCGTCTCCGCCGACCAGCTCCGCCGGGCGCACCGGATCCATCCCGTGACCGCGCTGGTGAGGGAGTACTCACTCGTGCACCGCGACATCGAGGCCGAGCTGCTGCCCGTCGCGCGCTCGCTCGGCATCGGGGTGATCGCCGGCTGCCCCCTCGGCCGGGGACTCCTCACCGGCAGGATCCGCACTCCCGAACACCTGCGCTCCGGCGATCCTCGCCGGCTCGACCCCCGCTTCCGTGGCGAGCGGCTGCGGCAGAGCGTACGGCTGCTGCCGCTCGCCGAGGAGATGGCCGCCGAACTCAACGTCAGCCTGTCCCGCCTGGCGCTGGCCTGGCTGCTGGCCCAGGGGGAGGACGTCGTGGTCGTCCCGAGCACGCGCAACCCGTTGCACCTGGAGATGAACCTCGCCGCCCAGCACGTCCGGCTGACGCCCGAGCAGCGTGCCGGGCTCGAGCGGGTCTTCACTCGCTGAGGCCCCGCGAGCCGGCCCGGTCACCGCCCGTTGTGGACCTTGTCGACCTTGATCAGGGACGCGCTGACGGCCTTGTTGACGGCGTCGATCCTGGACACGGCGCCCAGCTTGATGAAGATGTTGCGCAGGTGCCGCTTGACGGTGGCCTCCGTCAGGCCGAGCCGGGAGCCGATCTGGGTGTTGGTGAGCGCCTGGGCGGCCAGGGTGAGCACCTCACGTTCCCGGTCGGACAGCAGGTCAGAGGACTGCCCGTCGACCTGGGCCAGGCTCTCGCGGGAGACGGCGAGCAGCACCCGCCCGTCGCCGCAGCGGGCGCTGTGGATGGCCGACACGACCTCCTGGATGCTGGCGCTCTTCAGCAGGTAGCCCCTGATCCCCGCGGCGAGCAGGCTGCGGAGCAGTTCCGGCCCGTCGTACATGCTCAGGATCAGCACCTGCGTCTCGGGCGAGTGCCGGTGGATGCGGGCCACGGTCGTCGGAGCATCGTCGCCGGGGATCTCGACGTCGAGCAGCACGACGTGCGGCCGTTCCCTGGCCACGAGGGCGACCGCCGACTCGCTGTCGCCGGCCTCCCCGACCACGACCATCCCGGCCTGCGCCTCCAGGAGTTCGCGCAGCCCCTCCCTCACCAGGACATGGTCATCGACGAGCAAGACCCTGATGGGTTCCTGGGCCTCGCGTGTCATCGCGGTCCATCCACGTGATAGCCCCTCTGGGATGTATCCGGCGCCAGCTGACAAGCCGGACTCAGAGTAACCCAGGTCGACGGTCAGCGCGATGCATCGCGTCAGCTTCTCGCGCCCGCCATCATCAGGAGTTCGGAGTCGGTCAGCACCCGGTGGGACCGACGCGCCAGGCGAAGGATGTCGTCGACCACCTCGCCATCAGCGGGAAGGCCGCGCCGGCGCATCCAGTGCACCACGTTCCACCGGCCGCTGGCGGGCCCGATGTCGATCTGCTGCGACCGGCCCACCGCGGAGGCGGGAACAGCGGAGTAGACGCGGTCGGCGAGCGGGAGGTTCCCCGCGAACTCGGCCTTGGCCACGGCGGCGGCGTGCACACCGGTCGCGGTGCGGAAGGCGTCGGCCCCGACCACCGGATAGTCGACGGGGATGGGCCGCTCGCAGGCCGCGGCCGCGAGCGCGCAGTAGTCGGGCAGCGCGCGCAGCTCACGCGTGTCGCCGGACAGGTGCAGGTTCACCAGCAGCTGGTCCATGGCGGTGTTGCCGCAGCGCTCCCCCATGCCGAGCGCGGTGCCGTGCACCCTGTCGACGCCCGCCTCGATCGCGGCCAGCGCGTTGGCCAGACCCAGCCCCCGGTCGTTGTGCCCGTGCCATTCGATGGGCACGGACCCGAAGCCGTGGGCGGCGAGGATCTCCTCGGCCACGTAGCCGACGATCGCCCGGGTGCCTCGCGGCGTGGCGTGGCCGACCGTGTCGCAGAGGCAGATCCGCTCGGCGCCCTCGTGCAGGGCCACGTGCGCGATGAGCCGGAGCATGTCGGGGCAGGTTCGCGTGGCGTCCTCCACCACGATGCACACCGGCAGATTCTCCCGCCGCCCGAATTGCATGGCCGCGGTGACCGAATTAACCAGATGGTTTTCCGTCCAACCTTCTGTATATATCCTTATGGGACTCGTTCCGATAAACGCCATTACGCCGATGACGCGACCCGTGTCCTGGCTGATTTGCGCGATGGGAATGATGTCTTCCGGAACGGTCCGGGCGGCGCAATGGAGCTCCAGCGGCAACCGCAGGTCCTCGGCGTGCCGGGCGAGCCGGGCGGCGAAGAACGCGGCCTCGGACCCGGTGGCCGGCATGCCGATGCTGGCGGCGTCGATCCCCAGCCTGGCCATCAGCCGTAGGAGCGCGGCCCGTTCGTCGAGGGTGGGCTGGCGGACGGAGGGGCTCTGCAGCCCGTCACGGAGCGACTCGTCGTTCAGCTCCACCTGCCCGGTCGGCTCCGGCCCGGGTGGGCGGAGCCGTGACCGGTTCCAGTCGAAAATTACCTCGCCTGTTCCGCTGCTCATTTCCGGGGTGCCGTCCTCTCCTATAATGAGATGGTCGAGACGGTAGGCCGACGTTAACAACGGAACGCGACTCCAACAAGTCCGGACCCGAAAGAGCGGGTGCCGCGGAGGCCGGACAATCACCGGTATCGAAAGATGTAGGATCCGCTACCCCCTTCGAGATCCGCATTAACGGAAGTCCGCGAGCGGGCTCATAATCACGCCATGGTGACCCAGGAGGCCGTTCCGCGCCGCGTCCCCGCTCGCACGCTCCTGAAGTGCCTCGTCGAGGCGCGCCCGTCGGTCCTGGCGATGTATCTGCTCAGGTTCGTCACCGGCGCGGCGCTCGGGGTGTCCTCCATGATCGGGGGATCGGTGCCGGAGGTGGCGGGCGCCGCGCCCGAGTGGCTCGGCTCGCCGGCCGTACAGGGGGGCGCGGGAGCCGGCGCGTGGCTGGGGTCGTCGGCGCCAGGGGTGCTGGGCGGGGCGGCGGTATGGGTCCTGGCGATCCTGTCGGCCTACCTGCTCAACGGGGTGACCGACGTCCACGAGGACCGAGCCAACGACTCCCGCCGCCCCATCGCGGCAGGCGAGCTGCGGCCGGAGTCGGCCGCGGCGGTCGCGAAGGCGGCCGCGGCGCTGTCCATGGTGGGCGCCGTCCTGCTCGTCCCCACGCTCGCCCCGGCGGTGGCCGCCGTGCTGGTGCTCGGCTACGCGTACTCGATGCCCCCGCTCAGCCTCAAGCGCCACGCGCTGGGCGCGCCCGGCATCGGGGTGGCCGCCGCGCTCCTCAGCTACCTGGCCGGATACGCCAGCGTCGCCCACGGCACGGCACCGGACGCGAAGACACTCCTGTTCGCGGTGGTGATGTCGCTGTGGGTCGGCCTCGTGGGGACGATGGCCAAGGACCTCCCGGACGCGCCGGGCGACGCCGCGGCGGGACGGCGCACGGTCGCGGTGCTGTGCGGCGAGCCGCTCCTGCGCCGCCTCCTGGCGGTCGCGGCCGCCGCCCTGGCCGGGTGCCTCTGGCTGGCCGTGGCGACCGTCGCGCCGGGACTGGGCCTGCCGGCCTGCGCGCTGACGCTGGGAGCGGGCGTGGTCGCCGTCCTGGCCCTGACCCACGCGTCGCGGGGCGGGCGCTGCAGGAAACGCCGCCTCTACCGAGGCTTCATGGCCACACAGTACGTGACGCACCTGTGTCAACTCGTGTCAGTCGGCGTACCCTCAGTGGTGTCCAGTTGACACCGTTGCTCCCAACATGGCGGGCTTCGGTTGGTTGCCGCGAGTGGAGGGCCCGTGGCCGCAGACGCCAAGCCCCATGGGTCGCCGTGGGACGACTTAGCGCGCTCCCTTGAGAAGGAGCGAGCCGCGATGCTGCTCGCCTACGAGAGGGAACTTCATGAGGCGGGCAATCCGATCGTCCGCGAGCGCGAGTCGAGGGCCCAGGCGATGGCTCAGGCGAACGCCACCCTGACCGACCTGATCCGCAGCCTGCGGGACCGGAAGGTCACCATGGACAGCGAGCGGTGGCTGCTCACCAGGGACATCGGCGAGAGCAGGGCCGCGAGCCGGCTCGACCCGCGTGACTCGCTGCGGGCGGCGGGCACCCTCTTCGAGCTCATCCTCGGCGAGGTGGAGCGCCACGTCTCCACCGAGCAGGCCCCGCTGGAGCTGCTGACGCTGACCGCCCTGGCGGTGAACGAGAGCATCAACACCAGGATCAGGGAGGCGGCCAGCGCGTACACCGGCTACCTGCTCAACATCATCCACCGGGCGCATCTCAACGAGCGTCGCCGTATCGCCCGGGAGCTGCACGACCGGGTGGGGCCGGGGCTCAGCGTCGCCCACCGCCAGCTGGAGCTCTTCGAGATGTTCGCCACGAGCGGGCCGTCACGGGCCGCTTCGCGGGCGGGCAAGGCCAAGCAGGCCGTCGGCGAGGCGATGCAGAACCTGCGCGCCGTCACCTCGGAGCTGCGTTTCGAGGACACCGTGACCAGCATGGAGAAGGCGCTGCTCACCTTCACCGAGACGTTGCGCACCGACGAGGTGACCATCAGGGTGAGCGTCAACGGCGACGAGACGTGGGCGCCACCAGCCGTACGCGACGAGTCCTTCCTGGTCATCAGGGAGGCCATCCGCAACGCCGTCGCCCACGGCGCCCCGGCCGTGGTGCTGGCCAGGATCGACATCTCACCCCACGACCTGCGGGCCTCCGTCGAGGACGACGGCGTCGGGTTCGACACCGGCCGGGCGGGCAGGTCGCGCAGCGTCGGGCTGTCGTCGATGCGGGAGCGGGCCGAGCTGATGGGCGGCACGCTGAACGTCTCCTCCTGGCCGGGCCGCGGCTCTCACGTCGAGCTTCTGGTCCCGCTGCCGGGACGGCGGGAGGCCACCGTCTGACCGACCAGGTCGGCCGCGCGGGTCTCGGGCGCGAACAGGACCGCCACCAGCGAGGCCGCCGCCAGCACCACGATCAGGACGGCGAGCGGCCACGACGCGCCGCCGGCCGCCTGGACGAGGACGGCGGCGACGAGCGGCATGGGTCCGCCGAACAGGGCGGCGCTGGTCTCCCGCGCCACCACGACGCCGCTGAAGCGATACCGCGTCTCGAACATCTCGATGAACAGCGAGGCCTGCGCCACGCCCATGGCGACCAGGCCGCCTGCCGTGGCCATCGTGACCGCGAGCACGACGAGCAGGGGCCGTCCGGTGTCCAGCAGGACGATCATCGGACCGGCGAAGGCGATCAGGAACAGGCACCCGAAGAACCAGACGGGGCGCCGTCCGACCAGGTCGGCCAGCCGGCCGAAGACCGGTACGGCCAGCACCGCGGCGGTGCCCGCCACCACGTTGGCCGTCAACCCGACGGCCGGCGGCAGGCCCAGTGTCCGGCTGACGTAGTGGAGCAGGAACACCGACACCAGGTAGTAGACCGCGACGAAGGGCCCGTTGGCCGCGAACGCCACCAGCAGGCGGCGGGGCTGGTGGCGGACCAGGCTCCACAGCGGCAGCCGCACCCGCCGCCCGGAGGAGGCCTGGAACGCCTCCGTCTCGGAGATCCGCAGCCGCGTGTAGAGGCCCACCGCCAGGGTGAGGGCGCTCAGCAGGAACGGAATCCGCCAGCCCCAGGCGGCGAACTGGTCGGGCGGCAGGGTGGCGAAGCCGGCGAACGCCACCGTGGCCAGCACGATGCCGGCGAAGTAGCCGATGCTCGGCAGCGCGGCCCGCATGCCCCTGCGCTCCGGCGGGCCCGACTCGGCCGCGACGAGGATCGCGCCGACGAACTCGGCTCCGGCGCCGAACCCCTGCGCCAGGCGGAGCAGGACGAGCAGGACGGGGGCGGCCGCCCCGATGGTCTCGTAGCCGGGCAGCACGCCGATGCCGACCGTGGCCGTGCCCATCAGCACCAAGGTGAGCACCAGGACGGGGACCCGGCCCAGGCGGTCGCCCAGATGGCTCATCACGATGCCACCGATCGGCCTGGCCAGCAGGCCGACGGCGAAGGTGGCCAGCGAGGCGAGCATCGCCGTCCCGGGCCGGGCCTCGGGGAAGAACTGTTCGCCGAAGACCAGTGCCGCGCCCAGCCCGAACAGCGCCAGGTCGTAGGACTCGATGACGGTGCCCACGACGGTCGCGGTCACGACCCGGGGCCCGGTGTTCACACGGTCACCATCGGTTGCCATGAAACCCCCAAACCCCCTCACCTTATGGCGACTCCGCGAGCCTTTGTATCCTTCGGACCGCGAAGCGAACCTTCGGTGAGCGGTCTTGTCCACGGCGGGGGCCGGCCGTACCGTCGATCCGTTCACGGGGCGGAAGGACGGTGCTCAGATGATCGAGTTCCGCGTGCTGGGCCCGGTCGCGGTGTGCCGCGACCGCCTCGACATCACGCCCAGGGCGGCGCGCCTGCGCCAGGTGCTCTCCCTGCTGCTCCTCCAGGGCAACAACCAGGCCGTGCCGCTGGACGCGCTGGTGGACGAGCTCTGGGGGGAGCGCACTCCCAAGACCGCCGTGACGACCGCCCAGACCTACGTCTACCGCCTGCGCACGCTG
Source organism: Nonomuraea sp. NPDC003804 (assembly GCF_040610675.1). Lineage (NCBI taxonomy): Bacteria > Bacillati > Actinomycetota > Actinomycetes > Streptosporangiales > Streptosporangiaceae > Nonomuraea > Nonomuraea sp. NPDC003804. Next base: position 132,441 of record NZ_JBEXMT010000025.1, read on the forward strand.
CTGGGCCGGGCCCGCCTGGTCACCACGCCGCACGGCTACCTGCTGCGCGCCGAGGAGGACACCGTGGACGCCACGCTGTTCCACCGGCGTCTCGACGAAGGTCACCGGCTGCTCGAGGAGGGCGACAGGGAAACCGCCGCCCGCACGTTCCGGCAGGCGCTGGACCTGTGGACCGGCGCCGCCCTGGCCACCGTGGCCCAGGGGCGGGCGCTGCAGGCCCACGCGGTCTTCCTGGAGGAGAAGCGGCTGCACGCGTACGAGCTGGTCATCCAGACCGAGCTGGAGCTGGGGCTGCACCGCCAGCTCGTGGGCGAGTTGCGCGGGCTGGTGACGACCCACCCGCTGAACGAGTGGTTCCACGCGCAGCTCATCACGGCTCTCCACCGGTCCGGACGGCGCAGCGAGGCGCTGCTGGCCTACGAGCACCTGCGTGCCGTGCTCGACAGCGAACTGGGCGTGGACCCGTCCCCCGAAGTGGAACGGGTCCAGCGCGAGGTGCTGTCGATCGGCTAGGACCAGGGCGCCATCGGATACCAGATGAGCTCGCGGCGGGCCAGCAGCCTGACGTCCCAGTACAGCAGGGTGAACACGCCGACCACGAGGAGCGCCGACCCGGCGACCACGGCCGCCCGGCCCGGCTTGGCGGTGAACCACCGGTGCAGCCGGCCGCCCGCGAACCCGGCCAGGGCCAGGAAGAGCACCGCGACCAGGAGGATGTTGCCGGCCGACTGCAGGACGAAGGCCAGCGCGCCGTAGAAGGGGTCGTGACTGGCGGCGGTGTCCCGGAAGAGCTGCCGGAACAGCCCGTACGGGCGGCCGACGAGGAACCCGCCGATGAGCGCGCCCATGAGCAGGACACGGGCGTGCGGGAAGCGCGCCGAGATCCGCCGCAGCGGGTCGCGGACCACGTTCAGCGCGGCCAGCCCGAGATAGATCATCACCAGCCCGATCAGGCCGAAGGCGACCATGGACTGGACGGAGCGCGGGGAGAGCCCGGGGCCGGAGGGCGCGGTCGAGGCCTGCGGCATGCCGTCGCCCACCAGGGCGGCGATCACGCCGTAGGTGGCGGAGACCACCACCATGCCCACGACGAGCCAGCCGAGCGGGCGCAGCGCGCTGACCATCCGGCCGCGCACCCCCTCCCCCTCGCCGAACATCGGCGCGAGGGCACCGAAGACGGCCACGTTGCACGCGGTGAAGGTGCCCGCCACGCCGGTGACGAAGGCGAAGATCATCCCCGCCGCGGTGCCGGTGAAGGCGAAGTCCTGAGGGTCGCCTCCCAGGAGGGTGGTGGCGACGGTGCCGCCGATGACCTTGTCGACGAACGTCGCCGACCAGATCATGCTCAGCACGGCGCCGCCCACGACGCTCAGGACGACGACCAGGGCGCGCCGGGTGGGTACCGCGGCCGGCCGCACGGGCTGCTGGGTGACGGTCATGACATTCCTCCCTGAGCGGCGCCCGCCTCGGCGGCCGCGACCCGCAGCAAGGGCAGCCGCACGGTCTCGTCCGCGTCGGCCGAGTTCTCGATCTGCAACAGCAGCCAGCTGAGCCCCTCGATCCAGCGGCTGCTCGACAGCGCTCCGGCGTCGGCCGTGTCGAAGCCGATGCGGTGGACCAGGTCGGCCACGCAGGCCTTGGCCCACATGTCGTCACCCGCCACGGGAATGGTCAGCCGCTCGTGGCCGGAGCTCAGCTCGCCGAGCCGCTTGGCGGCCACGCAGTTCAGCGCCTTCACCACGTACCCGCCGGGCATGGCCTGCGCGATGCGCTCGGCGGCGGAGACGTCGGGCCGGCCCCGGTTGTCCACCAGGCCGGGATTGGACACGTCGATGAGCACCTTGTCGTTCACCAGGCCCTGGAGGCGCGGAGCGATCTCCTCGCACGTGGCGTCGACCGGCGTGGCCAGGATCACCACGTCGCCGTTGGCCACCGCCCATTCCAGCGGGCCGGCGACGGCGCCCTGGACCTGCCGCGCCAGCTGGGCGGCCGACCGGCGCACCCGGCTGGTCAGGAACAGCCGGGTGCCCTTGCCGGACAGCGCCCGCGCCAGCGCCGAGCCCATCTGGCCGCAGCCGACGATGCTGATCGCGGTCTTGGTACCTGACGGCATGGCCGCGACCCGGCGCCGTGCCGTGCCCTCGCGCCATCGCAGGATCTGTGTGTTCACTGCACTCCTCCACCCACCAGCTGATCCGAATAGCGCTCGAGAGCCCGCCGCAGCCCACCTGGAACGGCCACCGGCGTCAGCCCCCGCTCCGTGCGAAGCATGCAGGCGATCGTCTGGGATCCCCGCGCCACCAGCTGCGCGGGGTCGATGTTGACCCGGTAGTAGGCGAAGCCCATGGTGACGCGGTTCTGCTCCAGGCCGCTGAGGGTCATGCGGATGGAGACCCGGTCGAAGGCGTACAGCTCGCCGAAGTAGTCGCACGAGCAGGCCAGCGTGACCAGCGCGAGGTCGTCGCCCAGCTGAGCCAGGATCTCCGGAGCGTGCTCGGCCAGGAAGCGTTCCCTGCACTCCCCCTGCCAGGCCAGGTGCCGGGCGAAGTAGACGTTGCCGACCAGGTTCGTGTCCGCGAAGGTCACGAGGTGCTCATAGGCGTAGTAAGGGCGCACTGTTCTCCTTCCATGAATGCGGTGATGGCGACCGGGTCGTCCGCCCCCTCGACCTGCACCAGGGCGGAGACCAGCAGGTCGTCGCCCGCCCGCAGGACCGCCCAGCCCTGGTCGTAGACGCCCTGGATCTCCGGCGGCGCCTCGTCGTCGCGTCCGGCCCTGGCAAGGCAGTCCCGGAGGCCGCGCGTGCGGGCCAGCACGTGGCCCACCGGCTCGGCGGCCAGCCGTACCAGCTCGCGGGTCAGGCCGGGCCAGGGGTCCGCGCCGTCCGGTACGGCTCGCGCGAGCTCGGCGCCCGCCAGCATCGCGGAGTCCGGCGGCAGGACCTCGAGTGTGAGGTCCTCGCCGAGGTCCAGCTCGACGTCCGCACCGGGCAGGTGGGAGGCGAGCGCGCGGGTCAGGTAGGGCCTCAGGAGCAGCCGCGGCCAGCGGGTGAAGGCCGGCAGCGGCCCGACGTCCCGCAGCCGCAGCCCCTCCCAGGTGACGACCGGCTCTCCCGTGGCCTGGGAGACCACCACGTCGTAGGTGTAGTCGGCGCCCTGCCTCGACCGCTCGGCCGCGGCGAGCACCAGGTGGTCGTCCGCGACCGCCCGCCGGTGGACCGTCAGGCGGTCGCAGCCGACCGGCAACAGGCGGCGGTGCGGAACGCACGCCTGCAGGACATGGATGGTGGCGTCGTTGCGCGCGTGGTCCCCCAGCTCGGTGTCGCCTGCCGCACCACCGGGCGCGAGCACCGCGGTGCACGCGGTGGCCTCCAGATGCTCGTAGCCTCGCAGCAGCTGGAAGGCGGGCCCGTGGAAGAACAGCGGGCCGTACAGCCGGGCGGCCTCGTGCGGCGGCACCGGCGACCGGCGCGCCGGTACCTCCAGGATCGCCGCCTCCTGCGCGGGGCCCGCGACCCGGCAGCTGAAGTGATCGACGGCGAAGCCGGTCTCGTCGCTGAGGATCGCGACGTCGACCCCCTTGTCCTCGCGCACCTGGGCGCAGATGCGGATGGTGCGGCCGCCCTCCTCGGGGACCACGATCGGGCGGGTGAAGCGCCCGAGCTCCAGGCAGGTCGCGGCCTGCCCGGTCAGCAGCCGCGCCGCCTGCGCCATGGCCTCCATGGCGCAGACCGCGGGCAGCACGCGCAGCCCGTCGATCCGGTGGTCGGCCAGGAACGCGTCCCGCTCCGCGGTGAGGATGGCCTCGGCCACCAGCTCGACACCGGGCACGTGCAGCCGCACGTGCTCCAGGTAGCGGGCCGTTCCCGGTGCGGTGTCCGCGGCGCGGTCCAGCGCGGGATGCCTGCCGGAGATCACGATCGAGGCCGGCTCCGGGCGCGTCGCCAGCACCTGGAGCAGGAACTGCACGCCGCGGGCCGCGGGCAGCGGCGTGACACCGGCCCGTTCGAGGTCGTGCACGACGTGCAGCCGCTCCCCCATGCCCGCGCCCGACCAGGCCGTCCAGTCGAGGTTGCACACGTAGGCGGCGGGCAGGCGGGACCGCAGGGTGCGCACCAGTTCGCGCATGCGGCCGTTGGCCAGCGCGTAGTGGGCCTCGCCGTGCAGGCCGTACCTGCCGATCACCGATCCGTAGGTGATCACGACGCGTATCCGGTCGGTGTCCAGCGCGTCCAGGACCGTGCGCAGCCCGCCCACCTTGGGCGCGGCGTGCTCGGCGAAGTCGGCGGCGCTCAGGTCGGTGAACCTGGCCGGGCGGTTGACGCCGCTGCTGTGCACGAGAGCCGTGATGGGGCCCAGGGCCCGCGTGGCCTGCGCGACCCCGCGACGGACGGCGGCGGCGTCGCAGACGTCGGCCGCGATGTAGTGGAAGGCCGCCCCGGCCTCCCGCAGCCTTTCGAGGTTGGCGCGCAGCTCCTCGTCGTGGTCGGGGTCGCCGCGGCCGAGCAGCGCCAGCCGTACCCCTCGTGAGGCCAGCGCGAGAGCGGTCTCCAGGCCGATGCCCCGGCCGCCACCGGTGACGAGCGCCACGTCGTCGGGGCCGAGCCCGATGTGCGCGCCGGTGGCGGGCTCCAGCGGCCGGTGGGTGACGGCGAAGATCCGCGCGTCGTCGTCGACGAGCAGGTCGTCGGCCATGGCGGCGGGAGCGGCGATCACCTTGGCCAGCGCCTCGGCGGCCACCGGGCAGCGGCCAGGGCAGTCGGCGCGCACCAGGCGGACGATCTGGCCGGGGTGCTCCTGGCGGAGCGTTCCCGCGAAGCCGGAGGCGGTGTCGCCCTGGTCGATGACGACCAGCGGCGTTCCGGCGGCCACGGCCTGGCGGGAGGCGTCGACCAGGACGGCGATGTCCTGATCGCCGGGGTCGGCGGGCAGGAAGACCAGCACCGCGGGAGGCCCGTGCGGCGCCGTGACCAGGCGTGGCTCGACCGCGTCACGCAGCGGCGCGAGACCGTGCACCTGCCAGGCATGGGGCTCGGCGGGCGCGTCGGGCGGCTCCACGGGATGCGCCTCGGGCACGAAGAGGCGATGCCAGGGCGACAGGCCGCGCGGCACCGTCGGCTCGGCCTCCCTGGCCCCGGAGGGCAGCTCCCGCACGGTGGCCATCAGGTCGGCCACCGTGGCGTCGGCCAGAGAGGGCGGCAGCTCGGGCACCGCCCGGTCGCAGGCGTTGGCCGCGTCCACCACGAGCTGGGCCACGCGCAGCGAGTTGAGGTGGAGGTCGCCGATCAGCAGGTCGCTCTCGCTGATCGCCTCGCTCGGCAGCTCGAGCGCCGCGGCGACCAGATCGCGCACCAGCGCGTCGACGTCGCCGGCCGCGGCGTCCCTGTCGGGCTCGGCGGGGGCCGGGAGCTCCCCAGTCGTCCGCTCGCACGGGTTGACCAGGAAGGACGGGTCCCGCCACAGGTCGAAGGGCCGGTGGAAGCCCGCGGCGAACATGGCGCGCAGATCGTCCACGGCGCCGACGGCATGCAGCGCGGCGGCCACCTGGCACAGTCCCTCGGCCGAGGCCGCCCCCACGTCCAGGGAGACGGCGGGCACGTCGGTGATGCCTGCGGCCAGGGTCGCCAGCCCCCTGCCCGGCCCCACCTCCACGAGCAGGTCGCAGTCGCGCGAGAGCAGCTCGACGGCCTGGCGGAACAGCACCGGACCGGTGACCTGCGCGGCCAGCGCCCGTCGCAGGTCCGTCGCGGGCGTCGCCTTCGCACCCAGGATCGTGGAGTAGACGGGCCGGGAGATGGGCGCCATCTCCATCTCGGCCAGGTGGCTGGACAGGGGCCACTCCGCCGCGAGCATGGCCCTGGTGTGGAAGGCGTGGCTCACCTGGAGCCGGGTGCACTGCAGGCCGGCCTCGCGCGCCCTCGCCAGCACCCGTTCGAGCTCGCCGACCGGGCCGCCGACGACCTGGGAGGCGCCGTTGTCCGCCGAGATCACCAGCTCGGTGTCGTCGATCAGGTGGGCCACGGTCTCGGCCGGGGCGTGGACGGCGGCCATGCCCGTCCCCGCCTCGCCCTCCTCGCTCATCACCTGGCCGCGGAAGGTGACCAGGTCCAGGGCGTCCGGCTCGGAGAAGGCGCCGGCCCAGCACAGGGCGGTGATCTCGCCGAGGCTGTGCCCGGCCGCGGCGACGGCGCTCACCCCCAGGCGGTCCAGCCAGCGCAGGCCGGCCATGGACGCCGAGAAGATCTGGGGCTGGGCGACCGAGGTGTCCACGGGCCCGTCGTCGCGTTCCCCGGTGCCGAAGCGGACCTCGGGCAGCACGGAGGCGAGAGCGCCGGGACCGGTGGGCACCGGCGCGCCCTGTCCCGTGAACAGCAGGCCCACCCGGCCCTCGGCGATGCCGGAGACGAAGATCCCCGGAGCGGTGAGCAACCTGGCCTCGCCTGCCCCGGCCAGCATCGCGGCCGCCTGCCCCGCGCGCCTGCCCAGCTGTGCCGGATCCCGCGCCACGATGCCGGCCCGGTACCGGCGCCGGCCCGTCGAGACCGCCAGGCTCGCCGCGAGGTCGACGTGGTCGGCGAAGGACATCGCGGCGGCCACCTCGGCGGTCCTCGCCAGCGTCGCCGCCAGCTCCTCGACGGTGTCGGCGGCGAAGACGAACGCCTCGTGGCCGCGCGGACGCCCGGCTGTGCTGCGCTCGGGCGCGGTAAGGGGACGACCCACCGGCCGCATGGCGGCTTCGAGCACCACGTGGGCGTTGATCCCGCCGAACCCCATGGCGCTCACCGCCGCCCGCAGGGGCGCGTCGGGCCAGGGCTCCGCCCCGGCGACGACGCGGAGCGGGGCACCGGCCGCACGCAGCAGCTCGTGCGGCTCCTCGCAGCCGGTGGTCGGGGGGATGACCTGGCGCTGCAGCGCGGTGGCCGCCTTCAACAGCCCCGCCACCCCGGCGGCCGCCTTGGTGTGGCCGATGTTGGCCTTGATGGAGCCCAACGCGGCGGGCGGTAGCTCGCGGCCGCCGCGCTGGGCTTCCATGAGGGCGGCCAGCTCCACGCTGTCGCCGACAGCGGTGCCGGTTCCGTGTCCCTCGAACAGTGAGACGGTCTCGGGCCCCCACCCGGCGCGCCGGTAGGCCCGCTCGATCGCCAGCAGCTGCCCGCCCCGTTCGGGCCGGGTGATGCCGCCCTGACCGTCCGATGAGACGCCCCAGCCGCTGATGACCGCGACCGGGGCGCGGCCCGCGGCCAGAGCGTCGTCCAACCGCATCAGCGCGACCATCCCGCAGCCCTCGCCGGGCCAGAACCCCGTGGGCCGGGCGTCGTAGACGCGCATGGCTCCGTTCGCCAGCGCGCCGGTCCTGGCGAACCCGACCAGCTCGAAGGGGTCGAGGCTGAGGTCGACACCGCCCGCCAGGGCGAAGTCGACCTCCCCTTCGCGCAGCGCCGTACAGGCCGTGATGACCGCCAGCAGCGACGACGAGCAGGCCCCGTCCACGGTGTAGCCGCCGCCGCCCAGGTCGAAGTAGTTGCAGATGCGGCCGGCGATGGTGTTGGCCAGCCCGCCCGCGAGGGTCTCGTCGGACGGCTCGGCGAAGGGCGCCTTGAAGATCTGCTCGGCCCGCGCCAGCAGGCCACGCAGCCGCGCGGGGTCCTCGGCCGCGAGCACCTCGCGCATCACGCCTTCCACGTACGGCCAGCGCAGCCGCAGGGCCGCCGCCCGGCTGAACTCCCCGGCCATGGTGTTGCCCACCACCACGCCCACGCGTCGCCGGTCCAGCCCTTCGGCGCCGCCGTACCCGGCGTCGGCCAGCGTGTCCGCGGCGACCTCGAGGGCCAGCCAGTGCGCCGGATCCGTGGCCCGGTACACCGGGCCGGGGATGCGGAAGCGGGACCGGTCGAACTCCCAGCCCTCCAGCACCGCGGCGTACCCGACGTAGGTGCGGTCGGGGTCGCCGGGATCGGAGCTGCGGTAGCCCGAGCCCAGCCGGACCGTGGGGATCGGCCGGAAGGCCCGGCGGCGCGACAGGACCAGTTCCCACAGCTGCCCGGGGTCGCGGGCGTCAGGGTATCGGCAGCCCGTCCCCACGATGGCGATCGCAGAACTCATGATCAGCTCCTCAGCGGGCGACGGCGGGTTCCGGCACCAGGACCGGCTCGCCGGCGGGCGCGCTCCTGCGCCGCGAGATCGAGACGAGCGCGAGCGCGACGCCGCGGATGGCGCACACGATGGTCAGCGCGAAGAACAGGCCGAACACGATGTGGAAGGAGACCAGCAGGCCGTAGACCGCGGCCGTCCCCGCCCCGAACGCGACCTGCCGCCAGCGGGCCACCGGCGTGGTCCCCGGGTCGGTGATCATGTAGTTGGTGTAGAGGATGAACGCCGTCCCGCTCATCACCAGCAGGGCGCTCCACGTCGAGGTGCCGTCCACGGCGGTCCTGATGAGCGCCTGCGCCGCGAAGCCGCCGACCCAGCCGAGGATGAGGGGGATCTTCCCGGTGAGCTTGGCGTTGAGCATGGTGCCCGCGGACAGGATGGCCAGCGGGATGATCCAGTCGACCGGGCCCGAGACGAACTCGGTGAAGTGGTACGGCGGCGCGATGCTGACCCAGGGGAAGGCCAGCAGCACGACGACGATCCCGAAGTTGGACGGGTTGAGCACGTGCCGGACGCTCCGCCTGCCGGTGCGGTCGATCACCATGACGCGGAAGAGGTACTTGGAGGTGATGGCGATCACCACCGCGAGCAGTACCGGTTCCAGCCGCTCGTTGGCGTACATCAGCATCGCGCAGGCCAGGGCGCTGATGTGCGCCGGCAGCAGGAAGTCCATGAGCTTGACCCAGCCGCCCAGGTACTTCGCCGGCCGCCGCCTGGCCCGCGCGTCGATCGTCTCCAGTCCGAGCTCCAGCACGTAGGCCAGCAGGACGGTGGCGATCGGGGTGATGTAGGCCTGCTCGAAGCCGAGAAGGAGATGGCCGACGATGTTGAAGACCGTGATGGACAGGGCGAACCGGCGCAGGGCCGCCGTCCTGGGGTCGCGTTTCATGGTCATACCTCCGGACGGAGAACCAGTTCGTGCCAGCCCGGCTTCAGGGTGGCGTCGGTGGTGTGGCGGGTGCCGCACCCGTCACGCCAGGTCACGGTGACCGGGACCGGGGCCTTCGGGTCGGCCAGCGCGAACAGCAGCTCGGCGGCGGAGACTCCACCGTGGCCGTTGGCCGGGTAGAGCTGACCGGCGGAGATGCCCGCCGCGCCCGAGCGGAGCGTCACGCTCGCGCCGACGGCCGGGGTCGTGGCGGTCGACGAGCCGCAGCCCGCGGGCCGCTTCAGGGTCAGGCCCAGGTACGGCAGGTCGGTGGGCCTGGTGTTGCGGTAGACGTAGGAGGCGCGCCACTGGTTGGCCACGGCGAAGTCCAGCTTGCCGTCGTGGTCCACGTCGGCCAGGGCGATTCCCCTGGAGACGCCGGGGTCCGCCACGCCGAGCCGGGCGGCGATGTCGTGGAAGCGGCCGTCCCGGTCTCGCGCGAAGAAGGGATTGGGATCAGATCCCGAAATATCATCGCCCGGGATGACTTGTGGCCAGATGGTGGGATTGCTCACCACAACGTCGTTGGCCATCGCCAGCTCCTGCAGGTTCGCCCACCGGTTGTCCTCACCGGCGACGAACCCGGTGGCCTGGAGCACCTGCACGTCGCCGTCCCCGCCGAAGTCGCCGGCCTTGATGTCCCAGCCCCAGCCCGACCTCGACAGCCCGAGCGGTTCGCTGAGGTCGTCGTAGTGGGCCGTGCCGCCCGCGCCCAGCACCTCGCGCCGGGTGCTGACCCAGGCGAAGTTGCTCTCCTGCAGGGCGAACTCCTCGGTGATGTTGCTCACCACCATGTCGGGCGCGCCGTCGTCGTTGAGGTGGGTGAAGGCGACGCCCATGCCCTTGAAGGAGTCGCGCCCCAGGACCTTGGACTTGGGTGTCGTCAGGTGCCTGATGCCGCCCTGGACCTCGAAGCGGGGCCGGCCCGGCGTCGACAGGTTGCGCAGCAGGTGGTCGGCGCCGAAGTCGTTGGCGAAGTAGAGCTCGGACAGGCCGTCGCCGTTCAGGTCCTGCGCGCCGATGGCCAGCGTCCAGCTCCTGGCCACGGCCGCGTCCAGCACGCCGGGCACGTCGGAGAACCGCGCCTCGCCCGGCTTGCCCGCGTTCAGCAGGATGCGGTTGACCCCGCCGTTGACCGAGGACGACATGGAGGTCTGCATGTGCAGCTCGTCCTGCCGGGCGGCCGGATCGAGCACCCGCGCGCCGTCGGGGAAGTAGTTGCCGATCACGATGTCGGTCCTGCCGTCACCGTCGACGTCGGCGAGCGAGGCCGCGTTGCTGTTCCACACCTGGTACGGCTTGACCAGCTCCTGCGCGGTGAAGGCCAACGTGCTCCCGGTGCGCAGGAACAGCACCGGCGAGCGGCCCCAGTAGTAGACCATCGCGTCGGTGCTGCCGTTCTGGTCGAAGTCGCCGGTCACGCAGCCCGTCGGCGCCATCGTGGAGGTGTACGGCAGGCTGCCGGGCGTGAGCGTGACGACCGGATAGCGGTCGCCCGTGCCGGGCACCGGGCGGATCGTCACCGAGTCGTCCCGGGTGTCCACCAGGCACACGTCGTCCGGGCGCCCGTTGCCGTCCACGTCGTCCATGGCCAGACCGGCGCCGACGGAGGAGATCCAGTGGCTGATCCGCTTGTAGGCGGGCGCGACCGCCCGGACCGTTCGCCGGGTGTCGGTCGTGTTCAGCGCCGTCTGCCGGAAGGCGAAGCGGCCGGCGAGCCGGTCCTCCTCCGCGGCGGAGATGGACGGAGCCTGCGCGGCGAAGACCCCGCCGGTGATCAGCACCACCGAGCAGAAGGCGGCCGCACCCGTCCGCAGTCTTTCGATCATGTCGTCTCCTTCGCCTGGTGGGCCTCCGCCCAGGCGTGGCGGATCCGCGCACGCCACGCCTCGTAGGCGGTGGTGGAGCTGGGCAGGCTGACCACCTGCTCGAAGGCGCGGTCGGTCCACGCAGCCGCGGTGGCCAGATCCGCGCCGGTCAGTCGCTCCACGGCGATCGCCGTGCCCGCGGGCTCGATGCCGGACAGGTGGTGCGCCTTGGCCGCGAAGGCGGCGCCCTGGGCGAGGTCCGCGCGGTGGCTCGCGGCCAGAGCGGCCAGGTCGTCCACGCCGTCGGCCGCCAGCGCGCCGGTGTAGGTGGCGGCCAGCCCGATCCCGGCCCACAGATCGCCCCGGCGCTCGGGGGCGAACCGCTCGATCGTCGCCGCGACGCGCTCGGGCTCGGCGGCTCCGTAGAACCACAGCGCGCGGCCCACGCCCTGGTCCCTGATCGCTCTGACCGGGCCGCGGGCCGCGCGCTCGATCCACTGCCGGCCGAAGACCGCCTCGGGCCGGAAGAACGCCTGGTGGAAGCCCCAGCCGTCCCAGGCAAGCCAGCCCAGCAGGGGATGCCAGGGGCGGGCCAGCCGCCAGACCGGCAGCCGCAGCCGGGCGTAGGCCCATCCCGCGCCGACGGTGATGAGATGGATGTAACCCGCGCCCCGATCCTCGCGGAGGTCGCGCAGCCGCCGTCCGCCCGACAGGCTCAGCACGTCGAGCAGGCACCTGCTCATGGCCGCGCCCTCGTAGGCGAACCCGCGGAACTCGGGCGTGACGCCGGAAAGGTCGAGCGGGCCGGAGGACTGGGTGAGGCCGTCGTTGTAGCCGCGCACGAAGCTGCGGACCACCTCGTCGAGCCGGTCACGCACGCCGGGGGCGGCCTGGGGGAAGCCCAGCCGGGCCAGGGTGAGCCGCGCGGGATCGAGGGCGAGCGCGCGACGTAGCAGTGTCGCGGTCATGGTCTACCTCACTGGATCTAGTAGGACAGGACCCGGCCGGAAGGAGTGCGAAGATCAAGAGTTTCGAGTGCCGCGGGTGCCCTTCTAGGCTTTTTCACTCTGATTTGGCGCATCGCCTGTCCCCTTTCTCATTTTTCTATATAAATCATCACCATTTTCCTCATATCAGCACGGACGACGCCTTATCTGAAGACCTAGATGGGCACCCCCCTAGGGGTAGCCATCCGGCTAGCCCAAAAGCCGCCGAACAGCGAAAATCACGCCCCCGCACATCAAGGCGGGGACGTGATGGAAAAACACAAATTTCGACTAGGCGCCGTATGCGCTCCGCAAGGCGATGGCCACCGCGAGGGTCCGGTTCGAGCAGTTGAGTTTCGCCAGAACATTGGACACCAGGCGTTTGACGCCGTGCTGGGAGATATGCAGGCGCAGCGCGATCTGTTTGTTGCCGAGCCCCTCGACCAGCAGGTCGAGCACCTCACGCTCGCGCGGGGTCAGGGTGTTGATACGCGACTGCGACTGGCGGAAGTCCGCCCTGGCCCGGCTCAGCAGCCGGTTGGCCAGGAACGACGGCATCGGCACGTCGCCGGCCACCACGCCGCAGATGGCGGCGTCCAGCGCCTGGGCGGTCAGCTCGTCCTGGACGAGGAAGCCGTTGCACGGCACCGCGGTGGCCAGGTCGAGGCCGTCCTCGTCCACGCCGGCGATCAGCACCAGCACCTTGACGTCGTGCCGGCACACCTCGGCGGCCAGCATGCACACCTCTGCCCCGTTGAGCCCGCCGAGGCCGAGGATGAGCAGGTCGAACGCCCGCTGGCGGGCCAGCTCCAGCACCTCGGAGCGGAGCGCGCACAGCCGGACGTGCCGTACCGGGGCGAGCGCGCCGAGCATGACGTTGAGGCCGTGCCTGACCAGGTCGTTGTCGACATGGACGGCCACCCGCAGGAAGCCGGCGCTCTCCCCGTGCAGGGAGTGGTGGTAGCTCGCCTGCTCCAGAACGGGGAGCCCGCTCGTGGATCCGTTCACCTTCACAGCCATCCCCTCCAGAGGTTCGACCGGGATCGGCCATGTCCGCGACGCTACGCGGCGAACGGGCTCCTTCAACGCATCCGGACCGAAGGTCGGACCGCGGGACCGAAAGAGGCAGCCCGCCGTACAACCTTCGGACCAATCAGTCGCGCGGCCGGGCCACGATGCACACCAGGGCGGCCGAGGTGGAGGTGACGTCGGTCACGGGGGTGGCCGCGAACCCGTGCGCCTCGACGGCGGGGACCACCTTGTCGACGATCTCCCTGGCGCGTCCCGCGCCGGGCGGCTCCCAGCACAGGTGCAGGCTGCCGCCGGGAGCCAGCCAGCGGCGCAGCGCGGTCAGTTCCCTGGCCGGGGAGCGCGTCCAGAACAGGTTGACGTTGACCGAGAAGATCTTGTCGAAGGAGCCGTCGTCGAACGCGGCCTCCTCGAGTCCCATGACCTCGAAGCTCGCCCTGCCCGCCGCGACGCTCACGTCGTTGCGCTGCCTGGCCGCCTCGATCGCCACCCGCGACCGGTCGATGGCGGCGAAGGTGCCCTCCTTGAGCCGGTCGAGGACGAGCTCGGCGGCGACGCCGCGGCCGCATCCGATCTCCAGCACACGATCCGAAGGCGCGAGCTCCAGCGTCTCCACCGCCCATGACAAACGCTCAGGTACCGCTTTTTCAGCCATGGTGACAACGTATCCCGCCACATACGGAATCTGGCGGAGATCGAAAAGAATCTGTCAGCAGCAAGAAACGCCCCCAGCTCACTTCCTTCCCTTTCCTATAGAAAGGAGCAAAAAGGGCATTTCTAGAGGAGAGTCGTCATGTCGGAGACAGTAGCCGCCGATTTCGAAACCCTCTACCGGGGTGCGTCTCCGGTGCCAGGGATGGAATTCGACACGGTCCCGTGGGACATCGGGGAACCACAACCGGTGGTCGTCGAGTTCGAGGGCAGGGGGCAGGTCAGCGGCGACGTGCTCGACGTCGGATGCGGCGCGGGCGACAACGCGATCTTCCTCGCCGCCCGCGGATACCGGGTGACGGGCGTGGACATCGCGCCCACCGCGATCGAGTGGGCACGGCAGCGCTCGCGCGACCGCGGCGCCGAGGTGGAGTACGCCGTCGCCGACGTCACCGACCTGCGCGGTTACGACTGCCGCTTCGACACGATCATCGACAGCGGCGTCTTCGACTGCCTCGACGCCGAGCAGCGCGACCGCTACGCCGCCGAGCTCCACCGCACCGCCAGGCCCGGCGCCAAGCTGTTGGTCGTCTGCTTCTCCGACGCGGTGACCGTCGAAGTCCCGGGCGTCTTCACGATCTCCGAGCAGGACTTCCGCACCGCCCTGGGCGGCGCGGGCTGGACCATCACCGCGCTGCGCGTGGACACCTTCCTGGTCACCGCGACGGCCACCGGATTCTTCCGGTCCGCGGGGCTCAACCTCGACACCGACGATCGCGGACGGGGGCGGCTGCCCGCCTGGGCCGTCGAAGCCGTCCGCGGCTGACCCGGAGACAACCGATGACGACACAGCTGACCGACACCGACTCCCCCGTTCCCGCCACCGGCCTGGACTGCCTCGACCCCACCTACCAGCGCGACCCCTATCCCTTCTACCACTGGCTGCTCCGCCACGACCCGGTCCACCGGGGCAAGGACGGCACCTGGTACGTCACCCGCTACGAGGACGTGCGCACGGCCATGAGCGACAAGCGCTTCGCCTGCGCCAACGTCCGCGACCACTGGGAGGAGATGGTCGGCCCCGGCGCGCTCAAGGAGGTGATGCGGGACACGATCTTCTTCGAGGACGACCCGCAGCACGGGTTCCTGCGCTCCCTCATCAGCCCGGCCTTCAAGCCCAAGCGCATGCGGGCGATGGAGCCGCAGATCCGCCGCGTGGTCGACGAGCTGCTCGAGCCGCTGGTCCGGCGCGGCGAGATGGACCTGGTGAAGGACTTCGCCGCGCCACTCGCGCTGATCTTCATCTGCGAGCTGCTCGGCGTGCCTGAGGAAGGCCACGAGAAGGTGCGCGTCTGGTCGCTGGACATCGCCCCGACCCTGGATCTCGTCCCGACCGAGGAGGAGATCAGGATCGGCCACATCGCCATGGGCCAGTTCAGCGACTACCTGGCCCAGCTGATCGCCGAACGGCCCGACCGGGCCGGCGAGGACCTCATCGGCGTCATGCTGGAGGCCCTGGAGGAGGGCAGGGGCGGCGGCGACCGGCCGCTCACGCTGAGCGCCATCATCAGCACGATCATCTCGGTGGTCTTCGCCGGGCACGACACGGTCACCAACCAGATCTCCAACAGCATCCTGGCCTTCATCCACCATCCCGAGCAGATCCGGCTGCTCAGGCAGGACCCGGACCGCATGGCCGACGCGGTCAGCGAGTGCCTGCGCTACGACTCGGCCGTGCAGTCCAACAGTCGCAGGCTCACCGAGGACGTCGAGCTCGGCGGCGTCACGCTGCCCGCCGGCGACTTCGTCGTGGCCCTCATGGGCGCCGCCAACCGCGACCCCGCGGAGTTCCCCGACCCCGACCGCTTCGACATCACCCGCACCGGCGTGCAGCCGATGTCGTTCGGCGCGGGCATGCGCTACTGCCTGGGCGCCATCCTGGGCCGGCTGGAGATCGCCGCCGCCCTGGAGCGCCTCATCTGGCTGGACGACCTGCGCGTGACGATCCCCGAGGAGCAGTTCGTCTACCAGCGCAGCTCGATGTTCCGCGGCCTGGCCAGCCTGCCCGTCGCCTTCACCCCCGTCACCGACTACCCGCCCAGGAGGAAGTAGCCCATGCCCACGGTCACTGTGGCCGACGCCGACGTGCACTACGCGCTCACCGGCTCCGGCCCTGGCCTGATCATGCTGCACGGCACGCAGGCGGGCGCCGAGGCCAGCTGGGGCCACGTGGTCGGCGGCTTCGCCGACCGCCGTACCGTCGTCACGCCGGACCTGAGTGGCAGCGGCAGGACCACGGACGGCGGCGCGCCGCTGACCGTCGAGGGCCTGGCCGACCAGGTCGTGGCGGTCGCCCGCACGGCTGCACCGGGTCCGGTGGATCTGGTCGGCGCCTCGCTGGGCGCGGTGGTGGCCGCCGCCACCGCCGCGCACCACCCCGACCTGGTCAGGAGCCTCGTGCTCATCGCCGGCTGGGCGCACGGGGACGACGTACGGCACCGGCTGAACTTCGGGCTCTGGCGCGATCTGGCGCGGACCGACTTCGACCTGTTCAGCAGGTTAGGCATGCTGCAGGGCTTCACCCCCGGCTACCTCAGCGCGCTCAGCGACGAGGGGCTGAGCGCCGTTTTGGCCGCCAACCAGCCCGCTCCCGGCCTGGCCCGCCAGATCGAGCTGGACCTCCAGGCCGACATCCGGGACCTGCTGCCCAAGATCTCCGCTCGCACGCTGGTGATCGGGCTGACCCGGGACCAGATCGTCCCGGTGGAACGCTCGCAGGAGCTGCGGGCCGCCATTCCCGGCAGCGCCTACGCCGAGGTCGACAGCGGCCACTTCGCGATCTTCGAGAAGACGGCCGAGATGGTCGGCCTGATCCGCTCCTTCCTGCTGACCGGCTGAACCGTCGAGGGGAGGACGAGGTCCCGCCTCGTCCTCCCCTCCCGCCGTGGATGCCGGCCCTCGCCCCCGCCCCCGCCCCCGCCGCCGCTCCGGCCGCGGAAGGGGGCACGGTCTCGACGAGGTGGCGCATCACGCGGAGGACCCCGCCATCTCCATGGCGGGGTCCTCGGCTGTTACGGCTCAGCGGATCCGGTAGGCCCGCAGGATCGTGAGCTCGGCGCGGTTGCCGGAAGCGTCGACGAGGGCGGCGCGTAGCGAGACATGCCCCGACCTGGGGTGCCAGACCGTCGCCTTCCACTGGTCGCCCGCGCCCTCCAGGCGCGCCGACCGCCACGACCGGCCGTCGTCGTAGGAGATCTCGACGTTCAGCCGCCGCACGGCGCTGGGCGTGGAGCCGTCCTGCCGCTGCACGTAGACCGGGAAGGAGAAGGGCCCTGACGCCGCCCGGTTGTACTCGTCCAGGCCGGGCGCGAACCGGACCACGGCCAGGGGCAGCCGCTGCTCGCCCGTGCCGGACCTGAACGTCCATGACGCGCGGACCTCGGCCGACAGGCCCGAGACGCCGCTGCGGCGGGCCGTGGCCGTCAGGCGGTAGGAGCCCTCGCCCGGGGGCAGGGTGAAGGAGCCCTTGCCGGGGAGCGCGGTGTGCCCGACCACCCTGCCGTCCCGGTACAGGACGGTGGCGGCCCGGTCGACCGTGGAGCGCGTCTCCCTGATCGGGTTCTGGTCGGTGAACAGCGGGATCTCGACGTCCAGGGTGTCGCCGGACCGCACCGCCTTCGTCCAGGACCACGGCCACGCCGGCGGGAAGGACGGCCCGAACGCGGCCACACCCCAGCTCTCGCGCGAGACCGTACCCGCGGTGAACACCTTGGGCCCGCTGTAGGTGATGATCTCGGGGGTGGCCCCGACCGCGCCGTCGAACTGGCCGAACGACGACAGCCAGTGGGTGTCGGGGATGTAGTACTCCTTGAGGGAGAACGGCAGCGGCGCCGAGACCAGGTAGTCCTTCTGGCCGACCTTGCCGGGGGCCGAGGCGGCGAACGTCGAGTCGACAGTCGCCAGGTTGCCGTCGGGGATGTGCCGCACCAGGTCCGCGGGCACCCTGTCGGGCTGCACCCACTGGAGGTGGTAGAGGTACGGGCTGCCCGCGAAGCCGCCCGCGCCGTCGGGCTTGGCGAAGCGCCCGGCGACGTAGAAGGTGAACTGTCCGGGCGGCGCCGCCGTGGTCGACGGCCGCACCAGGGTGTCGGCGAAGTTCACCGCGTGGTACCCCTGCCCGACGAACCGGCCGTCCGGCGTGTACCGCTCGAAGATCAACGCGACCTCGCCGCCGACCGCCTCCGGCCGGTCCAGCGTGATGCCGACCGGCTTGCCCTCGGTGGCCACCAGGTCGAGCGTACGGTCCCCGTCGACCACGAACAGCGGCTCGACGATGTGCGTGACGAGCGGCCCGGTCCGCACCTCCGCCTGCAGGTAGTAGGAGCCGCGCGGGAGCTTGGCCACCACCGTGCCCGAGGGGTCGTGGGGGGAGAACGACTGCTCCACCTCGAGGCTGTTGAACACCGCCGACCAGGTCGAGGTGGGCCGGCCCTGGTGGTCGAGCACGCGGATGGTGACGTCGAAGGTCTCCGCCGCCGTGGTCGTGGCCGCCGCCCGGCGCGCTCCTCCCGACCTGGTCAGGTTGAACAGCTCACGGTCGCGTCCCTCGGCGTCGGACGGGACCACATAGGTGTCGCCATGGTCGGTGTAGCTGCGGAAGCGTACCTGGTCACGCCCGCGGCCGGGTCTGACCACCACGTCCTGTCCGCGTGGCGCGTCCGGCCGCAGCAACACCCGGTCTCCGGTGACCAGAGTGATCCACTTCTCGCCGTCCGGTGCCGTGACCGCGGCACCGGACGGCGCCGCGGCCACGGCCGGCGACGGGCCGGCGACCAGCGGGGTCACGGCCAGCACGAAGAGTGATAACAGGGTCCTGAGCTTGCGTGACATCGCGGCTCCAAGGCTCGGGGGCGAGCCGAGGATAACCCGGGCGGCAAACCCCGGATCCGAGATCTTTCCGCCCCTCGCAGGAGGTCGCGCGGCCGGATCCGCCCCCGGCCACCACGGGCGCGACACCCTGCACGCAGACGCGACACCCTGCACGCAGGCGCGGACACCCTGCACGCAGGCGCGGACACCCTGCACGCAGGCGCGACACCCTGCACGCAGGCGCGGACACCCTGCACGCAGGCGCGGCGCCCTGGGCGCGCAGGCCGGTCGACCCGCGCGGGACGACCGGCCAACGGGCGGAGGGCCGCGGCATGGCGCCCGGCGAGCCGTCGCCCGGCCCGCCGGCGTAGCGTCACACCATGGGTGGGAGGAGGATCTGGCAGGTCGGCGAGGCGTATGAGCGTTACATGGGCCGGTGGAGCCGGATGGTGGCCACGGCGTTCGTCTCGTGGCTCGCCGTACCGGCCGGCCGGCGCTGGCTGGACGCCGGCTGCGGTACCGGCGCGCTGGCCGCCGCGGTGCCGGGCGCCGCCGCGCCGGCCGAGGTGGTCGGGGTCGATCCGTCGCACGGATTCGTCAGGCACGCGCGGGAGCTGGTCGCCGACCCGCGGGTCCGGTTCGCGGCCGCCGAGGCGGGGGCGCTGCCGTTCGAGGACAGGCGGTTCGACGTCGCGGTCAGCGGGCTGGTGCTGAACTTCGTGCCGGACGCGCCGGCGGCCGTGGCCGAGCTGGCCCGGGTGACCGCACCGGGCGGGACGGTCGCGGCGTACGTCTGGGACTACTCCGGCCGAATGGCGATCATCCGGGCCTTCTGGGCGGCCGCCGCCGAACTCGATCCGGACGCGGAGGCGCTGGACGAAGGGACCCGGTTCCCGCTCTGCCGACCGGAGCCGTTGCGCGCGTTGTGGGCCGGCGCCGGGCTGAGCGACGTGCTGGTCGAGCCGATCGAGGTGGCCGTGGTCTTCCCGGACTTCGACGACTACTGGCGGCCGTTCCTCGGCGCTCAGGGCCCGGCGCCGGCGTACGCCGCGTCCCTGTCCGAGGCACACCGGACGGCCCTGCGGGACCGGCTGCGCGAGCGACTCCCGGTGGCGGCCGACGGGTCGATCACGCTGCCCGCCCGGGCCTGGGCGGTGCGCGGCGCGACCCCTTAGACCGGCCGTCAGCGACCCCGGCGGCACGGCGCGAGCCCGCAGGCCGACCGTTGGTGGCCTCGATGGTGCGCGGCGCGAGCATGGCCACCGCTAGGCCGACCGTCGGTGGCGGCGCCCGTCGTCGGAGCGCGGCACCAGGGTCGGGCCGGCGTTGCGGAGCACCGTGTCGCGCCCGATCACCACGCGCGCCACGTCATTCCGGCCCGGGATCTCGTACATGACGCCGAGCAGCACCTCCTCGAGGATCGCGCGCGCCGCCCTGGCCCCGGTACGGCGCAGCAGCGCCAGCTCGGCGATCGCCTCGACGGCGCCGTCGGCGAAGTCCAGCGCCACGCCGTCCATCTCGAACAGCCGCTGGTACTGCCTGATCAGCGCGTTGCGCGGCTCGGTGAGGATCCGCGCCACCGCCGCACCGTCCAGTGGCTGGAAGGTGGCCACGACCGGCAGGCGGCCGACGAACTCGGGGATCAGCCCGAACCGCCGCAGGTCCTGCGGCATGACCTCGGCGAACGGGTCGGGGTCCGTCTCCCCGCGGACCGTGGCGCCGAACCCGGCGGCCCCGCGCCCCGCCCGCTGGTCGATGATCGGTTCGAGCCCGGAGAAGGCGCCGCCGGCGACGAACAGCACGTCGGTGGTGTCCATCCGGACGTACTCCTCCTGCGGGTGCTTGCGGCCGGTCAGCGGGGGCACACTGACGACGGTCCCTTCGAGGATCTTCAGCAGTGCCTGCTGGACGCCCTCGCCGGAGACGTCCCGGGTGAGCGACGCGTGCTCGCTCCTGCGGGTGATCTTGTCGATCTCGTCGATGTAGACGATGCCGCGCTCGGCCTTGCGCACGTCGTTGCCGGCCGCGTGGAGCAGCTTGGCGAGGATGGTCTCGACGTCCTCCCCGACGTACCCGGCCTCGGTGAGCGCGGTGGCGTCGGCCGTCGCGAAGGGTACGTCGAGCATGCGGGCCAGCGTATGGACGAGATGGGTCTTGCCGCAGCCCGTGGGGCCGATCAGCAGGATGTTGGACTTGCCGAGCTCGACCCGCTCGTCGCGCCGGCCCCGGCGTGATCGCGTGCTGACACGCTTGTAGTGGTTGTGCACGGCCACGGCGAGCGTGCGCTTGGCCCGGTCCTGCCCGATGACGTACTGGTCGAGGAAGGCGTGGATCTCCCGCGGCTTCGGCGGCCTGGGCGGCGCGCCGGCGGGGTCGAGGTCGTCGTCGACGAGCTCGGTGCACACCTCGACGCACTCGTCGCAGATGCAGATCCGGCCCGGACCCGCGATGAGCTTCTTGACCTGCTTCTGGGGCTTGCCGCAGAACGCGCACCTCAGCGCCGCGTCCCGGCTTCCCGCGTGGGCCATCGCGTGTCAGACGGTCGTCGGGGGCGCGGGCACCTGCCGGAGGCCCGGGTCGGGCAGCGGCTCAGGACGGGTGAAGTCGATCCCGCGGGTCACGGAGTCCCTCTTTTCAAATGTCGTGAACATTCAGATGTTAAGATCATTCGAAGCGCGACGCTACCGTGGATCCCTCGCCACGGCAACACGGGCGGGCCGCGGATCCGCGCCTCCGGCCCGAGCCGATAGCGTGCCGTCATGGACAGGACCTTCACCCTCGACGAGGCCCGCGCGCTGCTGCCCGTGATCATCGAGGAGGCCCGAGAACTGGTCGCCGCCCGCGCCGACCTGGCCGAGATCGCCCACGACCGCGAGCAGCACGGCGCCTCGCCGCTGGGCGGGCTCGCCGAGCTGAAGGGCATCGAGGCCCGTATCGAGGAGATCCTGACCGGCTGGACGCAGCAGGGGGTCGAGGTGAAGGGCATCGCGCCGATCCTGGTGGACTTCCCGTCGGTGCTGGACGGGCGATCGGTGCGGTTGTGCTGGATCGAGGGCGAACGCGAGCTGTCCTGGTACCACCGCACCGAACTGGGCTTTCCCGGCCGTCGCCCGCTCTGAGTCGCAGTGGTCGTCGCGGCGAGGCCAAACCCTGCCGAGTCCTTGACGTGACGCAGACCCAGCCCGGCGACCCGCTTTCCTAGGCTTTGACCGTCGGACCACTCGAAACCGCGAGGAGGCCCCGGTGGCCACTGCGATCCCCGGCGAGAACTCCCGATACCTGCCGATCGCCGACCACGGCCTGATCGGCGACCTGCGCACGACCGCGCTGGTCGGCACGAACGGCACGATCGACTGGTACTGCTGTCCCCGGTTCGACTCCCCCAGCGTGTTCGCCTCGCTCCTCGACAGCGAGCGGGGCGGCTCGTTCGAGCTGGCCGCCGACGTGCCGGCCAGGACCAAGCAGTTCTACTTCCCCGACACCAACGTCCTGATCACCCGCTTCTACGCCAACGACGGCGTCGGCGAGATCCAGGACTTCATGCCCGTCGCCGACGAGGCGCTCGAGCACGACCGCCACCGGCTCATCCGCCGGGTGACCTGCGTGCGGGGCGCGCTCCCCTTCCGGGCGCGGATAGCGCCGCGGTTCGGTTACGGAAGCGAGCAGCACACCCTCCGCCTGGCGCACGGCCAGGCCGTCTTCGAGACCCCTTCCCTGTCGCTGGCGCTGACCGCCACCGTGCCGATGGAAGCCGACGGCACGGACGTGTGGTCGGAGTTCAAACTTCAGGAGGGTGAGCACGCCGTCTTCGCCCTCGACCGTGTCGGCGACGGAGTCGCGCCGCGCTCGTGCGCGACCACCGAGGCCGAGGAGCAGTTCACCGCCACCGTCGCCTTCTGGCGGCGCTGGCTGTCCACCTCGCGCTACCGCGGCCGCTGGCGCGAGATGGTGCACCGGTCGGCGCTGGTGCTGAAGCTGCTCACGTACGCCCCGACCGGCGGCATCGTGGCCGCGCCGACCACCAGCCTGCCGGAGTCGATCGGCGGCGAGCGCAACTGGGACTACCGCTACGTGTGGGTGCGCGACGCCGCGTTCTGCGTCTACGCGCTGCTCAGGCTCGGCTTCACCGGGGAGGCCGCGGCGTTCATGCGCTTCCTGACGACCAGCGTGTGCACCTGCACGCCCGGCACGTCCGGGCCCTTGCAGATCATGTACGGCATCGACGGGCGCGGCGACCTGCCGGAACGCCTGCTCGACGACTTCGAGGGCTACCAGGGATCGTGGCCGGTCCGGGTTGGGAACGCCGCCGTCGACCAGTTGCAGCTCGACATCTACGGCGCGCTCGTCGACGCCATCTACCTCTACGACAAGTGGGGCAAACCGATCTCCAGCGACGACTGGGACTACGTCGGCACCCTGGTCGACTGGGTGTGCGACAACTGGGACCAGCCCGACGAGGGCGTGTGGGAGACCCGCGGCGGTCGCAAGAACTTCCTGTACTCGCGGCTGATGTGCTGGGTGGCCATCGAGCGCGCCATCCGCCTGGCCAACCACCGCGGGCTGCCCGCCGACCTGGCCCGCTGGCAGCGGACCCGCGACACGATCTACCGGCAGATCATGCGCCGCGGCTGGTCGGGCGACCTGGAGGCCTTCGCCCAGTATCTCGACGGCGACGTCCTCGACGCCTCGGTGCTGATGATGCCGCTGGCCAAGTTCTCGGCGCCCACCGACCCGAAGTGGATGTCCACCCTCACCGCCCTCGGCAACCATCTGGTGTCCGACTCGCTGGTCTACCGCTACGACCCGCAGGCCAGCCCGGACGGCCTGCAGGGCATGGAAGGCACGTTCTCGATCTGCTCGTTCTGGTACGTCGAGGCGCTCGCCCGCGCCGGACGTCTGGACGAGGCCCGGCTGGCCTTCGAGAAGATGCTCACCTACGCCAACCATGTCGGCCTGTTCGCCGAGCAGATCGGGCACACCGGCGAGCAACTCGGCAACTTCCCGCAGGCGTTCACCCATCTGGCGCTGATCAGCGCCGCCTTCAACCTCGACCGCGCGCTCGGCTGACAGCGCTGGTTGAGGGTTTTCCGGCCGGAGTCCAGCAGAAAGCACGAAAAGTCCCAAGAGGACTTCAATGAAACACTTGAAGGGAGGGAACCCGACTCCGAAAGGACCCGTCCGAGCGTGACCGAGAACGACATCATCGACTTCGTCAGCGGCCTGCCCGCCACCGTCGCCATCACCGCCGGCGAGGACAACGGCACCCCCGAGGCGGCATGGGGGGACACCTTCTTCTTCTACGCCCCCGAGGGGACGATGCCCACCGACGGACGCCTGCCGTACGCGACGGTCGTCGTCAAGGACTACCCCGGCTGGGACACCGCCTCCGGCCTCGACCGGCCCGGCGTGTTCCGGCTGAACATCGCCGTCGGCCGCGCCGCCTTCGAGGAGCTGATCGGCTACCCGCCCGCGGCCCACGCCGACCACCACGCCGGCGTCGACTACACGGCGACCGACCGGATCATCCCGCACCCGCTGTACGCCGTCCAGGGATGGATCTGCGTCCTCAACCCCGGCGAGGCGACCGGCGGGCAGGCGTACACGCTGCTGAACGAGGCGCACGCCAGGGCGGCCAAGCGTTACCGTCCCGGCCGCTGACCCGTCGGGCCGCCGGTACAAACTTGACGATCGCTATCCGGGCTGGTGGGGGCCGGACACCGGCAGGTT